>NZ_QOZW01000010.1:0-348271 GCF_008368885.1 Bacillus sp. BPN334 | reverse complement strand
ATCTAGTTTTGAAAGAATATAAAAAACTTGTTGACTTTAAAAGTTAAATAAGTTACAATGATTCTTGTCTTAAATGAATACAGTCTGGTAATGATGGCAGAGAGGTCACACCCGTTCCCATACCGAACACGGAAGTTAAGCTCTCTAGCGCCGATGGTAGTTGGGACCTTGTCCCTGTGAGAGTAGGACGTTGCCAGGCAAATGGAGGATTAGCTCAGCTGGGAGAGCACCTGCCTTACAAGCAGGGGGTCGGCGGTTCGATCCCGTCATCCTCCACCATTTAGCCGACTTAGCTCAATTGGTAGAGCAACTGACTTGTAATCAGTAGGTTGGGGGTTCAAGTCCTCTAGTCGGCACCAGAAAATCATGGCGGTTGTGGCGAAGTGGTTAACGCACCGGATTGTGGCTCCGGCATTCGTGGGTTCGATTCCCATCAGTCGCCCCATTTTTCTTAAAAATTAATATGCGGGTGTGGCGGAACTGGCAGACGCACTAGACTTAGGATCTAGCGCCTTTGGCGTGGGGGTTCGACTCCCTTCACCCGCACTTTTAATAAAATAACTCATACATGTCTTGCGGAAGTAGTTCAGTGGTAGAATACAACCTTGCCAAGGTTGGGGTCGCGGGTTCGAATCCCGTCTTCCGCTCCAATTTTCAATATGACATGCCGGGGTGGCGGAACAGGCAGACGCACAGGACTTAAAATCCTGCGGTGGGTGACCACCGTGCGGGTTCGACCCCCGCCCTCGGCACCATATGCGCCCGTAGCTCAATTGGATAGAGCGTTTGACTACGGATCAAGAGGTTAGGGGTTCGACTCCTCTCGGGCGCGCTTTTATTAACGGGAAGTGGCTCAGCTTGGTAGAGCACCTGGTTTGGGACCAGGGGGTCGCAGGTTCAAATCCTGTCTTCCCGATTTTCCAAAACATGGGGCCTTAGCTCAGCTGGGAGAGCGCCTGCCTTGCACGCAGGAGGTCAGCGGTTCGATCCCGCTAGGCTCCACTTATTTTAATATCTTTTATGGCGGTGTAGCTCAGCTGGCTAGAGCGTACGGTTCATACCCGTGAGGTCGGGGGTTCGATCCCCTCCGCCGCTACCATAAAGGACCTTTAGCTCAGCTGGTTAGAGCAGACGGCTCATAACCGTCCGGTCGTAGGTTCGAGTCCTACAAGGTCCACCACTAAAGCTTTATATCTCGGAGGTATACCCAAGTTCGGCTGAAGGGATCGGTCTTGAAAACCGACAGGCGGCGAGAGTCGCGCGGGGGTTCGAATCCCTCTACCTCCTCCATTTTTTCTAAATTAAATATTTTATCATCGCGGGGTGGAGCAGCACGGTAGCTCGTCGGGCTCATAACCCGAAGGTCGCAGGTTCAAATCCTGTCCCCGCAACCAAATGGTCCCGTGGTGTAGTGGTTAACATGCCTGCCTGTCACGCAGGAGATCGCCGGTTCGACCCCGGTCGGGACCGCCATTTTTTTACATAAAGGCTCGGTAGCTCAGTCGGTAGAGCAGAGGACTGAAAATCCTCGTGTCGGCGGTTCGATTCCGTCCCGAGCCACCATTTTGAAGTCGCAAGCCGACTTAGCTCAACTGGTAGAGCAACTGACTTGTAATCAGTAGGTTGGGGGTTCAAGTCCTCTAGTCGGCACCACTTTCAAAATGAGCCATTAGCTCAGTTGGTAGAGCATCTGACTTTTAATCAGAGGGTCGAAGGTTCGAATCCTTCATGGCTCACCATTTACAATTTAATGCGGGTGTAGTTTAGTGGTAAAACAAGAGCCTTCCAAGCTCTGGTCGAGAGTTCGATTCTCTTCACCCGCTTTTCAATTATGGGCCTATAGCTCAGCTGGTTAGAGCGCACGCCTGATAAGCGTGAGGTCGATGGTTCGAGTCCATTTAGGCCCACCATAATTATTCCGCAGTAGCTCAGTGGTAGAGCTATCGGCTGTTAACCGATCGGTCGTAGGTTCGAGTCCTACCTGCGGAGCCATATTATAGAGAAGTACCCAAGTGGCTCAAGGGGCTCCCCTGCTAAGGGAGTAGATCGCGAACGCGGTGCGAGGGTTCGAATCCCTTCTTCTCTGCCAGAATTGGCCCGTTGGTCAAGTGGTTAAGACACCGCCCTTTCACGGCGGTAACACGGGTTCGAATCCCGTACGGGTCATACTAAAAGAGATAGCATAATCTGCTATCTCTTTTTTGTTGTTTATAAATATAGAGGAAGCTATAACAGATTATAAATAATAAGTTTAAAAAGTTATATTAATTTAAATAGGATTACCTCTCCTTACACATAAGAAGAGGTAATCCTATTTTTTGAATATGTTTTAACTCTCTGCTGAATGCCCATCCGGTTTCATAACAGCATGACTATATGCGGAGTGGAGAGTTTTGTATCCTAAAAGTGCAATAGTTAAGGCAAGGCCTCCTGCTATAATAGCAACACTAAACCCTGCACGAGCTCCAAAGTTATCAATAACTAAACCAGCTACTGCTGATCCTAGAGAGACTCCAATACCAAGTCCTGTAATTGCCCAAGTCATTCCTTCAGTTATTTTTGATTCAGGTACGATTTTTTCCACAAGCCCCATAGTAATAATCATAGTAGGAGCGACAGATAACCCTGCAAAGAAAACAATAACTACTAGCCAAGTAATAGTGCTTACGAGAACTAGTGGCAGCATTGTTATCATGGAAAGTGTGACTGCTATTAAAAACTGATTATAGGGTGGAGTATTGAGTTTAAGAGTACCGAAAATTAGACCTGCAAGGCATGAACCGATTGCATAGACAGAAAGCACAAAGCTAGCAGCTACTGTGTTTCCTTGCTGTTCAGCAAAAGCTACACTAACGACATCTATTGTGCCGAAGATAGTGCCTATAGCAATGAGTGTGAATACTAGTACTCGCAAAGAACCAATTTTAAATACTGTTCCTTTGTTTGTAATGTCATGAGGGTGCACAGGCGGTTCTGTGCTTTTTTGCATGGTGAATAGGCATACCCCAATTGTGAGAAAAACAGATGATAAAAGTGGTCCGGCTTCTGGGAAGAACATAACACTTAAACTGACAGATAATACAGGACCAATTATGAAGCAAATTTCGTCGACGACCGATTCAAAGGAAAATACTGTATGCAATTTGTGGGATCCACGGTATAGTTTAGTCCAACGCGCACGTACCATAGCTGACATGTTTGGCATACAACCTGCACATAAGGCGGATAGAAATAGTGTCCAATAAGGAGCTTCATATTTCGTACATAGAAGTAAGAGGATCGTAAAGAAAACACTGATACCTGCAGTCGGAAGAAGTATGCGAGATTGCCCTAATTGATCGGCCATACGAGAAATATGAGGAGCTAGTAAAGCAGATGATAATGTAAAGGTGGCTGCAACAGCTCCAGCAAGCCAATAGTCACCACGTAACTGAGATAACATTGTAACAATACCAATACCCATCATTGATATGGGCATCCGAGCTATAAATCCTGCTAATGAGAATCCTTTTGTACCAGGAGTACTGAAAATCTCACGGTAGGAATTAAACATGATAATCACCAAAGTATTTGACGTTTACATATACATTCTTCATTCTTTTAACTCCTCCTCTGTTTCATTAATACCTTCTATAAAAAGGGACAGTGAGTCAATGTAGGATATAGGTAAGAAGTTATACTATCTTGTAAGCTAGAAATAATTGACATACGCACCATATGCCAATATCCGTATTAACATACGGAGCGTATGTCAATTTAAATGTTTTATCTCTAGATAGAGAGCTGACGTTTAAAGGAGTTATTCTTTTACATAGAGAACGGTACTATAATGCAATTCATTTTTAATAAAGAGGATGAATAGAAGTAGGAGGAAAAGATGATTAAAAAAACAAGAGCAGAAATGATCACTGAAACACGTGCTAAATTGCTGAGTGCAGCAAGAGAGGCTTTTGGTACAGTTGGATATGTAAATACGTCTATGGATGATTTTACAGCATCTGTCGGTTTAACACGTGGTGCAATTTATCATCATTTTGGTGATAAAAAAGGATTGTTAGAAGCGGTTGTAAAAGAAATTGACATGGAAATGGATAATAAATTAGGGGAAGTATCAGATGAGGCCGAAGGAAAATGGGAAGGATTTGTTGGGCGTTGTCGTGCGTATTTAACAATGGCACTTAATCCAGAAATTCAGCGAATCGTACTTCGAGATGCACCGGCAGTATTAGGAACTAGTTATTATCAATCATCACAGTCGAAATGTTTAACGACGATGGCGGAGATACTTCAACAATTAATGAAGGACTCTATTATTGAAAAGACGGACTGTGAGGCTTTAGCAAGATTCATAAATGGCGGACTAGTGGACCTTGCTTGTTGGATTGCGAATTCTGAAGATGCAGAGATGCAGTTGTCTAAAGCTTTGCATAGCCTATCACTTATATTGGATGGTTTATTACTAGAAAAGAATGCATGATTTTAACGGATATTCTTTTTATTAATATACAGTAATGGTTAAAAGGGAGGTGTTAAAGTATATGCTAATCCATTTAGTTCATCGTATTCTATATAAGCTAATTGACGTCCATCTTGTAAGGGGATGATGTGATCAGTCAGTTTAATCTTATAATGTGATTACATTTTTATTCACAATCTAAAGAAAACACCTAATTTGGTATGGATTCCACACCTATTCCATCAACTTTACACTCTATGTGAAAAAGTTCACAAATAGGTCATAATTTGTGAAGTAATTCACAATGATACGTGCTACAATATGAATGTAAAGAAGTTAAACAACATTAAATTAGTATTTTAATTAATTACTTAAACAATCATAAAAAAATATATGTGAACAATAGAGAGGGGAAATTAACATGAAAAAAGGTATCAATCGTGTAGTATTAGTAGGAACAGGAGCTGTAGGTTGTAGTTACGCTTACTCAATGATCAACCAAGGTGTAGCTGAAGAATTCGTATTAGTAGATGTTAATGAAGCAAAAGCAGAAGGGGAAGCAATGGACTTAAGCCATGCGGTACCATTCTCTCCATCACCAACAAAAGTTTGGAGCGGTAGCTATGCAGATTGTAAAGATGCAGATCTAGTTGTTATCACTGCTGGATTACCACAAAAGCCAGGTGAAACTCGTTTAGACTTAGTTGAGAAAAATACAAAGATCTTTAAACAAATCGTTCGCGGCATTATGGATAGCGGATTCGATGGAATTTTCTTAATCGCTACAAACCCAGTTGATATTTTAACTTACGTAACTTGGAAAGAATCTGGTTTACCAAAAGAGCGCGTAATCGGTTCTGGTACTACTTTAGACTCTGCTCGTTTCCGTTACATGTTAGGTGACTACTTAGATGTAGATCCACGTAACGTTCATGCTTACATCGTTGGTGAACACGGTGACACTGAACTTCCAGTATGGAGCCACGCTACTATCGGTGTACAAAAACTAGAAACAATCTTAGCTAACAACGAACAGTACAAACAAGAAGACTTAGATAAAATCTTCGAAAACGTACGTGATGCAGCTTACCATATCATCGAGCGTAAAGGTGCAACTTACTACGGAATCGGTATGTCACTACTTCGTGTAACTAAAGCAATCTTAAGCAACGAGAACAGCGTATTAACTGTATCTGCATATCTTGAAGGACAATATGGTGAGAAAGATGCTTTCGTAGGTGTTCCAGCTGTTATTAACCGCGAAGGTGTACGTGAGATCGTAGAACTTGAGCTAAATGAAGATGAAAAAGCGAAATTCGCTCATTCTGTAAAAGTATTAAAAGAAACAATGGCACCAGTACTATAATAATTGTTAAACCATTCAGAGGCGGGACACTGCTTCCTACCTCTGAATTCATATAATTTAATATAAATTCCTTTTCCGGTTTCCCTTGTATATCCCCAATATACCCCTTTTGCTGGATAAGGGTCGTTTATAGAAAAGAGCACTCTACTTTATATAGAGTGCTCTTTATTATTATTTTTTAGGCGTTAATCCTAATTTCTTTAAAATATCTGCAAGTGTACCGCTTTTTGATTTTTCAACAGGTGTTTTTGAGTTAGATGCATCTGGACCTTTCTTCAAGAAGTTCTTTTCAACGAAGCGAATATCTTTTTCGTCGACAATACCATCTTTGTTAAGGTCACCGTCTTTTACAGACAGTCCTTTTTTATCATAGTTGCTAGCGATAATTTCTGCATCTTTAATATCAATTACTTTATCTCCGTTTACATCACCTGCAAGGCTTTCATCAAGGCGTGCATAATAATATTGGCCAAGTAGCTTACCATCTTTTTCAGTACCTAATTTCGTTGTTAGTCGGCTTGTTAAATGCCCTGGAATCTCCACGTATAAGTTGTAGTCGCGTTTATTAACAGGAAGTCCATTCAGTTTGAAGTAACCGTATTTATCAAGTGAGCCTTCAAACTTATGACGGTAAGAATCTGTTGCATATACTTTTACGCCAAGCTTTGTATAATCGAATTTCTCATCTAAATAGCCACGTTCATTTAAGAATGCACCAGGTTTAATATTGCCTTCTGCTAGTGAGTTTAAAGACATTACTGAGAATGTTTGATCTTGAAGTACACGCATTCTGTTTGGCTCTGATTCACCTTGTTTCCAGTAAGCAAACACTGCTAAATCTAATTGAGCATTTGCTTCATAAAATTCATCATTTTCTACTTTGAAAGTTACATCAATGAACGGGAAATCACCATCTAACCCAGCAAAGTTTTTGTCATCGATAGCTCCGCCTACTGTGACAGAACCTTCTTCTAATTTAGGTTCATTCACTTTTGCCGTTACCCCTTTTTCAGAAAGGAGCTTTTCAAAAGCAGGATTCAATTTCGCATTTGCAAATTTGAAGTTCTTCTCTAGGAATTTTACGTTAAATTCTCCAGATATAAATTGTTTCACATGTTTGGCGTTTAGCGTCACAGTGAATTCATCATCTTTATATAATTCCTTTTTATCGTAACTAGCTTTTGCATATTGAGCGCCTTGCGGGATAAACCAATAGTTATTTACACCGCTTGGGTAGTCAGGACCTGCAGTTGCATAATCGAAAATATATACGCCTGTATTCATTGGGCCTTCCACCTTAAAGGATTCAGGAGTAATGCCAACTTTAAAGTCACCATTTGCATTAATAGGCAAAAACTTATGCAAGTATGGAGAATAATCATAGTACATAACACCATTCGCTTCTTGCGTAATGTTAAATCCTTTTCCTTTTAAGTAGTCAACGTTAGAATCATATACATTTCCTTTAATCCATAGTGCTTTTTTACCGTCTTCTACTGTATAGTTTTCTTCATTTAATTCATAAATACCAGGCTGTAATCCAGTTAATTTCACTTCTGGCGGTGTATTATCAATTACGACATAATCACCTTTCACACGTGCTTTTCCGGCTTTATCATAGCCAACAAACTCAATTGTGTAATCACCTTCTGGTAAGTCGATTTTCTCATCACCAATTGGTTTTGCAGGATCATTTGTAAAAGGATACACTCTGCCGTTAAAGAATGAATCTAAGTAGTAATACACGTCCGTTTTTAGTCCACTCGTGTTTAACATTCCGATGAAGCCAAGCGCTTTATTTGTTTTTGAATCTTTCACGATAAGGTCTAACGTCTCCAGTTCGCTGTTTAATTGGAATGCCCCGTGCAAATACGATTCACGGTATGGATTGAATTTAGATGTATCAGTTGAGATTGTTTTTCTTGATAACAGTGCATTTTCAATACCAGGCTCTGATACACGAATAGAGAACGGAATTTGATATGTTTCTTCTTTATTTTTCGTATTTGTAATATGAATATATCCTTCATATCGGCCTTGCTTTGCACCAGCTGGAATATTGATTTTTGCTTCAATTTCATCTGATTTTCCAGCATCAATTGTAATTGTTTCAGAAGTAGAAACTTTTACACCGTTTGCGGTAGCATCGTTAATAGCAGAAGATGCTGGTGTATAAGAAATTTCTGTTTTAAATTCTTTCTTCTCTTGTTTATTGCGATTTTCAACTTTAATTTTTCGTTTTTGTTCAAGAGATTCCCCATCTTTTTGATAGTATTTACCGAATGCAATGGATCCAGTTTCTTCGGGTACTTCAATCACTTCATCGTTTACAATCGTTTTTGTCGTATCTAACACTTTAAAACTTGTTTCAGTGTGAACAGAGTTATAAGCATCTACTCTTCCAGCTCCCACTTCATATACGGAATACTTTTCTTTTAAATCATCAGCAGTGTTCATAAGAGACGCTTTTACATCGAATGGAGAGTATTCTGGGTGTTCTTGTAAAATAAGAGCAGCAACGCCAGCGATATGTGGAGATGCCATAGATGTTCCTTGCATACGTTCATAGGAAACATCGTAGTTTTCACCTTCTTGTGGGTCGTTAATATATTCCGGTACCGTTGAAAGTACCGCAACACCAGGCGCTGTAATATCAGGTTTAATATCATCATTTGATGTAACAGGACCGCGTGAGCTAAAGTCTGCAAGATGATCGCCTTCTGTTTGAATGTAATTGATTTCATCGAAAGTTAAGGATGTTTTGCCTTGTTCGATTTGAGCTTTTAGTTTTTCGCCATCTTCTTTCGTTAGGCGGAATGCAGGAATGTATTTTGTGCTTTCGCCAATGTAGTTAGGAATTTCTCCATCCACATTGTTATAAATAATAACTGCTGTTGCACCAGCTTGTTTCGCATTTGCGATCTTTTCATCAAATGAAATTGTACCACGTGCAACGAGAGCGATTTTTCCTTTTACATCTTTTTTACTAAACTCGTCAGGAGTACCAATTCCTACAGATTCAATAGGGAGAGATTTTCCTTTGAAATCTTCTATTTTATCAGTGAAGTTTTTGCCGAATAAAATTAGATTAGGGAATTGTAATTGTCCAGCATGACCTGATAGTTTCGGTAAGGAAATAGAGCTATCACTTGCTCCGACTGTAATAGCAAATGGAGAAGCGCCTGGTGATCCGAGTGTTGCTGGATTTGGACCAGAGTTACCAGCAGCAACGACTGTAACAACGCCCGAAAGCATTGCATTATTGACAGCGATAGACGTTGGATCAAGCGGATTGTTGCTATCGTCACCTAACGATAAGTTAATGACGTTCATACCGTCAGAAATAGATTTATCGATTGCAGCAATAATACCGGAACTATCTCCGCTTCCATAAGGACCGAGTACTCGGTAGTTATACAGTTCAATGTCAGGTGCAACACCTTTTACTGCGGAATCTGATTTGTTTTTCTTTTGAGCAGAAACGATACCTGCTACGTGAGTACCATGCGCAGTGTAGAAGGAAGAACCGCGATCATCAAATTCAGGAGCACCAGATTGTTGCCACTCTGTATAAGTTGTTTCCATCGGATCTGCATCGTTATTAATAAAGTCCCAACCTTTTACGGAGTTTGGGTCTACCTTACTAGAATCTTCACCCGGTTTTGCGCGATAGCCTTTATACACGTCTTTTAAGTCGGGATGATTGTAATCAATACCTGTATCTAATACACCAACTTTAATTCCTTTTCCGGTAATGCCCTCGCTATGTAACTTATCTACCCCAATTTGTGGAATGCTATCTGTTAGTTTTTGAGGTGCTTTCTGCTCTGCTTGTTTTGGTAAATTTAGTTTCACTTCGTAATCTTTCCAAATACGTTTTACAACGCCAATTCGTAACAATTCTTCAACTGTATTGGCAGGTAATGTCAGCGCAACGCCATTTATAGCATGCTTATAAGAACGTTTAATTTGTACAGACTGGAAATTCCCTGATTTTACTGATGGGCTAAATTGATAAAGACGTTTGAGTCCTTTTTGGAATTCTTCATGTTCTTGATCAATACGTGCTTTTATATTTTTAGGAGCAGCTTGTAACCCTTTTTCTTTTTGCTTTAATTCATTAATCTTTACTGGAGCAGTTTGAAACTCTACAATGATATTTACTGGTTCAGAACTACTCGTATTAATATCTGGCGAAATAGTAAAACCAGGATTGGTATCTAACGTTTGTAATGCCTGACGTTGTTCTTTAGAAAGTTTTGATAGTAAAGACTGGACGCTGGAAGAGTCAATTTGGTTAATTGGGTTTTCAGCGAGAACATTGAACGGAAGGGCAGTTGAAAATAGAACGCCAGCCGTTACAATTCCGGTAACAAAACGATTTTTCTTTTTCATATATAGGCCTCCGATAATTTATATTTTAAAATTTATTTCTCCACGCCAGGTGTTTGCTCTGCATGGAATGTCCAGTTTAGCTGTAAGGAATCACCTTGGAATTTATTTTGATCCTGGTCGTTATCTTCAAAGGAGAAGAGCACATGTAAGGAATCTGTTTCACCAGATTTAATACCATCTATTAAGTTATGACGTTCTAGAGAAGTAGCTACATCTTCAGGTTTCATAGTTTTTAATTTTGATAGTTTTGTTTCCCACAAAATTTCATGATCATCGTTTGGATTAGATGGCTTTCCATCATTCACTAAAAATTTGACGATGATATGATCACCTAAATCTTCACCATCATTATTTTGCTTTGCATCTGTAACGTCATAGGATGTTTCAAGTGCTACTTTCGCAATATCCAATGATCCTTTGTTTTCAAGCTTGAAATTTCTTTCAATCAAATCGCCTGGTTTTAAATCTTTCACGTTAACGATTACACTTGGGTTAATAGAAAGATCTAGTGTACCAGCTTGGAATGAGTTACTAGATGTTTCAGCATCACTGAAATAGGCGAATACACCACCGAATGTAAGGGATAAGCCAAGTGAAGCTGTGACAACTCCCATTCCAACCTTTTGTTTTAATGACATAAGAAAGCCCCCTAGTTAAATTTTTTATAGCGACCGTTCGTAACAAGGATAAATAAGTAAACACAGTAGTCCACTATGAATTATAATTACGAAAGGTCGATGTTCTTTATTGAGAACAAGTATATGCTTATGAATTTTCCATTTCAATAAAATTATGACAAAAAAATGTTGAGAAACATTTTTTATGACAGATTATTTTGTGGCGATTTTAAGTGATAAATAGCGAGTAAAATAGGATAAATCTAATAAAATAAAGGTTGAGAAATAAATAATAGGATGAAAGACTAGTAGGAAATGAAGCGTTTGCAATGAATATTCGTCAAAATTCGATATTTTACACAGTAAATTTGAATATTTTAAGCGAAATTAAAGAAAAAAACGAATATTTTTTAAAAAATAACAAGGATATTTCAGTTTTTCGCAGAAATGATAAAGAGTAAAAAATTTCTGTCATCTTAGTGAGGTGAACATATTGGATGTAATAAATTGTGAAGAAGTGAAACGAGATGAGTTTCATACAGAAAAGTACTATGACAGTTATAACATCTTTGGGGCACATATTGTGACGGAAGATGGGATGCGAGGTGTACGATTCACAGTATGGGCTCCTCATGCGAAAGCAATGAGTGTTGTTGGAGATTTTAATGAATGGGATTATGAGCAACATAAGATGCTACAAGTGACAGAAGATGGGATTTGGTCCTTGTTTGTACCGCATATTGAAGAGAATGAGATATATAAGTATGCGATTGAAACGATGGACGGTGATGTGATTTTAAAAGCAGATCCTTACGCAGTATATGCAGAAGTAAGACCAAATACGGCATCTGTAGTTTTTGATATAGAGGGATATGAATGGAATGATAAAAACTGGATTCGTAAGAGAAAGAAAAAATCGATTTATAAAGAAGCGATGACAGTTTATGAATTACATTTCGGTTCTTGGAAAAAGAAAGAAGATGGCGCTCTGTATTCTTATAGAGAAATGGCCGAGGAGCTCATTCCGTATGTGGTGGAACATCAATTTACACATATTGAAATTATGCCGCTTGTTGAGCATCCATATGATCGTTCTTGGGGATATCAGGGGACGGGATATTATGCAGCGACAAGTAGATTCGGCACGCCACATGATTTGATGTATTTTGTCGATGAATGTCATAAATATGGAATCGGTGTCATTTTAGATTGGGTGCCGGGGCATTTTTGTAAAGATGCTCACGGTTTATATTTGTTTGATGGGACACCGACTTATGAATATAAAGATATAGATGTACAAGAAAACCTAGTATGGGGAACTGTTAATTTTGATTTAGGGAAGAGGGAAGTACGTAATTTCTTAATTTCAAATGCGTTATTTTGGATGAAGTATTTCCACATTGACGGTTTCAGGGTGGATGCAGTTGCGAACATGCTGTACTGGAATAAAGAAGGACAAGAGCAAAGTAATGAGCACGCTGTTTCATTTTTACGAGAGTTAAATGAAGCGGTGTTTGCAGAAGATGAAGATTTTCTTATGACAGCAGAAGATTCAACAGCTTGGCCACTTGTAACAGCTCCAACGTATGAAGGTGGGCTTGGATTCAATTACAAATGGAATATGGGCTGGATGAATGATGTGCTGAAATATATGGAGTGTGCGCCTGAGTATAGGAAGTATATTCATGAGAAAATGACGTTCTCTTTAATATATGCTTACTCTGAAAATTTCATATTACCGCTTTCTCATGATGAAGTCGTTCATGGGAAAAAGTCGTTATTAAATAAAATGCCAGGAGATTACTGGGATAAGTTTGCTCAACTTCGTTTATTATATGGATATTTCTTTACTCATCCAGGTAAGAAATTACTCTTTATGGGTGGAGAATTCGGGCAGTTTGATGAGTGGAAAGACCTTGAAGATTTAGATTGGAATTTACATGATTTTGAAATGCATCGTTATATGCATGATTACTTTAAAGAGCTCATAGCATTGTATAAGCGCTCCAAACCACTTTGGCAGCTTGATCATTCACCTGAAGGATTTCAGTGGATAGATGCTAATAATCATGAGCAAAGTATTTTCTCGTTTATCCGCCAAGGGGATAAACAAGAAGATGCGTTAGTTGTCGTATGTAATTTTACTAAAGCTACATATGAAAACTATAAAGTAGGCTTGCCAGATTTTGAGTATTATAACGAGATTTTAAACAGTGACGCTGAGCAATATGGCGGCTCGGGGCAAGTGAATAAGAAACGTCTCAAGACGATTCAAGAGCCGTATCATAATCAAGCGGCGCATGTAGAAATTACAATTCCACCATTTGGCGTATCCATATTACGACCAGTGAAGACGAGAAAGGGGAGCAAAAAACAAGATGGCTCAAAAACAAAAATGCGTAGCAATGTTACTAGCAGGGGGAAAAGGTAGTCGATTAAGTGCATTAACAAAAAATTTAGCCAAGCCAGCTGTTCCATTTGGTGGTAAATATCGCATTATTGATTTTACGCTAAGCAACTGTGCGAATTCTGGTATTGAAACAGTGGGGATTTTGACGCAATATCAACCACTTGAACTTCATAACTATATCGGAATCGGCAATGCTTGGGATTTAGACCGAGTAAGCGGTGGAGTCACAGTGTTACCTCCTTATGCAGAATCTTCAGGGGTGAAGTGGTACACAGGTACGGCAAGTGCCATTTATCAAAACTTAAACTATTTAAGTCAGTACGAACCAGAATATGTTCTGATTTTATCAGGCGACCATATTTATAAAATGGATTACAGTAAAATGCTAGATTACCATATTGAGAAAGAAGCGGACGTTTCGATTTCTGTTATTGAAGTGCCGTGGGATGAAGCGAGTCGTTTCGGTATTATGAATACGAACGAAGAGATGGAGATTGTTGAATTTGAAGAGAAACCGCAATTTCCAAGAAGTAATCTTGCATCAATGGGAATTTATATTTTTAACTGGGCAATTTTGAAAGAGTATTTAGAGATGGATGCAAGAAATCCTGAATCTAGTAATGATTTCGGAAAAGATGTACTTCCGCTTTTATTAGATGAAGGGAAAAAGCTGATGGCGTATCCGTTTGAAGGATATTGGAAAGATGTTGGAACGGTGAAGAGCTTATGGGAAGCGAATATGGATTTACTTCGCGATGAAACATCACTGAATTTAAATGATCGTAATTGGCGTATTTATTCTGTGAATCCAAATGAGCCACCTCAATATATTGCAGAAAAGGCAAAAGTAGAAGAATCACTTATTAACGAAGGATGCGTCATTGAAGGGGACGTGAAGCATTCTGTGTTATTCCAAGGGGTGACGGTGGAAGAAGGTAGTATGGTTATTGATTCGGTCGTTATGCCAGGAGCGAAGATTGGTAAAAATGTTGTGATTGAAAGAGCGATCGTTGGTTCGGAAATGGTTATTGAAGATGGAACAATTATTCGTCCAGAAAAAAATGTCGACGATGTAGTACTCATTGCTGAAGGGAAATAGAAAAGGGGGATGAAATGAATGGGAGAAAAAATGTTAGGAATTATTAATGCAACGGGAAGTTTTCCTTCCTTAAAGAAAGTAACAGGGCATCGTTCATTAGCGGCGTTACCGTTTGGGGGCCGTTACCGACTCATTGATTTCATGCTTTCAAATATGGTGAATTCTAATATTCATAGTGTAGCGGTTTTTACAAGTCATAAAAACCGTTCACTAATGGACCATGTTGGTTCAGGAAAACAGTGGGATTTAGATAGAAAAAGAGACGGATTGTTTTTATTCCCGCCAAATTGCCAATGTGACCAAGATGAATTTGGATCTTTTGCACATTTTAGAAGACATATTGATTATTTTTTAAGAGCTAGAGAAGAATACGTTGTTATTACGAATAGCCATCTCGTAACAGCATTAAATTTTCAAGCGGTGTTAGAGCGACATATACATACGGCAGCTGATATTACTGAAGTTTGCCATGAAGGGGTTTCGCTTCAAACATACGTGTTAAAGAAACAATTATTGTTAGATTTATTTGAGACATATAAAGATGTGGAGCAATACAGTTTATTTGATGTAGTGAGAGAAAAGCGCGGAAAATCACTGCATATTGCTACGTATGAGCATACAGGATATGTAGCTATTATTGATTCGATTGAAAGTTACTATAAACATAGCTTAGAAATTTTGCAGCCTGCTATTTGGAAGCAATTATTTAAGAAAGAAGCACCGATCTTTACGAAAGTAAAAGATGAACCACCAACTCGTTACCTGAAGGGTGCAGCCGTGAAAAATACAATGATTGCAAACGGCAGTATTATTGAAGGAGAAGTAGAAAATAGTGTTATCTCCCGTTCTGTTACAATTGGAAAAGGTTCAATTGTTCGTAATAGCATTATTATGCAAAAGAGCAAAATTGGAGATAACTGTATAATAGAAGGTGTTATTATTGATAAAGACGTGAAAATTGGTGACGGTGTTGTACTAAAAGGAAACGCCGATGATCCATATGTTGTAGAAAAAGGAAGCGTTCAAAGCAGTACGATTAATAGTTATTCTTAAAAGAATCAGTGGGGGTTTTTCCTCCACTGATTAAAGCATTCATTCAAATGAAAACTCGAAGGGAGGAAGCTGCAAGGGAAGTCGTATAAGCTTTTCGTGCAGTGGGACAACAAGTGAATATTTTATTTGCAGTATCAGAATGTGTACCATTTGTTAAATCGGGAGGATTAGCTGATGTAGCAGGTGCGCTCCCAAAAGAGCTGAAAAAATTAGGTGTGGACGTTCGCATTATACTTCCAAATTATAGTCTTATTCCGCAAAAATTAAGGGATGGATGTACGTTACATAAAGTAATTAACGTCCCGCTTGGGTGGAGAAATCAATATTGCGGAATTTTAAAAGGTGAGCAAGACGGGATTAAGTATTACTTAATAGATAATGAATATTATTTTAAGAGAGATTCTCTATATGGTCATTATGATGATGGAGAGCGTTTTTCTTATTTTTCGAAAGCAGTTTTAGAGTGTATTCCGCATCTTGATTTCGAAGTGGATGTTCTCCATAGCCACGATTGGCATACAGCTATGGTGAATTTCTTACTGCGTGAAAAGTATCAAGATAATCCATTATATGAGCATATTAAAACGGTGTATACGATTCATAACTTGCAGTTCCAAGGTGTATTTCCTCCTGAAGTGATGTACGACTTGTTAGAACTTGGTGACGAATATTTTCATAGTGAGCAGCTAGAGTTCTATGGAAATGTGAACTTTATGAAGGGCGGAATTATCGCTTCTGATCAAATTACAGCGGTTAGCCCGACATACAAAGAGGAAATTCAATATGAGTTTTTCGGTGAGAAGTTAGATGGATTGTTACGAAAAAATAATGGTAAGCTTAGCGGCATCGTAAATGGAATTGATACGAGCGTATATAATCCAGAAACGGATTCGTATATTACTGCTCAGTATGATGCAGAGTCATTAGAGGAAAAGAATGAAAATAAACGCGCCTTGCAGCGTTATTTTGGTTTGCCAGAAAAAGAAGATACACCAATTATTTCAATGGTAACGAGATTAACGAAGCAAAAAGGTCTTGATTTAGTACGTACTGTATTCCGCGAAATAATGGAGGAAGATGTGCAATGTATTATTTTAGGATCAGGTGATTCTGAATATGAACAATTCTTTGAGTGGATGGCATACGAGTATCCTGAGAAGGTAAAAGTGTATATCGGATTTAATGAAGAACTAGCCCACCAAGTGTATGCAGGAAGTGATTTATTCTTAATGCCATCACTATTTGAACCGTGTGGACTTGGACAACTTATCGCATTAGCGTACGGTACAATTCCGATTGTAAGAGAGACAGGCGGATTAAATGATACTGTACAATCTTATGACGAAGAAACTGGAGAAGGAAATGGTTTCAGTTTCACGAACTTTAATGCACATGACATGTTGCACACGGTTCTTCGTGCAATTGAATTTTATCATGATAAACCGGTGTGGGAGCAGCTTGTAAAACAAGCGATGACTGAAGATTATAGCTGGGAGAAATCAGCTCTTGCCTATAAGAAATTGTATAAAAGTCTCATGGAATAACATGTAGGTGGTGAAGAAATGTTTACTCATGTTGAAAGTTTCAAATCAGCTTTTCTAGAAAAGTTAGAGACGATGTATGGTAAAAGTTTTAAAGACTCTACAACTCGTGATCAATACAATACGCTTGGGTACATGGTACGTGAGTATATGAATAGTCAATGGATTGCAACGAACGAAAGTTATCGGTCTGGAGAGCAAAAGCAAATGTATTACTTATCCATTGAGTTTTTACTTGGGCGTTTGCTTGGAAGTAACATATTAAATTTAGGCATCAGGGATGTATGTGAGCAAGGACTTTCTGAGCTTGGGATTTCTTTGCAACAGTTAGAAGAGGTGGAAGCAGATGCAGGTCTTGGAAATGGTGGACTTGGACGATTAGCAGCCTGTTTCCTTGATTCACTTGCATCTTTAAACTTACCAGGTCATGGCTGTGGAATTCGTTACAAACATGGCTTATTTGATCAAAAAATTGTTGATGGTTATCAAGTTGAATTTCCAGAACAGTGGCTTCTTCATGAAAACGTATGGGAAGTAAGAAGGCATGATCAAGCTGTAGAAGTAAGTTATTTCGGCAATGTGGAACCGCTATACATTGACGGGCGTTTAGAGTTCAGGCATACGAATGCAGAAGTGATTATGGCAGTACCATATGACGTTCCAGTAGTAGGTTATGAGACGAGTACTGTAAATACACTCAGACTTTGGAATGCTGAACCAGTTCCTTTCCCGCAAAATTGTAAAGATATTTTGAAATATAAGCGTGAAACAGAGGCGGTATCGGAGTTTTTATATCCAGATGATACGCATGATGAGGGGAAAATACTTCGTTTGAAACAACAGTATTTCCTCGTATCAGCAAGTTTGCAAAATATCGTTCGTATGCATAGAGAAAGATATGGTGACCTTCGTCAATTACATGAGAAAATTGCGATTCATATTAATGATACACATCCCGTTTTGGCGATTCCAGAACTGATGCGTATTTTATTAGATGAAGAAAAACTAGCATGGGAAGAAGCTTGGCACATAACAACGCAAACGATTTCTTATACGAATCATACGACGTTATCAGAAGCGCTTGAGAAGTGGCCAATTCACATTTTCAAACCGTTATTACCGAGAATTTATATGATTATTGAAGAGATTAATGAACGTTTCTGTCATGAACTTTGGGAACGTTATCCATATGAATGGCATCGTATTGAAGAGATGGCGATTATTGCGCATGATCTTGTGAAAATGGCTCATTTAGCAATTGTCGGTAGCCATAGCGTAAATGGTGTAGCAAAAATTCATACGGAAATTTTAAAGCAACGTGAAATGCGACTGTTTTATGAGTTTTATCCAGATAAGTTTAATAATAAAACGAATGGAATCGCTCATAGACGTTGGTTAATGAAGGCGAATCCGCAGCTGACGAACCTTATTTCAGAGGCAATTGGAACAGAGTGGAAGAAAGAACCGATTAAGCTTCAAGAGCTACAATTAGTTCAATATGATGCGAGTTTCCAAGAGAAATTTGCAGAGGTAAAACAAGAGCGTAAAGAGATTTTAGCGGAGCGCATTCATAATAAAATGGGGATTACAATTGATCCTAATTCTATTTTTGATGTGCAAGTAAAAAGACTACATGCTTACAAACGACAATTATTAAATGTTCTTCATATTTTATATTTGTATAACCGTTTGAAAGAGGATGCTAGTTTTACATTTTACCCGCGTACTTTTATCTTTGGAGCGAAAGCATCACCTGGCTATTACTATGCGAAAAAAATTATTAAATTAATCAATGAACTCGCAAGGAAAGTGAATAATGATCCGTACGTAAGCCAATATATGAAAGTTATCTTTCTAGAAAACTATCGAGTGTCTTTAGCGGAAGATATATTCCCAGCTGCGGATGTGAGTGAGCAAATTTCAACTGCGAGTAAAGAAGCATCAGGAACGGGGAATATGAAATTTATGATGAATGGTGCGATTACACTCGGAACGTTAGATGGAGCTAATGTTGAAATAAAAGACCGGGTCGGTGATGATAACTGTTTCATTTTTGGCTTAACAGCGGAAGAGGTTCTTCATTACTATCAAAATGGTGGATATCGTGCAAGTGATTATTATCACCACAATATGCATATTAAAAAAGTAGTAGATCAGTTAACGAATGGTTTCTTTGCACATTCGGGAGCTGAATTTGAAGCGATTTATGATTCTCTCGTAATTCAAAATGATGAATACTTCGTTCTGCGAGATTTTGGTCCATATGCGGAAAGGCAAGAAGCTGTTGGTAGAGCGTATGAAAATCGAACGAAGTGGCTAGAAATGTCGATTTTAAATATTGCACAGTCTGGTCATTTTGCGAGTGATCGAACGATTTTACAGTATAGTAATGAGATTTGGAGTATTGGTAATGCGGTTACACAGTATTAAGTGAAAGTCCCTTTTGAAGGGACTTTTATTCATGGAGACAAAGTGTAAAAATGAATTATACGTATAGGGATGCTAAAGTGTATTCACTTTTAAAAGAGGAATATAATCACTTGAAAAACCGAGCTTAATCTCATTAAGCTCGGTTTTCTTTTTTTGCTTAAGAAAGAAATGGGATAGCGGTATATATGATACCTGTTCCACCATATTCTCCCGTCGCAAAGTATGAAAATGTAAAGAAACCTGTAAACGAAAAAATTATAATGAGAAAAAGTGCAAAGATAAATTTTAGCATGTAAGGTCCCCTCATCCAAAAATAACTTCATATACTATTATAGTATAAGGATATAGAATTTCCAATCATTACCTGGTTAAAAATGAGAAGTCAGACATGTTTTGTATGTTGTCATGGCATGATTATTTGTAATAGATTTTGTGTTTTTTGTAAAAGTCATATTGTGATGAACGTGTGCATATTCCCAGTCTTGGTCATTAAAATGGACATTGCGCGGAGGAAGAAGAGGAACGACATCAAATAGATTAACAAAGCGAAAGCTACTAGCTACTTGTAGTTTATAATAATTACGAAATGCAATATCGCCCACTTTGGGAGAGGCAAATGTATAAAGACCGTACTGTGCGAAGGCGGTGTTGATACGCGCATCGAGTATATGTAGTGTGGCGAGCGCGCCGCCTAAGCTATGACCTGTTGCAAGAAGTTTTTTATGGGCTGGTAGTGATACGAGCATATCCATAATAGAATCTCGACAAGATTCATAAATGGAAAGAAAGCCGTTATGGACATTTCCGCTGTTTAAAGCATATGGGTATGGTTTTTGGTTAACGAGTGAATCGATAATCCAGTCTGTATCTGTTTGTGTCCCGCGAAAAGCTACAATAATCGTATCCTCAGATTCTAGTATGAATCCAAACCATTCTGTCGTTTGAATGGTTTTTCCTTGAAAGCCTTGTACATATTGAAAACCATCCGGTATTTCGAAAATCCCATTTTGTTTATATTGTTCATACGTTAACTCACAACAAGAAGCTAACAATATGGCAGTATCTTTATCGAAGGATAAAGGAGTACGCATTAAGGAAGCCCTCCTTAAGATAAGGTATAGTTCAATATATGCAGTGAGGGACTTGATTCATTCTTTTGAGGAAGTTTGAAAATTAGGCTTGAACCTTTCCTTTATAAATATGAAGAAGAAGCGCGGCTAATGAGGTTATGGAATCCAATACGATTCAAAATGGTTTATACAGTCCAAAAAAAGATAGTTCCCTATGAAGGGGACTATCTCTTTTTTGTTTTATTCTTTCCCATCTAAAAGACGTCCAAGTCCGCCTAAAACGCTGCCTTCACCGCTGTTTTGAGCTGCTGGGCTTGTAAGGCGTGCTGCTAAACGGCTAAGTGTTAAGGACTGAATCCAAACCGTTCCAGGACCTTCTAACGTTGCGAAGAATAAACCTTCGCCGCCAAATAGAGCTGTTTTTACTTTTCCAACGAACTCGATATCGTAGTTAACGTCTTTTGTCATGGCAACGAGACAACCTGTATCGATGCGAAGTCTTTCGCCAGGTTTTAATTCACGCTTATATACAGTTCCTCCTGCATGCATGAAAGCGAGTCCATCACCTTCAAGTTTCTGCATGATGAAACCTTCACCACCGAAGAAACCAGTTCCAATTTTTTTCGTAAACTCAATTCCGATAGAAACGCCCTTTGCTGCACAAAGAAACGCGTCTTTTTGACAAACGACTTTCCCTTGATATTGTGTTAAATCAACAGGGATGATTTTTCCTGGATAAGGAGCGGCGAATGATACGTGGCGCTTGCCATGACCTGTATTTGTAAAGACAGTCATAAACATACTTTCACCTGTAACGAGACGCTTACCAGCGCCCATTAATTTACCGAATAGACCACTAGATGGGCCAGAACCATCACCGAAAATGGTTTCCATTTCGATATGATCTTCCATCATCATCATTGCGCCAGCTTCTGCGATAACGCTTTCTTCTGGATCTAATTCAATTTCAACAAACTGCATATCATCGCCATATAATTTATACTCGATTTCATGTGCTTGCATTTTTTCACCTCATCATATGTAGTAATTATATTGTACAAAAATCAAAGGAATTAGAATACTGTAGATTTGTTAATTTTTGAATAAAAATAGAATGAAAATTTAAGGTTATACTAGGATTATAAAAAACGATGGTTTGAAAGTGTTCTCATTTGACGTTTTTGACATAGCATGATATAGTGAAAACACTATTGAGCTACATAATGTGGTACGGAAATAAAGCACGTTGTATTAAAGGCTGTAAGCTTGTTATACATTCATGTCCTTTATATCCACCTTTTCATGTGGATTCATAGTTTCATTTTTATTTAGGAGGTACATGACATGCAAACAGGTAAAGTTAAATGGTTTAACGGCGAAAAAGGTTTTGGCTTCATCGAAGTTGAAGGCGGAGAAGACGTATTCGTACATTTCTCAGCTATCCAAGGCGACGGCTTCAAAACTTTAGAAGAAGGTCAAGAAGTTTCTTTCGAAATCGTTGAAGGAAACCGCGGACCACAAGCAGCTAACGTTACAAAAAACTAATTAGCTAGCGATAAAAAGCATTCCGAATTTCGGAATGCTTTTTTTATTCTTTGGAGCTAGATTCATTTGAAGATAACTCGCCTTTGAAAGTGCGCTCTTCAAAGTCATCAAGCATTTGTTCATACTCTTCATGTTCTTCTGTGGCGAAAACTTGCGGATTTTTGCCATACATGTCTGTTCCTATAAAATTTTCGAAATCCTCTACATACCCAACATTTTCCTCACTATTTACGTACATGCCATTATAGTTTTTGGAATCCTGTCTTTCTAAATCGGACGGTGTTTCTGATGTCCCGTAATTTGCGACATCTTGCCATGCATCTTCAGCATCGTATTCTACAGAATGATCTTCGTCGTGCTTGTGAAAAGAAGGAGCCAACACCTCTTCTTCAACTGGTCGCGTGTTCATATTTAATTTATTTGTAGTGTGCTGAATACACGTTGTAGCGGTTGGCATTGCCTCTAATCTTTCAAACGGAATTTCTTCGCCAGATACTTCGCAAATTCCATACGTACCTGCTTCAATTTTTTGCAGGGCATGTTTCGTATCTTCTAGCTGCTTATGCCAAAATTCGATGAGCCCGAAATCTTTCTCGCGTTCGTATAATTCTGTAGCCATATCACCTGGATGATTGTCATAGCTAGATAATTCTCCAACAGAATCGCGTTCAGAAGCACGATCTGTATTCTCATGAGTTTGTATTGTTACTTCAACTTCTTGCTGTTGTTTTTCTAAAATAGATTTAAATTGATTTATTTGTTGTGGAGTTAACATAGTCTTCCACCTTCCTACAAGTCAGTTTCTTTACATAGTATGAGCGTTGAGAGTAGGAATTATGAGCTGAATTTCAGCTCGGAAATCGGTATAAAAAAAGAGCCGCATAAGCAGCTCCTTTTTATAGAAAATATCCAAGCAATAATCCGATTCCCATGAGGAGACCGAAGATTGTATTTGTTTTCGCTGTTGCAATCATCGCAGGTACCATTTCCATTGGAATGCTTTTGCCGATAAAGCCTTTCGTCGCTTTCAATGCTTTCGGTGCACTTAAAAATACGATAAGCATCCACGGCGATACGATGTTCACGATAATTAGAGCGATTGTCCAAATATAAGAAACGATGAACATAGAAGCGAGTACACCAACGGCTCTTTCACGTCCGACGAGAATTGCTAACGTTTTACGACCGTTTTCTTTATCGCCATCTAAGTCACGAATGTTATTAGCTAGTAAAATGGCACCAATTAAAATGGAGCTTGGAATAGATAATAAAATGACTTCTGATGTTACAGTTCCAGTTTGAATAAAGAATGAAATCCCAATAATAATGACACCCATAAATAATCCGGCTGTTAACTCTCCAAATGGTGTATAGGCAATTGGAAGTGGGCCACCTGTATAAAGGTAGGCAACGGCCATACAAACAAGACCGATTGCAGCAAGCCACCAGCTAGAATTCATACAAATATAAACACCTAATAGTATTGCGATGCCGAAAAATCCAAATGCTAAGTTAAGCACTGTTTTCGGCTGAATGCCATCGCGAACGATAGCGCCGCCGATACCGACTGACCCTTCGTGATCGAGTCCTCTTTTATAATCAAAGTATTCATTAAACATGTTTGTTGCTGCTTGAATGAGAAGACAAGCGAGAAGCATCATAAGGAAAAGAGGGAGATGTATTTGATTTATACCTCCGACCTGCATCGCATAGGCTGTTCCGATGAAAACAGGAACGAAAGCTGCTGTTAATGTATGGGGACGTAGTAAACTCCACCAAATGCGCCAGCCGGTTTGCTTACTTGGCTTTGGCGCCGTAGGAGAGGAATTCGTTTCGACGTTCATTTCCATGTTGAATCCTCCTTTGGTCACATATTGTACACAACTAAGTGTAGAAAAAGCATCATTTAGTGTCAACGTTTATTTTCTAGGAAGAGAAGGTGAATTTCTCAGAAATGCTAAACGTTGACAGGCCTTTCGTTTGAGGTGTATCTTAAAATCAAGCGTAATTATGACTATTTTTCGCCCATAGGGGGGAGACAATTGTGATTCAAACGAAACAAATAGGCTTGCAAGAAGTTCTTAGTGCAGCCATTAAGCGTGCAACTGATGAAAAAATATTGGTTAGCTTCGTAAAACAAATAGACTGGATAGATCCGCTTCTGTTTTATGCAGCAGGAAAAAGGATCTCATTCGAAAATAGATGTTATTTTGCAGACCCAGCTCAGCATGTAATATTTGCTGGAATTGGCTCTGTTTTCACTATAGCAACTTCTTCTCACAAACGCTTTCAAACGGCTCGTGACGAGTGGGATAAAGTAAAAGAGAAAGCATTTGTACAAAGAGGAAGATACGAATTTGGGACAGGTCCTCTTTTATTTGGTGGATTTTCATTTGACCAAGAAAAAGAGAAAACCGACTTATGGAAAGAATTTGATGATACGACATTTTCACTACCAGCATTTTTATTAACTGTAAAAAATGAAAAAGCATGGTTAACAATGAATACATTCGTTTCAGCAACTGATTGTGCAGAAACTCTTTATAACGAAATTGTTTCTTTAGAAGAGAAAATTTTTTGGGAGAGTAAATGTGCACTAGAGGGATCGAAATTAACAGTTACTTCTAAAGTAGAAGTAGATCCGAAAGGCTGGATGAAGGCCATTGAGACAGTGCAAGATGAGATGAAGCAGGGGAACGTGCAGAAGGTTGTATTAGCGAGGGAGCTAAAAGTAGAAATGGATCATCATATTGATTCTGCTCTTGTTTTAGAAGCGCTTCGCATTGGGCAACCGGATTGTTACGTATTTTCTTTTGATTATAAAGGAGCATGCTTCTTAGGAGCGACGCCAGAGAGGTTAATACGCAAAGAAGATGAGAAATTTACTTCGATGTGTCTTGCTGGTTCAACTGGTCATGGTCAATCTATAGAAGAAAGTAAACGAAATAGTAATGCGCTTCTTCATGATGAAAAGAATTTAGCTGAACACGGTTATGTTGTGAACATGATTCGAGGAGTGCTAAATGAGCACTGCGAATCCGTTAATATTCCGGAAAGTCCGGGCTTATTAACAACGAAAAACTTAATTCATTTATATACGCCTGTAGAGGCAAACGGCGATGCGAGTCTTTTAACAATGGTAGAAGAATTACACCCAACACCAGCTCTTGGCGGGACACCTCGTTTGGAAGCGATGAAACTGATTCGTGATGTTGAATTGTTAGACAGAGGGTTATATGGTGCACCGATTGGCTGGATAGATGATGAAGGAAATGGTGAATTTGCGGTTGCACTTCGCTGCGGATTATTAAATGGCGCGAAAGCATCCTTATTTGCCGGATGCGGGATTGTAATTGATTCAGTACCGCAACTTGAATATGAAGAAACAAGCTTGAAGTTTAGACCGATGCTTGGTGCTTTGGAGGAATTAATGAAATGAACAATCATATAGAAGCATTATCATATTATTTAGGCGCGTTCGTGGATGAACTGACGCGTCTAAATGTATGTGATGTTGTCATTAGTCCAGGCTCACGGTCAACACCGATTGCTCTACTAATGGAACAACATGAAGGAATGAACACATATTTACATGTAGATGAAAGATCAGCAGGATTTTTTGCGCTCGGTATCGCAAAAGCAAAAAAACGCCCTGTTGCATTATTATGTACGTCAGGAACGGCAGCAGCGAACTACTATCCAGCTGTATGTGAAGCTTTTCATTCACGAGTGCCGCTTATCGTCTTAACGGCAGATAGACCGCATGAATTAAGAGATGTTGGTGCACCACAAGCGATGAATCAATTCAATTTATACGGTACATTTGTGAAGCAATTTACAGAGATGGCACTTCCAGAAGCGAGTGAAGCGATGTATTATTATGCTCGCATGACAACGCAGCGCACGATAGCAAGCGCACTTCTAGCGCCGCAAGGACCTGTTCATCTTAATTTTCCAGTTCGCGAGCCGCTTATCCCAGATTTCTCATTAGAAAGTTTATGGGATAAAGGACGCGGGGAATATACAGGAGTAGTTCAGCAAGGGAACGTGATGATGCCGAGTGAATATGTAGATTCTCTTGTAGGGCGCCTTTCACATATGGAAAAGGGGCTTATTATTTGTGGAGATGATAGTCATTCAGAAATCGCAGCGTTTGCGGCAGAACTAGCTGAAAAAACGGGATATCCAATATTAGCGGATCCACTTTCGAACATTCGTAGCGGACATCACGATAAAACGATGGTAATCGACTGTTACGATACATTTTTACGAAATGAATTGTTAAAAGAAACGTGGAAGCCAGAAGTTATAATTCGCTTTGGTGGTATGCCTGTTTCTAAAGCATTAACGCAGTTCATTAAAAAACAGAAGAAAGCCGTTCATATCGTTGTTGAAGAATCTGGCCAATGGAGAGACCCAGCTCTCGTTGCGACAGAAGTTGTACAGGCAAGTGATACTGCATTTTGCAAGGCACTAATAGAAAAAATACCAGCTATGAAACAGAATGATTGGTTCGGAATGTGGCAACATATAAACGAAAAAACGAAGGAAACGCTTCGTGAAATGGAAACATATGAAACTGCATTTGAAGGGAAAGTTATTACGGATATCGTCCGCGTACTACCAGAAGGGGCAACATTATTCGCGAGTAATAGTATGCCAATTCGTGATACAGATTCATTCTTCTTCACATCAGATAAAAATATTCAAGTGATGGCAAACCGTGGTGTAAATGGGATTGATGGAATCATTTCGACAGCTTTAGGAGCGAGTATTATTTGCGATCCGCTCGTATTAGTTATTGGTGATTTATCATTTTATCACGATTTAAACGGATTATTAGCCGCAAAATTACATGAATTAAATATAACGATTGTCGTTGTAAACAATGATGGTGGCGGTATTTTCTCATTCTTACCACAATATGAGAAAAAGGAACATTTCGAATCATTATTTGGAACGCCAATTGGACTTGATTACGAGCATGTTGTCAAAATGTATGGCGGTTCATTTAGCCGTGTAAATGGTTGGGAGCAATTCCGAGAAGAGGTGCAAAAGGGAACGACGAAGGAAGGTTTACACGTTGTAGAAATTTGTACGAACCGTGATGAAAACTTAATATTGCACCGTAAATTGTGGGCGAAAACGCAGGACATAATTACTGCATCGTTGCAAGGTGAATCAAAATGAACGTAACGCTGCAAGGTGTATCGTATGAATATGAAGTAGTTGGAAGCGGGGAACCACTTCTACTTCTTCATGGTTTTACGGGAAGCATGGAAACGTGGCGTTCCTTCGTTCCTTCTTGGAGTGAACAGTTTCAAGTCATTTTAGTAGATATTGTGGGGCACGGAAAAACGGAAAGTCCTGAAGATGTAACTCACTATGATATTCGAAATGCAGCATTGCAAATGAAAGAACTACTAGATTATCTTCATATTGAAAAAGCACACATACTTGGCTATTCAATGGGCGGTAGACTGGCGATTACGATGGCATGTCTATATCCAGAGTATGTGCATTCCCTTTTATTAGAAAATTGTACAGCTGGACTCAAAAGTGAAGATGAGAGAGAAGAACGTCGTGTAAAAGATGAGCGACTTGCCAATAAAATTGAGCGAGAAGGCATCAATAGTTTTGTAACGATGTGGGAAAATATTCCGCTGTTTGAAACGCAAAAATGTTTAGCACAAAACGTACAAGAAGCAGTGCGAAAAGAAAGACTTGCTAACAATCCAAAAGGACTTGCAAATAGCTTGCGCGGCATGGGAACAGGGGCTCAGCTTTCATGGTGGAACGAGCTGCAAAACTTAAAAATGCCTGTTCTTTTAATGAACGGGGAGTATGATGAAAAGTTCTTTCGCATATTAAAAAACATCGAAAAATGCGTCTCTGACGCGAAATTTGTCAAAATTGATGGTGCTGGCCATGCAATTCATGTGGAACAACCGGAAAAGTTTGATACAATAGTAAAGGGATTTCTAAAAACTATGCAGTGATGCTTTTTCATCTAAGAAGGAAGCTACACTTATAGAGGAGATCAGAAATATACAAGGAGGTAGTTGTAATGGCTATTGAATGGGTAAAAGAAGGCAATTACGAAGATATTATTTATTCAACATACAATGGTATCGCAAAGATTTCGATTAACCGTCCTGAAGTACATAACGCATTCCGTCCTAAAACGGTAATGGAGTTAATCAACGCTTTTGCACACGCTCGTGATGATGCAAATGTTGGCGTTATCATTTTAACAGGTGAAGGTGGACGTGCATTCTGTTCTGGCGGCGACCAAAAAGTTCGCGGTCATGGTGGATATGTAGGTGACGACCAAATCCCTCGTTTAAACGTATTAGACTTACAACGTCTAATTCGCGCAATTCCTAAACCAGTTATTGCAATGGTAGCAGGTTATGCAATCGGTGGTGGACACGTACTTCATATCGTATGTGACTTAACAATCGCTGCAGACAATGCTGTATTTGGACAAACAGGTCCTAAAGTAGGAAGCTTTGACGGTGGATACGGAGCTGGTTACTTAGCTCGTATGGTAGGCCATAAGAAAGCTCGCGAAATTTGGTACCTATGCCGTCAATACAGCGCACAAGAAGCGCTTGATATGGGCTTAGTAAACACAGTAGTACCATTAGAAGAGCTTGAAGCAGAAACAGTACAATGGGCACAAGAAATCTTAGCAAACAGCCCAATGGCACTTCGTTTCCTAAAAGCTGCATTCAACGCAGACACAGACGGTCTAGCTGGTATTCAACAACTAGCTGGAGATGCAACGTTATTGTACTACACAACTGACGAAGCAAAAGAAGGTCGCGACGCGTTCAAAGAAAAACGCAGTCCGGACTTCGGTCAATTCCCTCGTTTCCCGTGATCAAATCAAAAGCGGAGCCGACTGTTTAGCCTCGTAGGCTAAGGTTCTTTCGCACAGAAAGTGTTTTTTACTTTCTCGGGCGGAAGGTTCTTAGACGGAAGGGGCTAGGAGGCGTAGCTAGATGAGATCAAACCGGAAACAAAACAACTAAGAGACTTGATGTCATATCAAGTCTCTTTCTTTCATGAAAGGAGAATGGATAATGGAGACGATGCCAAATTGGTTAATGCAACGTGCATTTTTAACACCAGATCGCATTGCAATTGAAATAGAGGAAGAGAAAGTTACTTTTATGCAGCTGCATGAAAAAGTAGTATCTGTTTGTGAACACCTCACACATGTAGGAGTGAAGCGTGGGCAAAAGGTGGCTGTTCTGATGAAAAATGGTATGGAGATGATTACAGTTATTCACGCCCTATCTTACGTAGGTGCAGTAGCTGTGCTTTTAAATACGCGTCTTTCAAGAGAAGAGCTACTTTGGCAAATGGATGATGCTGAAGTTGTATGCTTAGTGACGGATCAAAATTTCGAGCCTAAAGATGTTCCTGTATATTCATTTGCCGAAGTGATGAATGGATCGAAGGCGGAAGCCTCTATACAAGAAGAATTCTCTTTAGAAAAAGCAATGACAATTATTTATACGTCAGGGACGACAGGGAAGCCGAAAGGCGTTATTTTAACGTACGGCAATCACTGGGCAAGCGCGGTTGGTTCTTCGCTTAATTTAGGGCTTCGTGATGATGATTGCTGGTTAGCTTGTATGCCGATGTTCCACGTTGGCGGGTTATCTCTTTTAATGAAAAATGTTATGTACGGAATGCGTATTTTACTCGTTCCGAAATATGATGCTGATTTTATTCATAAAGCACTTCAAACGAGAGGTGTTACGATCATTTCTGTCGTTTCTAAAATGTTAACTGATTTATTAGAGAGACTTGGAGGAGAGACATATCCATCTTCTTTACGATGCATGTTACTTGGCGGAGGACCAGCCCCGAAACCACTACTAGAAACGTGTGTAGATAAAGGAATTCCTGTGTATCAAACGTACGGTATGACAGAAACGTCGTCGCAAATTTGTACGTTATCCGCAGATTACATGTTAACGAAAGTAGGATCAGCCGGGAAACCACTATTTCAGTGCCAACTTCGTATTGAAAAAGATGGCGTAGTAGTGCCGCCGTTTACGGAAGGCGAGATCGCAGTAAAAGGACCGAACGTAACAGGCGGTTATTTTAATCGTGAAGATGCGACGCGCGAAACCATCCAAAACGGATGGCTTCATACTGGTGACCTCGGTTATTTAGACGAAGAAGGATTTTTATACGTATTAGACCGCCGCAGTGATTTAATTATTTCTGGCGGTGAAAATATATATCCGGCTCAAATTGAAGAAGTGTTGCTCTCTCATCCGATGGTAGCCGAAGCCGGTGTCGTCGGTATGACTGACGATAAATGGGGACAAGTACCCGCTGCTTTTGTTGTAAAAAGTGGAGAGGTAACAGAAGAAGAAATTCTGCATTTTTGCGAGGAGAAATTAGCGAAATATAAAGTGCCGAAGAAAGCATGTTTCTTAGAGGAATTACCACGAAACGCTTCGAAAAAATTGTTAAGACGAGAGTTAAGACAATTAGTGGAGGAGATGTAAGTGGAAATAAAAAAAGCGACACTTCATATAACGGAAATGCCACTCGTCATTCCGTTCGCTGCAAGCTACGGAACGTATGAAAAGCGTGAAAGTATCGTCATTGAATTAGAAGATACGGACGGATACATTGGATTTGGCGAAGTCGTTGCGTTCTCTGAACCGTGGTATACGGAAGAAACGGTGAAGACAGCGCTACATGTACTTCAAGATTTTTTAATACCGGATTTATTGAAAGCTGAAATTTCTCATCCGAATGAAATACCAGATTTGTTCAAGCATATAAAGAGAAACAGAATGGCAAAGGCCGGAATTGAAGGGGCTGTTTGGGGCTTATATGCAAAGCGTCAAAAGAAGTCATTAGCGGCATTACTTGGCGGAACTAGGACTGAAATTGAAGTTGGCGTTGTGATTGGTATCAATACAATTCCCGTCATGTTAAAACAAATTGAGAAGTATGCAGAAGAAGGGTACGAGCGTTTTAAAGTGAAAATAAAGCCAGAGCATGATTACGAATTATTGAAAGAAATTCGTAAAGAATTCCCGCATCTCCCGTTAATGGCTGATGCAAATTCAGCCTATACATTAGCGGATACGGAGAAGTTGAAGCGATTAGATGAATTTCAATTGATGATGATTGAACAGCCGTTAGCGGATTACGATTTTCTGGATCATGCACAACTGCAAAAGAAAATTGAAACGCCAATTTGTTTAGACGAAAGCATACATAGTTTAGAAGACGCGCGCGTTGCGATTACGCTTGGTAGTTGCCGCATCGTTAATATTAAACCAGGGCGAGTGGGTGGATTAACAGAATCCATTCAAATTCATGATTACTGCATGGAGCATAACATACCAGTTTGGTGCGGTGGTATGGTAGAGATGGGGATTTCACGAGCACAAAATGTTGCGCTTGCTTCACTGCCAAACTTTACGATTCCAGGTGATATATCTGCCTCTAGCCGACATTGGGAGAAGGATATTATTTCGCCGGAAGTGATGCTTGAGGGCGGAAAGGTGATTGTACCGCAAAGTGTTGACACTGAGTATGAAGTAAATCGAGGAAGGCTGGCGGAAATCACGAAGCAGCGGATAGTTTTGGAGCGGTGAATTTAATCAGGATGCCCGCAAATAGCGGTAGGATTTTGTTGTTAATTATCGGTAAGTCGATATAATTTCATTTACTAAGGTTACTCCCGTGAGTAACCTTTTCGTATTGTACAAATTGGATAGACTAGTTTACAATCGAGCGTATACAAGGGGGAGTAAAATGAAGAACATTTCAATTTTAATAGCGGATGATGAGGCAGAAATTGCTGATTTAATTGAGATACATTTAGAAAAAGAAGGTTACCACGTCGTGAAGGCAGCTGATGGAGAAGAGGCAATTCATGTTATTAAAACGCAGCCAATCGACTTAGTGGTTTTAGATATTATGATGCCAAAAATGGATGGTTATGAAGTGACGCGCCAAATTCGCGCGAAGCATCATATGCCAATCATTTTCTTAAGTGCGAAAACGTCTGATTTTGATAAGGTGACAGGTTTAGTATTAGGTGCAGATGATTATATGACGAAACCTTTTACACCGATTGAATTAGTTGCACGTGTAAATGCACAATTACGCCGATTTCTTACGTTAAATCAGCCGAAAGTAGCGGAGAATAAATCTGCTTTAGAGGTAGGCGGAGTTGTTATTGATCCTGAGCGAAGAACAGTAAATGTGTACGGAGAACAAGTTGAATTAACACCGAAAGAGTTTGATATTTTATATTTATTAGCGAGCCATCCGAAGAAAGTGTACAATGTGGAAAATATTTTTCAGCAAGTATGGGCTGAAGGTTATTATGAAAGTGGAAATACAGTTATGGTACATATTCGTACACTGCGGAAAAAACTTGGAGAAGATAAAAGAAAGAATAAGTTAATAAAAACAGTGTGGGGAGTAGGGTATACTTTCAATGGCTAAAAAGATGAGAAGCTTTCGCTCGAAGATGGTTATGCTATTTGCGTTAAGTATGATATTAGCTGGTGGGGTAACGTATATCATTTATGAAGGCTTACGGATCTACTATAAATTAGTCGTTCGTTTTGAAGATCCATTAGCCCAATTCCGTTCAATGATAAGACAAATTGGGGATGTTAATTTCTTTTTAATTATTTTTATCCCTCTGTCTATTATGTTTTTCTTCTTCCTTACTAGGCCTTATGTAAAATATTTTGATGAGATTTCAAACGGGATTCACCATTTGGCGAACGGAGATTTTACAAATGAAGTGCACGTTTCATCAAATGATGAGTTTGGATATATCGCACGTGAAATAAATGTAGCGAGTGAAAAATTAAAGGAAGCAGTGGAACGAGGAGACTTTGCGGAAAGTAGTAAAGACCAGCTTATTGTTAACTTAGCTCACGATTTAAGAACGCCGTTAACATCTGTTTTAGGTTATTTAGATTTAATTCTTAAAGATGAAAATTTGACGAAAGAACAAATTAAACATTTTTCCACAATCGCTTTTACGAAATCCGAAAGGCTGGAAAGTTTAATTGATGAATTATTTGAAATTACGAGAATGAATTATGGGATGTTGCAGCTGGACAAAAGACCAATTGATATAAGTGAATTGCTTATACAGTTAGAGGAAGAATTGTATCCGTTATTAGAGAAAAAGGGTTTAGAAGCGAGATTGAACATGGATTCTTATTTACCTATTAGCGGTGATGGAAAATTATTAGCGAGGGTATTTGAAAATCTTTTAACGAACGCGATTCGTTACGGGTATGATGGAAAGTTTGTCGATGTGAACGCATATATTGAGAGTGAAGAGGTAGTCGTACAAATTATTAATTACGGAGATAGCATTCCGGAAGAAGATTTACCGTATCTTTTTGATATGTTTTATACAGGTGATAAAGCAAGGTCAGAGCAACAAGGTAGTACAGGCCTTGGTTTATTTATCGCGAAAAATATTGTTGAACAGCATGATGGGAAGATTTCTGCTGAAAGTAATGTAATTAGAACGATATTTGAAGTAAGATTACCAAAAGAAGAAAGCTAAGCAATTTAATAAAAATTTAAACTTTACCCCACTTTTTATTTTAATAGTTTTTTCTATTCTATACGTAAGTCACGTTAAGGAGGAACTAGAAATGAAAAAGTGGGTATTTATTTCTCTTTTTATATTATGTACAGTCTGTGTAGGCTTTTATATATCACCGTTATTTCAAAAGGAGATCGATGTTAAAATTGCGGGAAAAGATAATAAGGTAAAATCGGCGAATATTGAAAAGGTAGAGGTTACAAAAGAACAAGTTTATAAAGGTAATCTATTATTAGTTAATAAAGATTACCCCGTTAAAAAAGATAGTATTAGATCCGATATTATAAATGTAAATCACAATAGTGAATTAGTAAGAGGCTATGTGATATTTGATAGAAATCTTCGTTTATCAAAGGATGTTGTGAGCAAGTTTTTGAACGTTGTCGATGCAGCTGGGAAAGATGGTGTACAGCATTTTTTAATGAATAGCGGATATCGAGATTTTAATGAGCAAGAAAAGTTATATGAAAAAATGGGCTCTGATTATGCACTTCCAGCAGGATATAGTGAACATAATTTAGGATTATCACTGGATGTTGGATCTACGCAAAAGAAAATGGAGAGAGCCCCTGAAGGAAAGTGGATTGAAGAGAACGTATGGAAGCATGGCTTTGTTTTACGTTATCCGAAAAATAAAAGTCATATTACAGGCATTCAATATGAGCCGTGGCATATACGTTATGTCGGATTACCTCATAGTGCGATTATGCAAAAAGAGAAAATTACATTAGAGGAATATTTGGACTTCTTAAAAGAGAAAAAAGAAATCACAACCGATGTGGAAGGTAAGAAATATACGGTTTCTTATTATAAAGTGTCCGGGAATAGGAAAGTGAATGTTCCAGCGGATAAGCAGTATGAAATTTCGGGCAACAATATGGATGGGGTTATTGTGACGGTTCAGGAATAGATCATTTTGATTCTCCCATGCGGGAGAATCAAAATAGAGGAACAGGTACAAATTTTTATATGACTAGGATTGTAATTAACATATTTTCAATGAAGTTTAGTCAGAGTAAAAAAAGTCGGAGCCTCATCAACATTCTTCAGCCATATATACTCCTGACTATGTAAGCTATCCTTCACCCAGACATCGCCTTTATATTCATTTGTTTTCTTGCGAAGCCAAGTAAGATAAGGGCGAATAACTTGAGGGTCTTCATCACGTTCATTCTGTTTTGGGAACGAGATTTGTTTCTGTTCTTCTGTTTTTATATTGATCATATAAAGTGTTGTAAACATCGTCGAAACAAGGCCTTCTTTCCACGCCTTATTTTCTTTTGCACGAGCCACAACCACTTTGTTTGGTGAAAACCATTCTAAATCAAGGTCTACATAACCGACAGGTGTGTAGACCTTTTGTTGTTTTGCTATTACCATGTCTGCAACTGTAAATTTTTTATTTTCTACAAAAAATCTTCCTTCTCCTGAAATATAGGCCAGTTGATTGGCTGATGGAGCCCACTTCATCCAGTCTTTGAACCATAGCATGTTACCAATCGTTCGAAAGTGTTTCCCTTTTGATGAGATAACACATAATGTATTGCTATCCATTGCTAAGGAGGCAGTAGGACTAGCCAAAAAACTAAGCCACTTTCCATCAGAACTCCACTTGAAATAGTTAGTGTTAATCGCAAATAAATCAGTTTCATTTGTTTGAATCGTATAAAAAGGCTTTATTTTATCTTTAGCAAGATTTGCATCGACTGGTATTTTATAAAGTGGAATCTTGCCCCATCCGGTCGGACGCAAGCAGGATTGTGAGGAGACGATAAATTCCTTTCCGTTCGGGAACCATTCGAAATCACTAACCCCAAGTGATACATTTTCAAAATCTTGTGGGTGACCGTTTTTAATTTTTGTAACGTTTAATAAACCTTGATCAGTGTAAGCCAATTGATTTTTGTTTGGTGACCACTTAAAGTCAGATGTTACGACTCTTACATAAGGCTGATAGTTTATTTTATCTTCCGTATCATAGATGAATAAGTTAGATTCTTTACCCGCTTCATCACTATCAATATAGCCAATAAACCTACCGTCATAAGACCATTTTGGAGAATACACATATCGATTTTTTGTGATTTGTATTTCTTGATTTCCTGTCTTTATCCATAGCTGATGGTCCCGGATAAATGCAGCCGTGAGTGATGGAGGGGCTGCGCTAACCGTTGTTGATATAGACAAAGTGATTAAAATTATAAATAATAAAATTCGAAATCCCATGAATATCCCTCCTGCTTATAGGTTGTCCGAATATGTAATGGAAACTCTCATTTTAATATAAAATCAAACATTATAACGTTATATTTACTTCTCCCTTTTTTTGTGTTACGCTAAACGTGTGAAAGAGATATAAAATGAAACTTTAATGTAAGCGTATTCTTATGGCTTCTTATAGAAAAGGGTGGAAATACAATGACAGAACGATTCGTACTACGTAATGTGAAACGTGTGAACGGGGAAGAGATTGACATTGTAATTGAAAATAATAAAATCGCAGAGGTGACGAAAGCTGGTGCTGGCGAGGGTGGAAAGGTTCTTGATTACTCAGGTACTTACGTATCGAGTGGCTGGATTGATTTACACGTTCATGCTTTTCCAGAGTTTGATCCGTATGGCGATGAGGTGGATGAAATTGGCGTTAAGCAAGGGGTAACGACAATTGTTGATGCGGGTAGCTGCGGAGCTGATCGCATTGCAGATTTAGTACAAAGTAGAGAGCAGGCAAAAACGAATTTATTTGCCTTTTTAAATATTTCTCGCATCGGTTTGAAACGAATTGATGAATTATCCAATATGGAATGGATAGATAAAGAGAAAGTAATAGAATCAGTAGAAAAGTATAAAGATGTAATCGTTGGGTTAAAGGCGAGAATGAGTAAAAGTGTCGTTTGTGACAGCGGAATTGAACCGCTTCATGTTGCACGCTCGTTATCTCGTGAAACATCATTGCCGATTATGGTACATATCGGTTCAGCCCCCCCTCGCATTGAGGAAGTTGTACCTCTTTTAGAAAAAGATGATGTGATTACACATTACTTAAACGGGAAAGAAAATAATTTATTTGATGAAGAAGGCAAACCGCTACCTGTATTAATAGATGCAGTGAAGCGCGGTGTTCATTTAGATGTTGGTCACGGTAATGCTAGTTTTTCTTTTAAAGTAGCAGAAGCGTCGAAGCGTCACGGTATTGCCTTTAATACAATTAGTACAGACATTTACCGGAAGAATCGTATAGACGGTCCAGTGTATAGTATGGCTCACGTTCTTTCGAAATTCCTTTACTTAGGGTATCCGCTAGAAGAAGTAATAAATGCGGTGACGAAAAATGCGGCAGAGTGGCTGAAGAAACCAGAGCTTGGCCGTATTCAAGAAGGCGATATTGCAAACTTAACTTTATTTACGGTGAAAGATGAACCGATTACGTTAATTGATTCAGAAGGGGATCAGGGCATTGCTGAAAGAAGAATTGATACGAAAGGGGTTGTAATCAATGGGTCATTCATTGAATGCTAAGTACGGATTAAAAAGAGTGATTAATGCGAGCGGTAGAATGAGTATTTTAGGTGTATCCGCTCCTACAGATACAGTTATGGATGCGATGAAACATGGTGGACAAAATTATGTGGAAATTGCTGATTTAGTAGATAAAGCGGGAGACCATATTGCGAGAATTCTAGATTCAGAGGCAGCAGTTGTTGTAAATTCAGCATCAAGCGGAATTGCGCTTTCTATCGCTGGTATCGTTACAGAAGGAAACCGTCGTAAAAGTGAAAGACTTCATCAAGAGGTCATCGCGAAAAACGAAGTGATTATGTTAAAAGGTCATAACGTTCAATATGGTGCTCCTGTTGAAACGATGATTTATTTAGGCGGCGGTAAGCTTGTTGAAGTGGGTTACGCAAATGAAGGGAAAGCAGAGCATATTGAAGATGCGATTGGTGAAAATACAGCAGCGATTCTATATGTGAAATCCCATCATGCCGTGCAAAAAAATATGATTTCTGTTGAAGAAGCATGGGAAGTTGCGCAGCGAAATAACGTACCACTTATCGTCGATGCGGCAGCTGAAGAGGATATTCAAAAGTATGTGAAGTATGCAGACCTTGCCATTTATAGCGGTTCAAAGGCAATTGAAGGACCTACTTCTGGTATTGTCGGCGGTAAACGAAAATATATCGAGTGGCTGAAAGTACAATTACATTGCATCGGAAGAAGTATGAAAGTTGGGAAAGAAACGACTTTCGGTTTACTTCAAGCGCTGGATGAGTACGGAGTAAAAGAAGATAAGAGCCAGCAAGAAAAAGAGTTATTACAAGTACTTATGCCGCTAAAAGAATTAAATGGTGTAAATGTAACGATCGTTCAAGATGAAGCAGGAAGAGCAATCTTTAGAGCGCGTATTCATATTAACGAGAAAGAGTTAAATAAATCAGCAAAAGACGTTGTAACAGCATTACGCGAAGGGGAAATCGCAATTTACACACGTGATTATGGAGTAAGACAAGGATTCTTTGACATTGACCCACGTCCACTTCAAGGTGATGACATACATGTAATTGAAGAAAAAATGAGAGAAATTGTAGGGGGAAACTAAAATGACAAACATTCAAAAACGTTTTTATAAAGGCCGTGTAGCATTAAATGTATTAGCAAACAATATCGAAAATGCAAAAGACATTTTTGAAGCGGCAGAAGGTTATGTAGTAGTGGGAGTGTTATCAAAAGACTATCCAACAGTAGAAGAAGCAGTAACTGCAATGAAAGCATACGGAAAAGAAATTGATGACGCTGTATCAATCGGACTAGGAGCAGGAGATAATCGCCAAGCGGCAGTTGTAGCTGAAATTGCGAAGCATTATCCTGGTAGTCATATTAACCAAGTGTTCCCTTCAGTTGGAGCGACACGTGCAAACCTTGGCGGAAAAGATAGCTGGATTAATAGTTTAGTATCACCAACAGGAAAAGTAGGGTACGTAAATATTTCTACTGGTCCAATTAGTGCAGCTGGAGAAGAAAAAGCAATCGTTCCAATTAAAACAGCAATCGCACTTGTACGTGATATGGGCGGAAATTCATTGAAATACTTCCCAATGAAAGGATTAGCGCATGAAGAAGAATATCGCGCAGTTGCGAAAGCATGTGCGGAAGAAGGCTTTGCATTAGAGCCAACAGGCGGAATTGATAAAGAAAACTTTGAAACAATTGTACGTATCGCATTAGATGCAAATGTAGAGCAAGTTATCCCGCACGTGTACTCTTCTATTATTGATAAAGAAACTGGTAATACGAAAACAGAAGATGTTCGTGAGTTATTAGCGGTAGTGAAGAAGCTAGTTGATCAATATGCGTAAGAAAATTGCAGCATTTGGCGAAGTAATGATGCGCCTGCAAGTACCAGGATATGAATTGTTGTCACAAGCTAACACATTAAATTACTCATTTTCTGGTACAGGTGTGAATGTTGCAGCAGCGCTTTCTCATCTAGGGCATGAAGGGTTTCTTATTTCAACTTTACCGGAAAACTCGATTGGAGATGCTGCGGTATCGCACATTCAAAAATTAGGCATTCAGGCACCGTTTATTTCAAGAGGCGGTAAATATGTTGGCATGTACTTTTTAGAAAATGGATTTGGAGCACGTGCAAGCCGCGTTACATATTCAAATCGATTAGAAAGTAGCTTTAATACGGCATGTGAAGAGATGTATCAATTTGAAGAAATCGCCAAGGAAATTGATATCGTTCATTTTTGCGGCATTACACTTGCGATGAATGATACGGTGCGCCATCATATGAAATCTTTAGCGAAAGCAGTTAAAGAAAGCGGAGGCACTGTCGTTTTTGATTGCAATTATCGTCCATCTCTTTGGGGAGAGGATGGATATGAGCAGGCGAAACCGCATTATGAAGAAATGCTAGCTCTTGCTGATATCGTTATGATGAATGAAAAAGATGCAATGTTCGTTCTTGGAATGAAAACAGAAGAGACAGAGCGAGAGGCGCAACTTGTTGATCTTATTCCGAAAGTGGCTGAAACATATCATATTGCTACAATTGCTGGTACACATCGCTCTATTAATAGCGATAATACACACTCGCTTCGCGGGTTTATATGTAAAGATGGTGCGTTCACTTTTGCAAAAACACTTACGTTTTCTGTATATGATAGAATAGGTGCTGGAGATGCTTATACGAGCGGGATTATTCATGGCGAGATAGAAGAGTTTGCACCAGAGAAAGCTGTTTCATTTGCGTCAGCAGCTGGAATGCTTGCACATACAATCGTCGGTGATACGCCAATGTCATCAGAGAAGGATATACTTCGGGCAATGACGGCATCAGTAGGTGATGTAGAAAGGTAGTGGGTGTAACGGTGAACGTAACGAGGAAAAAAGGACCATTATATTTACAAATAAAAAATATTATTCGTGATCGAATATTGCATGGTGTATATGCGATTCATACGAATATTCCTTCCGAACCGCAGTTAGAAGAAGAGTTCAAAGTGAGTAAAATTACAGTGCGTAATGCGATTAAAGAACTTGCTCAAGAAGGATATTTGGAAAAGAAAAGCGGTAAAGGAACGAAAGTCATCCGTAATACTTCTGCGACAAAGTTGTCAAAGGGAAAGAAATTTACAGAAGTGTTAGTGGAAGAAGGATATAAAGTACAAAAGAAATTACTAAAAGCAGAAGTCGTTCATAATGAAGAAGGAACAGTGCCATTTCGATTATTCGGTAAGGAGAGTTTTCGTATCGAACGTTTATATACGTTAAATGATGCACCGTACATTCATTATACGCACTATTTCTCAGCACACATGGCAAGTACAGATTTATCGGACTTTGATTTACAATCGCTTTATGATTTAGTTGAAGACCGAGGTATACATTTAGAAAACTTCAGAGATGAATTCGCAGTTGGACTCGCGCCTAGTTTCGTTGCAGAAGCGTTAGGTGAAATAGAGGGGACAGCGCTATTAAAACGTATGCGTTATTCTTACGATGAAGTTGGCGAAGTAATTGAATATAGCGAAGGCTACTACAACACAGAAATGCAGTATTATGTAGTGAATTATGACGTATAAAAAGAGGGTATTCGCCCTCTTTTTTTATAAAGTGAAACTTTAATTGGGTTCATCCCGCACCAATTAGGTGTTTACTGTCCACAAATACGGGGGAAAAGTAAGGGGAATGAGAGATGGATATATACTTATTAATCGTCACGTTACTTGCAATCGCGATTGTTATTTTAGGGGTATCATGGTGGAAATGGCATGCATTTATTAGTTTAACAGTTGCGAGTTTATTTTTAGCCATCATGTCTGGACTGAATTTAACGAAAATAGTGACCGCCTATGAAACTGGTGTTGGTAGTGTACTAGGGCATTTAGTTGGTATTTTAGCTCTCGGAACAATTTTAGGAAAAATGATGTCCGATTCAGGGGCCGGCATGCAAGTGGCAGATTTCTTTATTCGATTTTTCGGTGTGAAGAAACTACCTTGGGCTATGTTATTTGCAGGATTTGTTATAGGGATTCCGGTATTTTTTGAAGTGGGGATTGTCATTTTATTACCACTTGTTATTTCCATTCGAAAAACGACGAAGCAAAATATATTATTAATTGCGTTACCTGTTATTGCTGGATTATCTATTGTGCATGGGCTCGTACCGCCACATCCAGGGGCGATGACAGCAATCGGTATTTATAACGCGAACTTAGGAAAGGTACTTTTATATTCATTAATTATCGCGTTACCAACAGCCATTATCGCAGGACCTATATTTGCAAAGTGGGTACATAAAAGGGTTATACCTGAAAATGAACCAGAGCTTGTTCGAGTTACGACAGTATCAACTGATTTACCAAGTCGTAAAGTTTCATTCTTTATTATTTTATTACCGGTTGTATTAATGATTTTATCAGTAGTTGCACCATATATTTCATTACCGAAAAAGATAACTGAATTTTTCGTATTTATAGGGAGCCCAGTAATTGCTTTACTTATTTCATGTTTCGCAGCGTTCTATTTACTTGGAATAAGACAAGGAATTAATAAAAAGATGATTAAAAAATTAACGGATGACAGTTTATTACCGGTCGGTTCCATTATTTTAATTATTGGTGCAGGCGGTGGATTTAAACAAATATTAATTGAAAGCGGCGTTGGAACAGCGATTGCCCAAATGGCAGAACATATAGCGTTATCACCAATTGTGTTAGCTTTTATGGTAGCTGGATTAATTCGAATTGCAACAGGTTCAGCGACAGTAGCATTAACGACAGCAGCAGGGATTGTTTCACCAGTTATTCAGCACATGTCAGGTGTAAATTTAGAATTGCTCGTTATAGCAACAGGTGCAGGATCATTAATGTTTTCTCACGTAAATGATGCAGGGTTTTGGCTTGTAAAAGAGTATTTAGGATTAACGGTGAAGGAAACGTTTAAAACGTGGACGGTACTTGAGACATTGTTATCATTTATTGCATTTGGCTTTGCGCTTTTATTAAATACTTTTATTTAGAAGATACCTTAATTGGTATCTTTTTTTGATGAAGCCCATTTCCAAAAACAAGCCCGTTTTTAGGTAAGCCAAGCTTCCTATTCGCCCTGAAAACATACTATAAATGGAATCCCCTCATTTAGAGCAAGGTGAACTTGTTATGAATGATACTAAAGGAGGAATAGAGTAATGAGCGAAAAGTGTGAACACAGACATGATGATTGTAACCGCAGAAACCATGGTTGCGGAGGCGGTTTTGCGCTTCTAATCGTATTGTTTATTTTATTAATTATCATCGGTGCTAGCTGCTTCGGCGGAGGCGGAGGCGGTTGTGGTTATGGTGGTTACGGCGGTTACGCAGGCGGCTATGGTGGATATTGCTGCTAATTTTTTAAAAACTATTGAAAATGGCCTTGTGCAATACGCACAAGGCCATTTTATTCATATTTTTATATGCTGTGATAATTTATTAATGTACAGAGAACGGATTAAGAAGAAGAAAATAATCTCGATAATCCCGAAAAAGGTGAGTACGATACATGTCTCTTTTAGTAAGGAGAAAGAAAACATGCTTTGTAAAAACTTAACCGCAAATAACGTGTGAACACCAGCAACGATATACGGAACAAAAAATAAAATTCCTAATTGAATGGTTGCAGAGCGAAACATTTCTAATTCAGTTAAGCCAAGCTTTGTAATCGTAATATACTTTTGTTTTTCAGTTGTTAAGTCATTATACATACGGAAATATAAGACACTAGCCGCACCGATAAAGAAGATAAAACCAAGAAATGCCCAAATAAAGAATTGAGCAACTGCATTTCCTTTACCGTAAATGAGTTCATCCGTAGCCGTATGTATGAAGAAAGGAACTTGAGCGTTCTCTTCTGTATGCTTTTCGTAGAACGCACGTGCATCACCACTAATAACGCGTAACATATTTCTGGTTGGAACTATTGCATTTTCCCAGTTTTCTACGAAGTAGTTATAGATTACGGTTGTTTCAATATGAGGAATCATATTATCAAATACATAATCTTGTACGACAGCTAAATGTGGGAATGCAAAGGATGGTTCTATTCCCTTATTAATAAACCCTTTAATATGAAATTCTTTTTTATTAGATCCGAGTGTAATCGTATTTTGCTTTGCAAATGGATTAGATACGAGATCGAGAAGTTCTGGTGAGTGGCGAGAAATAATATACACTTCTGTAGAATCGATTGTTATTTCCGGTCTTTTCAATTGTTGAGCGATTGCGTTATAATCGCTCATCTTCATAAGCATAATATCTTCTTTTGAAGCTGTATCTTTTAAGACTGTAAACTTATATTTGTTGTACTGAAAATTACTAGTTGTAAGCTCCGTTTCAATTGTAGAAATATGCTTTTGCTCAAGGGAATTGTCACCTTCTGATGTATAAGTGAAGGGGACGGGATATCGCTCTAGTACTGATGCCTTCGTATTGTTATTAGCGGCGAATAACCCAATAATAATTGTAAATGCAAGTGCAGATAGCATAGAAACGATAAAGAGTACGTTAATATTACTACGGGTACGAGCAACTAAGTCCGAAATCCATAACATATTTATTTGTTTCAAATAAAACTTTCTACGCTTCTTTAAAATATAGATAAAAAGAAGAAATGTTTGTGAAAAGAATAAATATGTCCCGACTACTACGAGTGGTAAAATAGATAACATAATAAAAAAGACAGATCCATTTTGCACATTTTTTTCCGTTACGTAGCCTCGCGGATAACCAGCGATATAATAGCATAGCCCTAAACAAATTAAAGCGAATAAAGAGATGAGTATAGATGGTCTTTTTTCAGCTGGCATTTTCTTGTTCCCTTTAATGAGGTGGGCTGTTTTTCGAGTACGAATAAACATTGGTGTAAACGTAGAAACGATTAAAAATAAAATGATAAACGTTACGGTTGTAACGATAATCGCCTCTGTTGGCCAATATAAATAAAGGCCTTTCGCACTTGTTAATTTCGAAGTGACTAATAAGAAAAAGTTAGAAAACACGAGGCCACCTTGTATACCGATAAAGATGGACAATATCCCGATCATCATGTTTTCAGTAAATAACAGTCTTTTTAATTGTCTCTGTGAGATACCGAGAATTGTGAGTATCCCGAATTGCTGCTTCCGTACATTTAAAAATGTTCCAATTGAATATAAGAGAAAGAAGAACGAGAACATAACAATCACAAGCTGTGCCGTACTAGCTAAGTTCATTAGAGGATCACGTTCTTGAAAGCTTTGTACACTCTGTAACCGCGGGTGATACGCGTATACAGTAAATGAAAAGAAAACCATGATAGAAAACGCACTACTTACAAAGTAGGCGAAATATGCTTTCGAATTACGCGAGACATTTTTAAATGCGAATTGCCAAAATGTCATCCACGTCTCCCTCCTAATAATGCTAAAACATCTAATATTTCTTGATAAAATTTCTCGCGATATAGTCCGCGGTGTAGTTCGTTGTAAAGCTCACCATCTTTAATGAAAATGACGCGGTTACAATAACTTGCTGCAAATGGATCGTGCGTAACCATTAAAATTGTTGCATCTTCTTCTTTATTTAACTTCGTAAATAACTCCATTACATCGATCGCTGCTTTCGAATCTAAGTTTCCTGTTGGTTCATCGGCAAGTAGAAGTGACGGATGATGAATAACAGCACGTGCTACTGCGGTACGCTGTGCTTGGCCCCCAGAAACTTCAAAAATACGTTTGTCTAAAATATGATCAATGCCAAGCTTTTTTGAAATGTTATCAAGCTTTTCGTCCATTTCTTTTAATGGAACATTATCTAATGTTAAAGGTAGTACGATATTTTCACCGATTGTTAGTGTATCTAGTAGGTTAAAGTTTTGGAAAACAAATCCTAACTCTTGTCGGCGGAAAATAGCTAACTTCTCTCTACGAAATGTGTGCGGTTTTTTTCCGTTAATCACGACATCACCAGAAGTAGGTGAATCAATTGTAGAGATAACGTTTAAAAATGTAGATTTACCACTACCAGATGGTCCCATGATAGCGACAAATTCTCCTTTATCTACATGTAAATTTATATTTTTTAAAGCAGTATGAGGGACTTTTCCTTCATACACTTTTGAGACATTTTTTATGTGTAATACTTCTTCCATAGTAATCACCTTTCTATCCTTTAGAACTTAATGTGTTGTGATAATTTTTGCATATAGAAGGAACGAATTAAAAGGAAAAATATAACTTCAACTGTTCCAAAAATCATCAGTACGACTGTAATCTCAGCGAAGAACGAGAGATGTAATATTTCTTGTAGCATCTTTGTCGCAAACATCGTATGAATCGATGCCATAATGTATGGAACAAAGAACAGAATCGCAAGTTGAATGGTAGCAGATCGTTTCATTTCGGCTTCTGTTAAACCGATTTTTGTAATCGTTACATACTTTTCTTGCTCATTTGTTAAATCTGTATACATCCTGAAGTAAAGAACACTACCAGCACCAATAAAGAAAATAACACCTAAGAAAGTACCAATTAAGAAGAACGAAGCGACATTTAGTTTAGTTGTGTATAGAGAATCGCTTGCTTCACTTGCATGGAATGGTGGGTGCTCAGCTTTGATCGTTTCATTATCATTAATAATTTTTGTTATAAATTCCGAACCGATGTTATGTGCTTTTTCCCATTCGTTAACTTTAAAGCTATATACACTCATCTGTTTTGAAGCTGATGATAATGCCTCTACATTTGCATCAGATAATACGAGTAATGTTGAGATTAAGCTGTTTGGGAAAGGATTATAATTTTTATATTCTTTCACTTGGAGCTGTAGGCTGTTTTGAGTAAGTGTAAGAATATCTTTCCGTTCTGTATCATAAATTGTGCCAATGAATTGATCATCTATGTCTTTTATAAGGATATAAGATTCATTATTTTTCACGTTGAGATGTTCCCAATTTAACGCCTTAGCAAGTATATTGTAATCACTTTGTTTAATTGCATAATAGAGCTTTGGGTTTTCTTCAGCCGAAGATACTTCATATATATCCGTTTTAAGTTTTTTATAAGTAAAGTGCTCTTCATTAAATTTTTGTTCTAACCAATTTAAATGTTCATCCGCTAACGTATTTTCAGTATGTGATAAATACGTAAAAGGGAAAGGGTTTTGTCTTATTGCATCAAACTTTGTAAATTTCCCAAAACCGTATAAGAATGTAATCATAGTAAAAGCGAGTGTTGATAGCATCGCTACAATAAAGAGCATGTTAATGTTTGTCCGAATGCGCGCTGCTAAATCAGAAATCCAAAGCATATTCGTACGCTTCATATAAAATGTTCTTCGCGTTTTTAATATACGAATGAGTAAAAAACTAATTTGTGAAAAGAAAAAATATGTTCCAGCTGCAACAAGTGAAGGAATGACGAATATGCTAGAGACGGCATATAGGATTCCAATCATATCACCTAGGGACATAAAATATAACGGATTTGCTGCTAATACATATCCAGTTATTAAACATGTCGCACCAAATAGAGAGATGAGCACGGATGCTTTTCTTTCTTTTTGCTTTGTTCCTTCTTTTAAAAGACGTACAGCCTTTCTCGTCCGAATGAGCATCGGCGTAAAAGATGAAACGAGAATGAAGAGTCCAAGAAAGATGATCGTAGTTAAAATAATAGCACTCGTCGGCCAATATAAATATAAACCAGGTACATGTGTAATTTTGGCGGTAACTAATAGAAAGAACTGTGAAAAGACAAGTCCAAGTTGAATGCCGAAAAATATGGAAAGAACACCAATTAGCATGTTTTCTAGAAATACGAGTCTTTTTAATTGCTTTTGAGATATGCCAAGTACTGTTAAAATCCCAAATTGCTTTTTTCGTACTTTTAAGAAAGTACCGATTGAATATAGTAAAAAGAAAAACGAAAAGAATACAATGACAACTTCTGAAATTGTCATTAATATGTTCAGAGCAACATTTACGTCTGTCATATGCAATTTAGGATGAAATAAATAAACTGCAAATGAGAAAAAAATAGCAATGGAAAACGCACTGCTTACAAAATAGGCGAAATAAGCTCTGGCGTTCCGAGTCACGTTTTTAAATGCAAACTGCCAAAATGTCATTCACCTAAGCCTCCTAATAAAGTGAAGATGAAAAAAGTATGAAAGATACTCTTTTCATCACGTTTGTTTTAAATAATTTGTCCATTCGTATACTGTGATAATTTTTGCATGTAAAGTGAACGAATGAATAAGAAAAATACAACTTCAACGAATCCAAAAATAATAAGAACGGCTGAAACTTCTTTGAACAAAGATAAACCAATTACATCTTGTAGCATTTTCGTTGCAAACATTGTATGAATGGATGCCATAATGTAAGGAACGAAAAATAAAATACTAAGCTGAATGGTCGCAGATCGTTTCATCTCTTCATCTGTCACACCGATCTTAGAAATTGTTATATACTTCTCTTGTTCATTCGTCAAATCTGTATACATTCTAAAGTAAAGAACACTACCAGCTCCAATGAAGAAAATAACTCCTAAAAATGTCCCGATTAGGAAGAATGCGGCACTACCAGACGTTATTTTATATAACGTTCCTGCTGATTCAAAGGATCGAATAAGAGGTCCTTCATAATGGGAGTTATTTCGATCTTTTTGCACTTTTTCTATAAAATCATCAGCTATTTTATATGTCTGTTCCCAGTTTTGAATTTTGTAATTGTATGCTGATATATGCTTTACCGTGTTAGGTAAGTTATTTACGTGAATATCAGGCAAAACTATCGTTTGATATGAAAAGTCAGATGGAATCGCATTAACATGTTCATAGCCTTTTACTTTTAATTTCGTATTTGTACTAGAGAGTGTAATGTAATCTCTTTTGTAGCTTTGCTCAAATTCGTTGAATATAGTGATATAAGATGTCCCTGTTAACACGTATGCTTCGTTATTGTCCATAAATAGTTGTTTCATTCGTAAAGAACCCGCAAGTTTGTTATAGTCACTTTGCTTAATTGCGTATACGTCATTATAAATAGCTACACCTGTATCTTCTTCTAGTGGTGTTTCATATATATCAGTTTTGATTTTCTCATAAGGAAAATGCTCTTTTTGTAATTGGTGTTCAAGCCAGTTTAAATGCTCAGTAACAAAAGGATTTGCATCATAAGAAAAATAAGAAATTGGGAAAGGAGAAATTCTATTAACTTCTAGCTTAACAAATTTCCCGAATCCATATAGGAACGTTATCATTGTGAAAGCAATAGTAGAGAGCATTGCTACAATAAAAAGCATATTAATATTCGTTCGAATACGGCTTGCTAAATCAGAAATCCAAAGCATATTAACCCGTTTCATATAAAACTTTCTTCTCGTTTTTAAAATGTAAATAAGTAAAAAACTAATTTGTGAAAAGAAAAAATATGTCCCAATTGTAACAAGCGTTGGGATAACAAAAATACTTGAAACCATATATATAACACCTATTTGCGGGCTTACTGATACGAAATATTTAGGATTTCCAGCTAAAGCATAACCACCTAATAAACAAATCGCACCAAATAAGGAAACAAGTATGGACGGTTTTTTTTCTTTTTGTTTTCCGTCATTTGTTTTTAAAAGGCGTACCGCTTTTTTTGTACGAATAAGCATTGGTGTGAATGTAGATACAATGATAAAAAGACTAAGGAAGACGATAGTCGTTAAAATAAAGGCGTTAATAGGCAAGTATAAATATATGCCTGGGACGTGCGTAATTTTTGCTGTGACTAATAAGAAAAATTGTGAAAATACAAGTCCAAACTGCATACCGAAAAAGATAGATAAAATACCGATTAACATATTTTCCATAAAAACGAGACGATGTAATTGCTTTCTCGATATACCTAAAACGGTCAAAACTCCGAATTGTTTTTTTCTAACTTTTAAAAAAGTACCAATGGAATATAGTAAAAAGAAGAAAGAGAAAAATACAATTACAACTTCTGAAAATATCATTAATCCTGAAATTTCAGCGTTCATGCTAAAGTTTTGTAATTTTGGATGGAATAAGTAAACAGCAAACGAAAAGAAAACAGCAATTGAAAAGGAACTGCTGACGAAATAAGCAAAATAAGCTCTTGAATTACGCGTTACATTTTTAAAGGCAAACTGCCAAAATGTCATAATATGTACCTCCCGCTAGAAGGCAAATATGTAGTTTTATTGCAAAAAATGTATGAGAGTGCGTTCTCATACATTTTGCTAGCATATGTTCCGATCATGCTTCGGTCACCTTCTCTGTATGCTCTGCTTGATTATTTGCAGCGTTGTGGAAGATGATTTTAATCGTCGTTCCTTTACCAACTTCAGAGTCTAGTTTCACAGAGTGACCTAAATAATCACAAATTTTACTTACAATATAAAGTCCCATACCAGTAGATTCTCCGAATGCGCGACCATTTTTTCCAGTGTAAAAAGGTTCAAATACTCTTCGAATATCTTCTTGTGGGATACCAACACCTTCATCACGAACTTCTAAAATAATATCTTTTCCGTTTCGGTAAGCAGATAAGAAAACTTTCTTTCCGCGCTCACCAGAGTAACGAACGGCATTTGTCATTAACTGATAAATAATGAATTTTAGCCATTTCGCATCAGAAGCAACTTTTAAATCGGAATGAACTTCTAAAACAGGGAAGACTCCGTTTCGAATGAATAGTTCTTTTAATCCGTTAATATTTTTTGTTACCGCATCTTTTAATGAAATCGTCTCAACATGGAAATCTTCATGGAAGTTATTTAATCTTGCCATATATAAAGCCATATCGAGTCCTTGATTTAATCGTTCTAATTCTTTTTTGAATTTCGGAATCAAGTGTTCATCTTCCATTTCTAGCACCATAAGTTGCATAACAGAAACAGGTGTCTTCATTTGATGCACCCAGTGATTAATAAATAATTGATGTTCTTGCTGTTTTACTTCATACGATTGTAGTTCTTTTTGGAATAGACGATACTGCGTGCGCACGAGTTCATTTACACCGTGAGGCATCGGAGCAGTTGCTCTTTCAATAAACGCATCTTCCATTTTCTCTGGTTGCTCACTTAATCTATGGTACATTCTACGATTGCGAACGTAACGATAAGCGAGGAAACAAATGAATAAATATAAACTTAAAACGACGAAGTAAAATTTATTATTTTGAAATCCATCTACTGCATCATAAAGAACGAAAATGATACCGAAGTTTAATACGTATAGTAGAAAAAATGCAAAATGATCACGTAAAAATAGCTTCATGCTTATTCACTCCAAGTTGCGTTAAAACGATACCCAAGTCCACGTACTGTTTCAATAGCATTTTCAATACCAAGCTCATTGAACTTTTTACGAAGACGCGTAATGTTTACGTTTAATGTATTTTCTTCAACGAAGCTTTCGTCATCCCATAGGGCAGCTAATAAATCTTCACGGCTCGCTGTACGAGGGAATTTAGATAATAACATTTCTGCTAAAATAGCTTCTTTTTTCGTTAAAAGAACTTGCTCAGCACCGAAATGAATTTCTGGACGTTCCGGGAATAATTTTAGTCCTTCTACTTCAACGATACGTTCAGAAATATTTGGGGCATAATCACCGTAAATACGGCGTAATTGACCTTTAATTTTCGCCATTACAACGTCATAGTGGAATGGTTTTGTAATATAATCATCCGCACCGCTTTCAATCGCCATAATTTGTTCCATCTCACCAGCACGAGCTGAAATGAAAATAATTGGACAAGTAGATTCATGACGAATTTGACGGCACCAGTAGAAACCATCGAATTTCGGTAAGTTTACATCAAGTAAAACAAGGTGTGGTTTCACTGCGTTAAACGATTCCATAATATCATCGAAATTCTCCGCTACCACAGCCTCATAACCGTACTTCTGAATGTGAGATTGCAGTAATGATGAAATATTTGGATCGTCTTCAACGATTAAAATTTTATACATATGTATATTCCTCCTCAAAAAAACAATTGTAGCTATAGTGTATCATGTGTTTCAAGTCTTTTCATTATGTTGAAAGATAAGCTAGTAAACAGTATAGGTCAAAAGCGGAAAAAGTAAAAAAGGCCTCGTATATAATTGACAATTAACTGAAATCATTTTAACATTTAGATAAATATCTAAATGTCTAATTAGTGAAAGGAAGAAAGACATTGAATCAAGCATTCAAAGCATTAGCAGATCCAACAAGGCGAAAAATTTTAGACTTATTAAAAGAAGGCGATCTAACCGCTGGTGAGATTGCTGAACAATTTAATATGACAAAACCAAGTATTTCACACCACTTAAACGCACTGAAAAATGCTGAACTTATTCAAGATGAAAAGAAAGGTCAATTTGTTGTGTACTCTTTAAACACAACTGTCTTTCAAGATTTATTAACGTGGGTGTTTACATTTACGAATAAGGGGGAAGAGGGGAAATGAGGAAGCATATATTTCCGTTACTATTAATTGCTTTAACGATTATTGCATGGTGTGTCGCGTGGCCGCATTTACCAGGTGAAGTTCCGAGCCATTGGAATGTTGCTGGGGAGGTAGATGGACATATGTCTAAAATGGGAGGGATGATTTTTGATGTAGCAATTATGGTTTTTATATATGCTTTATTAACCGTATTGCCTAAGATAGATCCGAAGCATAAAAACTATGATAAGTTTTCTAAAGGATATAATGTAATAAATTATAGCGTATTAATCTTATTATTTTTAGTAAATATCATTGGAATTGGGGCTGGATTAGGTTATGACATTCCAATGAATAGTACACCGCATATTCTTGTTGGTCTTTTATTTATAGTCATCGGCAATTATTTACCACAATGTAAACCAAACTACTTTGTAGGTATAAAAACACCGTGGACGTTAAGTAACGAAGAAGTATGGAGAAAAACGCACCGTTTTAGCGGAAAGGTGTTTGTTGTATTAGGAGTTATTATGATTTTAAGTATTGTTGCACCGGTAGAGTGGAAAGCTTTCCTAATCATTGGCATTATTATCGGTGCAGTAGGATTAACAATGGGATATTCCTACGTCGCTTATAAAAAAGAACTAAAAATATAAATAAAAGCTGCTTTTCCTTTTAAGGAGGAGCAGCTTTATTTTTTATTTCTTCAAAACCGGTATCCAAATTGCACTTTTAAAGTTTGGAGAGGATGTATCTTTCTGTTCATTCCACAATATTTCTGGTCCTTCCGCTAGTTCATAGTTTGAGGAAGGAAACCATTCGGAATAAATGCGTCCCCATACATTTTGTAATGTTTCAGGAAATGGACCGACAGCTTCAAATACGGCCCACGTTGAAGCTGCGACTTCAAGTTGTGCGAATTGCTCTGGACAATCTTTCGTTGAGGCTACTCCAATGTAGTGATCGAGTTCTCCCTTTTCCTCCATTCTTCCTTCAGAAAAGTTAGTAGAAGCACTAATGATTCCATTCGGTTCCATGTTTGAAAGGGACTTTAACGTTTGAATGGACTCTGGATTTAAACTTTTCCACATAGAAGCAATTTCTTCATTTACACCGTTAAATACAATCGGTACGCGTTTTGTAATACCAATAATTCGAAATGGTTCTTTTTTTTCAATTCGATAGTTCATTTCGTTTCCTCCTTGAATCGATAACTGGAAGGTCATTGGTGAATAAGCTTTCAAAGAATGACTACTATTTCGGGCCTCTGAAGGCGTTATGCCGTGCAAGTTTTGAAAGGCACGTGCAAAAGAGTCTGGTGAGTTGTACCCATATTTTATAGCGACATCAATGACTTTTGCATCGCTGTTTTTTAGTTCAAAAGCAGCAAGAGTAAGACGTCTACAGCGAATATATTCTGACAGTGATATGCCAGCTAGGAAAGAAAACATTCTTTTGAAATGATATTCAGAGCAGTAAGCTATTTTTGCGACTTCTTTAAAATCAATTTCATCTGTTAGGGTGTTTTCAATATACTGCATTGCTGCATTCATGTTTTTAAGTGAATCCATACGATGACCTCCTTGTTAAATAGAATAGCAGGAACAAAATAGCTCCATCCGACATTTCATGCACAATTTTGTAGGGTACATTTTTAACCTTACAAAATTGTAATGTTCCTGTAAGGAGAATGAATGGATGGTATGATATCCCAATGTTATAGTAACAAAGTACTTTTGTTCAGTAGGTTAAATTTTTATATCTTTACTTATGCGTCTTACATAACTGTCATGTTTGTGTAAGAAACATCGATAGTGGCAAGAGTAGAGAGTGTATATAGTTGAAAATAGAGAATAGAAGAAATGAGGGATGTCGAGATGAAAACAGTGTTAGAAGCAAAAAATATTGAAAAAGTGTATGACACGGGTGGTAATAAATTTGCAGCGTTAAAAGGTATTAACTTACAAGTAAAAGAAGGTGAGTTCGTTGGAATTATGGGACCTTCTGGTTCGGGTAAGACGACGCTACTAAACGTTCTTTCTACAATTGATAATGCGACGAACGGTGAAATTTTAATTGATGGAAAAGATATCGTGAAGATGAACGATGATAAGTTAGCGTTATTCCGCCGTGATCATTTAGGGTTCATTTTCCAAGATTATAATTTATTAGATACGTTAACGGTAAAAGAGAACATTGCGTTACCTCTTGCGTTATCAAAGGTGAAAGCGAGTGAAATTGATCGCCGCGTTCTTGAAATCTCAAAGAAATTTGGTATTGATCATATTTTAAGTCAGTTCCCATATCAAGTGTCGGGTGGACAGAAGCAGCGCTGCGCAGCATCGCGTGCGATTGTTACAAGTCCTAGTATGATATTTGGTGACGAGCCGACGGGAGCACTTGATTCTAAATCAGCGACAGATTTATTAGAAAGCATGAAGTCGTTAAATGAATATGATAACTCTACAATTTTAATGGTAACACACGATGCGTTTGCCGCAAGTTATTGTAAACGAGTTATTTTCATTAAAGATGGTGAGTTATATAAAGAATTGCACCGGGGTGAATCAACACGTAAACAGTTCTTCCAAAAAGTCGTTGACGTAATGTCTTCCATTTCTGGAGGTATGGCTGATGACCTTATCTAGCATTGCCCTCCGCAACATACAGCGGAACTTTAAAGACTACTTTGTATATTTTGCATCTATGATTTTTAGTATCGTCATTTATTTTACATTTAAGGCGTTGCAGTATAATTCACAAATGGAAAAAGCTGCGGAAGCTTCTAAAAAAATTAGCGGAGCATTTCAAGTTTCAAGTGTGATGCTTATTATTTTCGTGGCAGTGTTCATTATATATTCAAACGGTTTCTTTACACGGAAGCGTAAAAAAGAAGTTGGGCTATATTCCTTATTAGGTATTCGAAAAAGACAAATAGGTAAAATGCTCTTTTATGAAAATATGTTAATGGGATTAATGTCATTAGTAATCGGTATTGCGATCGGTAGCGTTCTTTCAAAACTATTCCTTGAACTACTAATAAATATGATGGGAATAAACTTAAACGTTCATTTTGAAGTACCGATGGCTGCAGTTATTGATACAGCAATTATTTTCTTTGTAATTATTTTGTATACATCACTTCAAGGATATCGTTTAATTTATCGATTTAAGTTAATTGAACTTTTCCGCGCAGAACGTGAAGGAGAGGCAATGCCAAAAGGATCTGTCATTATGGCGTTAATTTCAGTTTTCTTAATCGGCTCAGGTTATTTCTTAGCGTTAATGTTTATGAAGGCAGTTATGTATGCAAACTTTATGGTAGTTGCACTTTATATATTACTTGCAACAGTATTAGGTACGTATTTACTATTTATGTTCTTTACAGTATTCGTATTGAAACGTGCAAGAAATAATAAGTCAGCGTTTTATAATGGTATGAATATGATAACGACTTCACAGTTACTATACCGTATTAAAGGAAATGCAAAGTCACTTGCGACAATTTCTATTTTAAGTGCAGTAACATTAACAGCTGTTGGTACGTCAGTTACGATGTATTACAACACATTTACGCAATCAAAAACATCCATGCCATACAGTTACTCTTATGAGAAAAAAGATGCAGAATTGGATAAGAAAGTAAATGCAATTCTTGTGGAGGAGAAGCAGGATCACCCTGTTAAAGATCAATTTGAAATTGAAACGGTTCCTGTCAAAGGGAAATTCGAAGGAGATAAAGTTGATTTCATTCTTAATATGAATTACACGATTTCAGAGAAATATCAGTTTATATCTCAATCTGAATTCAACAAAATTGCGAAAAAAATTGATGCGGAAACAGTGAATGTAGCTACTGGCGAAGCATTTATATATGATAGTTCTTATATGGAAGGGTATGAGTTTAGCCCTGAATATAAAGGAAATAAAGCGGTATTCCAAATTGGAAATGAAACGAAGACATTGACGATCCAAGGTGTAAATAATACTGCAATTACGAACTTAGGTGAATTAGTTGTTGTCGTTCCAGATGAAATGTATGAACAAGCGAAGCAAGCATTTGGAACACGTGTTGTAAAAAATATTGATGTAAAAGATGAAAGAAACAGTAAAGTATTAACAGAAAAATTAACAAAAGTGATGCCAGCTGGTGAATCAGAAATGGCACCACCATTTAGAGACTTCTACACTGGTTTCCATATGGGACTTGAAGCAACTGGACTAATGATGTTCATCGGACTATTCTTAGGCTTAGTCTTCCTATTAGCGACAGGCTCCATTATTTACTTCAAGCAGCTTACAGAAGCAAGTGCTGACCGTGATCGTTACATTGTCCTTCATAAAGTTGGTGTAACGAAACAAGAGATGAAGAAAGCTATTGCAAAACAAGTGAGCTTTATCTTTGCAATTCCACTAGTAATCGGAATTCTACACAGTTTGTTTGCATTAAAAGGTTTAGGAAACATACTACCATTTGAAATTATGGTTCCGCTTCTAATTAGTATCGGAGTATATAGCGTTATTTATATCGGATATTACTTCTTAACAGTTCGTTCTTATTATAAGATTGTGAGTACGAAGTAATGCAAGAGTTGTTTTTATCTTAGTAAAAAAGCATCCGACTAACATGTTAGTCGGATGCTTTTTTTGTCTATACGTGAGCTTTATTTTCGTCCGAACTATCAAACATGTCCATTACTTTAAAAATACCTTCCAATAGCAAGGTACATAAAATAGCGAAAATTAATACGGCATGAGGTGATAATTCAACTGATGTGAAGTTAAGGTCTGCCAACCAAAAGTAACCTACATAAAAACTTAAAAATGTGCTAACAGCCGAAAGTGTAAATCCTAAAAATCCTAATTCCTTTAATTTTTCCTCAGATAATTTACATAAACGTAAAACAATAGAGAAGAGAATTCCTACTATGAAAAATCCCATACATAATGCGAACAATGATATTATGCTTGGATACTTAACTTCATCGGGCATCCACTTTTTCATTCCCACTATTAAAAAGGTAGGGACAAGAATAGGTAATAAAAGTGGTAGCACTATTTGTATAGCTGCAAATAATGCATTTGATTTATTATCGTTTTGATTATTCATAAAGCCTCCAAAAATGATTTCTATACTAATTCCAAATATCTTAGAGGATTTTAACATAAAAATAGTAACTTCGCTATACAAAATCGGAGTAGGATCATGATCATTCATGGTAAATAAACAAGCTGACTTATTTGTATATGTTTGATTCGCTTATCTTTGGAATTCAATTTTTTATGTTTGTTTATAGTAAAGATGAAAATTTCCTTCATCTTCATAAAATCTTAAGAAATCTTCTCAATATTTGTTAAGAAACGATAGTTATACTTAAACACAAGTTAAAAACTATTGAACGAATGGAGAGAGAGTATATGCAGCTCATAACATTCTTAACTGAATTTATAAAACATCCGAAACATATTGGTGCGGTTGTACCGAGCTCAAAAATATTAGCAAGGAAAATGGTAGATGTAATTGATTTTAATAGAGCGAAATGTATTGTAGAGCTAGGGCCTGGTACAGGAGCTTTTACGAAAGAGATTATGAAGAGAAAGAAGAAGGAGACAATATTTCTTCTTGTTGAAATTAATGAAGTATTTTTTAAAGAGTTAAAGAGAAAATTTAAAGATGAGCAGAACGTGATTGTTATACACGGTTCAGCTGAAAATATAAAGAAGTATATGGAACAATTAAATATAGAATGTATTGATTACGTCTTATCAGGATTGCCTTTCACTTCTTTACGAGAAGAGGTTTCAAAGCGCATTTTAAACAGTGTAATGGAAACGATACATGAGAACGGGGAATTTATTACATTTCAATATTCACTTGTGAAAAAAGGATTTATACAGAATTTCTTTCCTGAAATTACACTAGAAAAGGTGTGGCTTAATTTCCCACCAGCTTACGTCTTTAGTTGTAGAAAAGAGCTAAGGAGAGCATATGCATAATGGAGTTACATGAATTAATGTCATACATTGAGCAGTATGGTTATTGGGCACTATTTTTTTGTTTATGGCTTGGTATTATCGGTATGCCGATTCCAGATGAAATGATTGTCATGAGCGGTGGATTTGTATCATCAATGGGGATATTAAGTATGATTCCAGCCTTTTTATTAACGTATTTAGGTGTTGTATCAGGTCTTTCTTTAGGGTATATACTAGGGAAAATATTTGGCATAAAAGTGCTTAATAAATTGATGAAAAAGAAAAAGGCAAAGTACCTTTTAAAATCACAAGAAATAGTAGGGAAATATGGTCATTATGCATTAGTAATAAGTTATTTTATCCCCGTTGTGAGACATATCGTACCGTATTTGGTTGGAATGAATAATATGTCATTTAAAACGTATGCATTGTATTCCTATATGGCAGGACTTGTTTGGACGCTAGCTTATTTTATGCTGGGCTCTCTATTCGGAAAACAGATAGAAACGATTGTAGCACTTGCGACGAAATATGGGATGTATTTAGGCGGGGGCATTATGATCATTACTATCATTTCTTATGTGTACATTCAAAAGAGGAATGCAGTAGTGAGTGAAATAAAGCAACATTCATAGTTTGGTAAATGATGCTGGAGGAGATTTTGTGAGTAAAGGAACGATACTTATCGTGGACGATGAGAAGGAAATTAGAAAACTTATCACTATCTATTTGAAGAATGAAGGTTACGAAGTATTACAAGCTGGAGATGGTGAAGAGGGTTTAGAAATAGTAAAGAAAAGAGACGTGCATCTAATCGTCCTTGATATTATGATGCCGAAAATAGATGGTATTCATATGTGTATGAAAGTGAGAGAAATAGCGGAAATGCCTATTATTATGCTTTCGGCAAAAACGCAAGATATGGACAAGATTTTAGGATTAACAACTGGGGCAGATGATTACGTAGCCAAACCATTTAATCCACTGGAACTCATTGCTCGTATTAAATCACAACTTCGGAGATATATGAAAATGAGCGGGACAAGTGTACAGGATGAAAATGAAATAGAAATTGGAGATATGAAAATTAATATAGTAACACGGCAGGTCATTATTGCAAATAAAGAGGCGAAATTGACACCGAGAGAGTTTGAGGTATTAGAATTGCTTGCACGAAATCAAGGAATGGTATTAAATGCAGCACAAATTTATGAAAGAGTATGGAAAGAGCAAGCTTTCCAATCCGATAATACTGTGATGGTACATATTCGGAAAATACGTGAAAAGATAGAGGCGATTCCAAGGAAGCCTCGGTACATTAAAACGGTATGGGGAGTTGGCTATAAGATTGAGAAAGATATTTGAACCGATAATATGGATGAATCAAGTTTTTAAAAAAATGATAGGTAAAATAGTGAGTTATTTGGAAAAGAGCATACGGATACAGCTAATGGCTACATTTACTTTTTGTACGTTACTCGGGGTATTAGTAGGATGGTCTTCATCTTCTTTTTTCGAGGATGCGAATAAAATTTCTATCATTGATTATGCATCAGGTATGGAAGCCATTGATGGACAGACACAAAGGCTTGTTGAAAGTATAACCGAGGAAGGTAAGGAAATTAATATACAAGAATTGCTTGATCAATTGAATCACCAAAATCAACTGAAGATTTTAATAATAGATGAGAATGGGAAAGTCGTTTATAAAACAAAGGGAGCGCCGGAAGAACAAATCAATCTTCATGAGACGATGCGTAATGTGATGGATTTTAAAATGGATCAAGTACGATATGTAGAGGCGCAAAATTTAATTCAAGATGGAACTGAACAAAAGCGTAAGGAGTTTACAACTTTTTATCCGGTTACTGTTAATACGGAAAATATGTATATCATTGCAAGTGGTATACCACAAGGAAATGTGAAGTATATAGTGAATGATAGCAGCCCATTTCCATCTTTACTAGGTTTTATCACTTTTATACTATCTTTCTTTTATATAACGAAAAGGAAGATGAATCAGATTGAAGCGATGGCAGAAGGAGTAAGGGAGTTTTCGAAAGGTAATTTACAATATAAAATCAAACAGGCAGGTCAAGATGAAATAGGTTTATTAACTTCTAATATTAATCAAATGGCAGAAAAGCTTTTGGCTAATATAGAAAAGGAAAAACAAATAGAGAAGCAAAAAAGTGAATTGATTACAAATGTATCACATGATTTAAGAACACCACTTACTTCTATTATGGGGTATTTACGTTTACTAGGTGATGCGAAATATGAAAATAAAGAACAGCATGATGAGTATATAAAAATTGCCTTTTCAAAATCAGAGCAGTTGAAGATGTTAATAGAAGATTTGTTTGAGTATACAAAACTAACAGATGAAAATATGGCGTTAGATTCGCAAGAAGTGTGTATAAATGAACTACTTGATCAATTAATAGAAGAGTTAGTACCACAAGCGGAGGAGCATAATATTTCTTTTGTAAAAGAATTTCAAGAAGGTCGTATATATGCTGTTGTGGACTCAGAAAAAATGGTACGTGTGTTTGAAAATCTTTTAATAAATGCAATTAAATACAGTATAGATAAAGCAGAAATTCGGGTTTTACTTCAAAGAGAAGAACAGCATATCAAAATTTCTATAGCGAATCATAGTGAAGAATTTACAAAAATAGAATTAGAGAATTTGTTTGAGCGTTTTTATAAAAAAGATCAATCGAGAAGTAGAGCTGTAGAAGGTTCAGGTTTGGGGCTTGCAATTGCAAAAAGCATTGTTGAATTGCACAAAGGAGAAATTCGAGCAGAATATGAAAATGGGGTTATTCAATTTATTATCTTATTGCCAATTTAATTAGAAGAGCACTAGGAAATTTGGTTACATTTTAATACGTAATAGCGTCGCGATGGATTTAGAGGAAGTCCTTTAAGTGGAAATATCTGAGAAGAGGAGAATAGAAAGTTTCATGAAAAAAATAAGTGCGTTTATCGTATTAATTATAGTTGGAGTTACATTACTTATAGGAAAGGGGGGACCGATTGTAGATCAACTCAATCCATTTATTAAAGAAGATATTTATTATGCTGTTGTTGATAATGATGGTAAATATGGAGCTGAAAACAAAGGTTTTGCTAGATGGGAATATAAATTCAAAGGATATAATGAATCTGGTCAAGAGCAAAAGATTGCGATGACTGCTTCAAAACATTTAAGAATAGGAGCATATTTAAAGATTAGATCTAAAGGAAGTTATGGTATGGAATGGGAAGAAGTACAAATAGATGAAATACCTAAGAAAGTAAAAGAGAAAGTACAAATACAACATAATTAGTTATAGAAATTATAAGTGGCATTCCATGGATAAGATAACGAGCAAGCTTCGAAGATTGTAGCAGTATATGATAAGTTCTAAATTTTTTATAAAGAAGATAAAGTTTATCTTAACTTTATTTAAACTGCATTTCTTCTGTGTACAATGACTAGTATTCTATAGTATGTAGATAAAAAATAGTAGGGAGTAGCAGGATAATTATGCAGGTTTCTAAGAAGAAAATATTATTATTTCTTTCAATTATTCTTTTGGCTTTATTGATGGTGTATGTATGTGCAAATAATAAGCATGTCCAAAATATTGTTCATAATATAGAAGACATCTATAAAGTATATAGAGAGAATCAGGTATTGAAAGGGAAAATTGAACATCAAGAATCGTTAAAGAGTAAAGTACAAATATTAAGTGAGGAGAAAGAAAACCTTACTAAACTTATCAACAAAACGAAAGAATTAAAGGAACAAGGAAAATACAATTTAATTCAAGCTACAGTAGTAACTCGTGTAGCAGAAGAGTGGTATGGAGAAGTCACTATTGATAGAGGTGCACAACATGGTGTAAAGGTTGATATGGCTGTTATTACAGTGGAAGGTTTTATCGGAAAGGTAGAGAGTGTAGATCAATATACATCTGTTGTGAAATTAATTACGAATGATGAACGAACGAATCGTTTAGCAATCACCCTTCAAAATAATTCATCCATTTTAGGATTTGTTACAGGGTATGATAAGAAAAAACAGGCTCTTCGAATTGATAATATTCCATCAGATAAAGCGAAAGAAATAAAAATAGGTGATAGTATTATTACCTCTGAACTGAGTCAGAAAATACCACCTGGCCTTGAAGTAGCAGAGGTGATAGAGCAAGAACCGGATCAATATGGTCTTGCTTATATTATTTATGCAAAACCAAAGGCGAATTTATATGATTTAGAAGATGTAATTTTAATAGAACCTAAATAATAGTTTTATGTAGTGCCTTTGAGAGGTGAATTAGAAACGAAGAGAATGAACGTAAAATAAAGAGTAAGAGGGATAAGGAAAAGTAAAACAGTACTAAATTTAATAATATATGGTTATATATTTATAATGTTTTTATTTTATCTTTATCTTATCTTTATCTCGGACAATTATAATGAAGAGGTAAACTGATGATAAGTGCAAAGTTATTAAGTATTACAGTGGGGCTTTTTTTTGTACATTTTTAATATTAATTATTTATATAACCTCTTAAATAGGCTAGAAAACCTATATAATATCCTTCGACTTTATATGTGTAAATATATTATTTGAGCGTGAGAATATTGATGTCAAAAGGTATATGAATCGGATTATAAAATGTTTGATTTGCATATTGTAATGTTTTTTTTCGGGAGTGTACATTACAAAAATGTAAGAGGAATCAATATTGCTGTTTGTAGGGAAAAGATAAAATGATAGTTAGTGGCTATGAAAATAGCATGATCGCAGCACTAGCCAAATGACAGGAGGCAATATGAAAAATTTAATATTTGAAGAGAACGTTGTACAAAGAGGGTATAGTAAAAAGATGAATGTAGTACACCACACTGTAGAGAAGCGTGGGTGTAGAGTGTGTTATTAAAACTTTCTATTTCTAGTATGAAAAAAATGATAAAGGATTACATCGTTTTACTAATAGGCCTTGTCATCTCAATTTCTATTTTTTATATGTTTCAAACGCTTGCGCTAAATAAAGAGTTTACAATGAATAACAGTATTATTGGTTCAATTGTATTTGTATTTCAAATAGGCTCTGTTTTGGTAGCATTTATTACATTCTTTTATATTTTTTATGCAAACTCTTTTCTACTTTCACTCCGGCGGAAAGAACTTGGCATGTATCTTGTTTTAGGGGCCAAAAAGAGTAAAATCAGCCAACTTTTATTCTTTGAGACATTGTCTATGGGAATGATTTCACTAGCATTAGGTAGTGTATTCGGAGCTATTCTTTCTAATTTTGTTAGCAAATTTTTAACGAAACAATTGGAAATTTCAACGGAAGGTTATCAAGCATTTTATGTTCCTGCATTCAAAATAACATTTATATTCTTTAGTGCGTTATTTCTGCTTACATCCGTTGTAAATGCCATTCGTATAGCACTTAAAACAGAACTAGATTTAATTCGTACAGAGCAGCAAACGGAGCGCATACGAATGAAAGGACCAGCCACGATATTGTTACTTTTATGTAGTTTGCTAGGACTAGGTGTAGGATATTATTTCGTAATCTTCGTAGGAATAAAAGGTGCTGGCGCCATTATGCTTCCATTATTCACGATTACAATTGGGACATATCTTATATTTATTTCGTTCTTACCTATGATTGTTAATAGGCTAAAGAAAACGCGCTATTTAAATGAGAAGAAATTAAATGCATTTACATTTGCACAATTGCAGTTCCGTGTAAGTAGTTTGGCGAAAATATTAGGAACGGTAACGATGTTAATTGGTCTTGGTGTGGGGGCAATGGCTGGTGGCATGTCTTTACAGAAAAACGTAATCCTTACAGCAGAAAGAATGTCAGGGTATGATATTACAATTCATGATCCAGAAGCAGCGGATTATAAAGCTATGGAAAAAATGAAAATTGTAGATAAAAAACAATATAAATATAAAGTTAATAATGAGGCTGTTTACTATTTAAAAGAAGAATTATTAGAGAATCCGCCACTGTTGTTTGGAAAGAAAGAGACAATACATATTACTGAACAACTTCCATCTTCGAGCTATAGGATGTTTAAGGGAGAGGAAGTTGATCCATCTAGTTCTACGTTACCACTGAATTGGGATAAGAGTATGGATAGTGATTTTAGATCGAATATTACTGTATATAATCGTAAACCTGTCTATATCGTCGACGAAAACCGGTATAAAGCAATTCAAGGTAATGAGCATACGTTTTTTATTGCTAAAATCGATAATATTTTACGGTATAAGACAGAGCTAAAAGAGATGGATAATCGTCAAATCGAAAAAATAGCCGCCGCTATTAATAAGCCTAAGGAAGACGTATATTTACCAACAAACTATAATGATTATGAATCTATGCTTGCCTTTTCAAAAGGAACTTCCTTTATGGGATTCTTTTTAGGTCTTGCTTTTTTAGCTATGATGGCAAGTTGTTTAATGTTTAAGATCCTTTCTGGAGCTACGAAAGATATAGGGCGGTATGAGATGCTTCGGAAAATTGGGGTACGTAAAGAATTACTTATACAATCTATGTATAAAGAATTAGGCATTGTATTTTTATTTCCAGCCATATTGGGTCTTATACACGTTTTAGTAGGAATGAATATATTTACATTTGTTAAGTTTTTTGTAAATCCATATGTGAATATTGGACTTCCGATTTGTATATTTTTAATCATTTACGGTGTCTACTATTTGATCACTGTTCAATTATATAAGAGGATTGTGCTTCCAAAGGAAAAATAGAATGGATGCCGGGGGAAGGGGTAAAAAACTAGAGTAATATTTTTAGTATAAGTAAGTAATGGACGTAGAAAGGAATTAATAAAATGGGGAAACTGTTAAAGGTAAAGAATATAGTTGTAATGATGGTAGCTATAGTTGTAGTGGGAGGGGCTTTTTTTGTATTTCAAGCGATAACTTCACCTGCAAAAGCGATAGCAAATCAAGAGAATCCAGTTCAAAATGCAAATGAACAAATAAAAGTGGAGATGAATAAGGTTGCACCAACGCAATTTAATGGTCAAACTAGGAAAATTGCCTATCTTACTTTTGATGACGGACCAGGAAAATATACGGCACAGTTACTAGACATATTAAAGGAAAATGATGCAAAAGCAACATTTTTTCTAATCGGTCAAAATGTAAAATCATACCCTGATTTAGTAAAACGAGAAGAAGCGGAAGGACACTATGTTGGTATGCATAGTATGACGCACAATAATAGAAAATTATATGCCCAAGGTGGCTACGTAGATGAAATGAAAGAGGATCAAGGCTTAATTGCTAGTATTCTCGGACATGCCCCAAAACTAACACGCCCACCATATGGTTCAAAGCCAGGATTACACGAAGAACTTCGTAATAAAGTTGTAGAAAATGGTCTTAGAGTATGGGATTGGACAATTGATTCATTAGATTGGGAATATAATAGTATACCAATTGATATTGCGAAAGCGAAAATTGTTCAAAATGTACTTGCTAGTGCGACAAATCCCAAAGAAGTTATTTTAATGCACGATATTCATCCGCAATCTATCGCTGCAGTACCGGCTATTATTAAAGGTTTAAAAGAAAAAGGGTATGAATTTGAAGCATATCATGAAGATGATCATTTCCCCTTGAACTTTATGCATGATAAACGAATGTAACATAGGAGGAATTGACATTGACTTATAAAGCGTTAACGATTACCGGAATTATATCTATAAGCTTATTGACAGGGTGTTTTGGCGCAAAGCCAGAAGCAGAATTGTACGTCGCATTTGAAAATGCAACGAAGCAAGAAAAGGCGGTTTCTGAAGATGTGAAAAAACTAGAGGGTTTAGAAAAACAAGGTCAAGAGTTATACAATCAAATTATAAATGATGGTAAAGATAGTAACCAAGCAATTATGCCGAAGATAGAGCAAGCTACAAAAAGCATGGACGAACGTGAAAAAGTATGGAACAAAGAAAAAGAAGCTTTTGAAAAAGCACAGGAAGAAATAAAATCAGTTCATAAAACTATAGATAAAATGGAAGATGCTGCTCTTCAAAAACAAGCAAAAAACATACAGGATATTTATAAAAAGCGTTATTCATCTTTTAATAAGATAAATGATTCGTATCAAAAATTAATGGGATTTGAAAGAGAAGTATATAAAAGCTTAGGCGAAAAAGAAACGAACTTAAAAAAGATTAGTGAAAAGATTAAAGGTGTAAATCAAATGAATGAGGACATTCAACGAGAAAAAGAGAAATTTAATGGATATACAAAAGAATATAACAAAGAGAAATTAGATTTTTATAAACAAGCGAAAATTAAAATTAAAGATGAGAAGTAAATACTTTATTCCTATATCATTTAATCTTATTTATTAAGTACAAAAGGAAAAAATCAAAAATAAAAGTTTGTTTCTTACTCAAAAATAGAATATAGAATTCAAGGGTCTCAAACTATTATAGTTTGGGGCTTTTTAATATTCTTAAGGGAAAAATCAAGAAATTCCTCTACTATTTTTCAAGGGAATACATCTATACATAGAGATTAATTACACTAATTGAATCTTTAAGTGAAATATATCGTATCTGCATCTTATATTTATATAGCTTGTTTATTCTATAAATACACCCAAGGTGGTGTTTAAAAAAGTATATAGGGAGAGAAAAAATGAAAAAGAAATTTTTACTAATTTGTGCAATAGCACTTTTATCAATAGGATACTCATCGGTAGCTAGTGCATCTACTGGAACAATGTCAAAGGAAGAAGTACAAGCGCAAGAACAGGCGTTAGAAAAAAAGGAAGCAGAATTTCAGGCTTGGCAAAAAGAGGCGTTAGAGAAGAAGAAAGCAGCAATGCAGGATCAAGAAAAAAAAGCATTAGAAAAAGCAGAAGTAGCGATTCAGGATCAACAAAAAGAAGCATTAGAAAAAAAGAAAGCAGCGATTCAAGCCCAACAAAAGAATGATGTAGAGAAAAAAGAAGTAGCGAAACAAGCTGTAAAAGGAGAAAAACTACCAAATACAGCATCAAATAGTGTAATAATGATGATACTAAGCGCGTGCCTTGTAGCATTAGGATCCGTATTTGGATTTACTCGTCGTAAGATTAAAGCATAAAATTTTGCATTAGCCTATAAAAAAATGGATGAATGAAAAGTGAGACTTGTAAATCGTATTGGATTTCCTTTTATATTGATTTGGTTATAGAGTATATATGTGAACAGCTATCATTAGATATAGAGAAAAAAATACATGTTTACAAACATGTATCTGCAATGCAAGTTGTTGCCAATCAAGATCTTATTGAAAAAGTAATTGTCAACTATATAACGAATGCAATCCGTTATACGCCAGCGAAAAAAGATGTTATTATTTCTACAATAAACAAACAAAAATTAAAGTGGAGAAATAAATACTTTATTTGTTACTCAAAAATAGAATATAGAATTCAAAAGCCCCAATCTACTATGATTTGGGGCTTTTAGATTCTTAAAGAAATGTTAAGAATATCCGCCGCTATTTATTAAGAAATTCTATCTATACTTAGAAATGGGTTAAGAAGTATAGGAGGATATATATGAAAACATCAGTTGTAGAGGTAAAGAATGTACAAAAGGTATATGGTAAGAAAGAAGAGAGCCAATCACGTGTATTAAAGAATGTATCGTTCTCAATTCAAGAGGGTGAATTCGTTGGAATTATGGGACCATCAGGTTCAGGAAAAACAACATTATTGAATGTAGTTTCTACATTAGATAAGGCAACAGGTGGAGTTGTTGAAATTGCTGGAATAGATATTACGAAAATGAAGCAAGAGGAATTATCTGATTTTCGCTCAGAGAAACTAGGATTTATCTTTCAAGATTTTAATTTACTTGAAAATTTATCAATATATGAAAACATTGCATTACCACTTTCTCTGCAAGGTGCTCACTCCAAAAGAATTGGATCAAAGGTGAAAAAGGTATCGGAAATGTTAGGGATATCAGAGATTCTTCAAAAATATCCGTCGGAAGTATCAGGTGGACAAAAACAACGTTCGGCAGCGGCTCGTGCACTTGTACATAAGCCAGCAATAATTTTAGGAGATGAGCCAACAGGAGCGCTTGATTCTAAAAATGCAAAAAGTTTATTAGAGGCGATGACCAAATTAAATGAAGAACAGGATGTTTCGATTATGATGGTTACACATGATCCATTTAGTGCGAGTTACTGCCGACGTATTTTATTCATTCAAGACGGAGAACTGTATAAAGAAATTTATCGCAGAGGTACGTGTGATGAATTCTATAAAGAAATTTTAGATGTGCTTGCCGATTTAGGCACACAAAAAGCATAGGAAAGAAGGTTCAACATGTTATTCAAACTTTCCATGTCAGGATTAAAAAGTAAACGAAAAGACTATATTGTCTTATTAGTGGGTCTTATTATGTCTATTTCAATTTTTTATATGTTTCAAACGTTAGCTTTAAATAAAACATTTATCGAAGGGAATTCCATGGATGGAATTTTTTCGGTTTTCCAAACAGGCTCATTTTTATTAGGATTTATTACATTATTTTATATTTTACACGCCAATTCATTTTTATTATCACTCCGGCAAAAAGAATTTGGTATGTATATGGTATTAGGGGCAAAAAAGCATAAAATTACATTGCTCATGTGTATTGAAACGATTGTATTAGGAATGGTGTCTCTTATAGTAGGTGTGGTATTCGGTATAATTTTGGCGCAAGGTGTTGGGTATTTACTGATGAAGGAGCTGGAGTTTACTGGAGTTGGTTATCATGCATTCTATGTACCATCAATCATTGTTACTTTCATCTTTTTCATTGCATTATTTATGTTGTCCGCAATTATGAATGGTATAAAACTAGTGCGTAATTCGCTATTACAGCTGGTTCACTCTAATGATAAAACAGCTGGTACTCCTACTAAAGGGAATTTAACGAATATAGTAGCACTTTTATCAATTGTTTTATTAGCAGTTGGTTATATTTCTATGATTTATATGAAAGAGTTAAAGGAATCAGGATTTATCATTGCTACAATTACAGTAACATTAGGAACTTACATGCTATTTACATCATTCCTTCCTATTATTATTAACAAACTAAAAGCGAATAAAAATTGTAGTGAAACAGGAATTAATGCGTTCACGCTTGCACAGTTAAGTTTTTCTATTAATAGTTTAACGAAAGTATTAGCGACAGTTGCTATGTTAGTGGCTCTCGGTGCTGGTGCTATCTCTAGTGGTATGGCTTTAAAAAATAATGTTACAAACATGATTGAAACATTTGATTATTATGATGTGGAAATTAACAATCCGACAGTAGAAGAAAAGAAAATATTAAGTAGAATTACATTTAAAGAGAAAAACGAATATCGCTATAAAGTAGATGATCAGTTCATTTATTATTTGAAAGAAGATTTGGAAGCAAATCGTCTGTTAATACCGACTGGTGGAGATGATGGAAAGCAATTTATATCTGTTTCTAAAGAGCTACCAGTTGGAGCTGTTTTAAGTCGTGGTCCAGAGAAAATCGAGAATGATATCCTCATTCCAGAAGAATGGAGATATGCGCTAAGAACTTTCCAAAAAACTTATGTATACCCTAATCAAAGTATAAAGATTGTAGATAAAAAGATGTACGATGAAATCCAAGGTGAAGAAAGAATTGTATTCTTTGGAAAAACAGAAGATTTTATGAAATATGAACAAAGATGGAAGCAAATTGACGAATTAGAAGTTATTAAATATAAAGAGGTAGAAAAAACAGAATTACGTAGTAAATATATGACATATAAATCATTGTACAGTACTTACAGTGGAACCGTATTTATGGGATTTTTCTTAGGGATAGCATTCTTAGCGATGTTGGCAAGCAGTTTAATGTTTAAGATTCTTTCTAGCACTTCAAAAGATATTATTCGCTATCAAATGCTTCGTAAAATTGGTGTACGTTATGAGTTATTAACTAAATCAATTTATAAAGAATTACTTTTCGTCTTCTTGTTCCCAGCGATAGTAGGTATAATGCACGTATTAGTTGGCATGAACATGTTTTCGTTCATAATCAATAATCCATATTTCCGTATTTGGCTTCCTATTATTATTTTCTTAGTCATTTACGTAGCTTATTATTTTATTACAGTTCAATTTTATAAAAAAATTGTTCTTCCGAAAGAAGTGTAGTATGTAAGCCTAGATATAAATCTAGTAAAAGGTTATATTAGATTGTTTTGAAAACAAAATGATTGTAGCAAATTGATTTAATGAATATAGGGGTATAAAATATGACATAAGATTTCCTAATATTTCACTTTTTTTGTAAGTGAGGATACACTATGTTATTGATTCTTAGCATCATTTTGATAGGAATTATGATCGGGATGAAAGTAATAGTTTTTGGGATAGTAGAGAGACAAAGGTTTGTATATGTAATGGGAGAATTGGAAAGGGGAATTCTGCTCCTTTTTATTCAAAATGTAATTTATTTTTTTAGTAAAGAATGATAGTTGGAATGAGTTTGAGATATTGAAAAAGTTTTGCGAGGATACGCAAAACTTTTGTATAGTTTATTTGCTTTCGATGCACATTGTAAATAAGGAGAAAGAGAATCCTCTATGTTTCAGTTTATAAAAGGTGAAGAAGAGAATTTATTATATCTTTTGTAATAAGCGTTCGCCGCTTTCCATATCGCTTTTGCATAACGGACATTTCGGTTCTGCGTCTAATGCAAAGTTTTTACGCATCCATCCACGGCAGTTTTCTTCTAGGCATTCCCATACAGCAATTGCTTCTGGTTCTACTACAGGTTTATCATTTTTTCTCCAATACATGTGATCGCTCCCTTAAATTGAAAAGTTTTTCAGAAAAACAAAAAAGGTTGTTAACGATTTTGTTAACAACCTTTTTTATATTAGTTCATTATACTTTATTTTTTGAAAAAATGCGAAGGTTAGTAATTGTTAAAGTATAGCAAAATAAGGATTATATAAGCTAAGGATTATAAATCATCGTTGAAAGCTTTAGTAATAATTCAATTTGATACAGTGTATACCGGCAACCTTCTCGGTGTTTTTCTACATCTTCTTCATGCCATTGTTTTGTTAACTTTGGAATTTCTATGTCATCACTTAGGCGTTTCTGCTGTTGTGTCTTCCATAGTATGCTCGTTGCATGGAAGCCTTTTTGTTTTGAAAACATTAGGAAGTTTAATAAATTTATCTGGCATAAACGGGTAATAGGGACCCCACTTCAAAATTTGGTTGAAGCAAAGTAGTTAGGTAGGAGTCGGACTATCTGTAAAAGCCCAATTAGTTGGACTTTATTGAGAGGTTTTTGCCATTTCCATAAATCTTTGTTCAATTTCATCCAATTCGAATGAATGGCATATTCTACGATCTTCTTTATCTAAAATTCGATAATGTTGGGATAAAATATTTTGTTGAATGTGATAACCGTTTAATTCTTTTATTTGTCGCCACCACACTTTTCCACCTAAAGTCTTCGGAAAGTTCATATTGTAATGTGTAAAAGCGATTGTTTTTATAATTTCATTCACATCATCCCCGAATGTCATCTGGACTGTATTGCTCTGTTCGAAGAGTGTTACGACACAAACTGCACCTGACCATGTTAGCGTACGTCTCCCTTTTTCAATTTCTACTAATGTTTTCTTGGATAAACCAATAATTTCTGACATTTTATCTTGTGATAAATCATTTTCAACACGTATGAGTTTTAATTTCGAATTAACGAGTTCAATAAATTCTTGTTTATCCATAATGCATCTCCTTTTCTCTTATAGTGTAAAATTACACTGTGAGTGTGATTTTGTCAAAGGTAGTGCAAAAAAGTTATTTATTGCTGTTTTGATTTTTCTAATTACTATTTCAATTTTAGTTTAAGAAAATGTTAAGAAACCGTACTATTTTTTATTAAGAAATACGCTCTATACTTAGAAACATCTTAAAGAAAACATAATGAAAGGCCGAATATAGATGAAAAGATTTATTTTTGGATCATTACTTGTTATCGTCGCAGGAGCGGCATATTTATTAAATGGGAGTGCTGCGATTGATAGAATGAATCCATTTCTTGATATAGAGCACCATTATGCAATAATTGATAACGATGGTAAAGAATTAGATGGAAATAAAGGTCGTGAATATAAAGTGGAAGCTTATGATGAAAATGGTAAGGAAAAAGAAGTTACAATTGACGGAGTAGATGAATTACCGAAAGATTCATACTGGCATGTGCTTACGAGAGGTAAGTTCTTATATGATAAAGTGCAAGTAACGATAGATAAAATTCCTAATGGAGCGAAGATGAAGTTAGGATTATAAGTATAAAACCGATTCTCAATGTGGGAATCGGTTTTGTTGTTTTATGGTAAAGTTTAGTGAGGGGGGCGAGAGTGATGTTACTCATTGTTAGTCTTATTTTAATTGGATTTATGTGTAGTATGAGAATAGTATCTTTACATATGATAGAGCGAGAAAAGATAGAAGAGCGATATGTATATTGTCCAAAATGTGATGGGAAAATTAGGAGAGGCAATTCCGCTCCTTTTTGTTCGAAATGTAATTTAATATTTTAACTATAGGAAATCCGAAATCATTTTGTATGGTTTCGGATTTTTTATGTTGAAAATAGAAGAAATAAAGAGCGGAAAAAAGTTTGAACAAGGAATTGAGTATACGAATATTATTGAAGGATATCCCATTATTATGAAGTATTTCGTAGAGATAGATCGAGAAGTTTTGAGGGTGTTATTAGCTGATGAAAGAGGGATTCTTCCTACTATGCTAGAGTGTAATGAATGTTATAAGACTAAATTGGATGATATCGAGGAAAGTGGATAAAAAGAGCTTGAAACAACTCAAGCCCTTTTTTAAGCCCTCGTTTCATTCCTTGTTCCATTCCTCTTTTTATTCCTTCTGTCTCTGCGTGGGCGAATTTTGCTGCTTCATCCATTAAAACTTTCTCTCTTGCGTCATAGGATTGGCGGAAAGAGGAATCTTGACTCATACGTTCCCACTTGTTTATTGCTTTTTGTAAAATAGGGTCTTGGTTCATAGCAATATCCTCCAATGTTTTAGTTAAGTGTTCATCCTCATTTGCTGAAAGCAATAAAAGCCAACGAACAAATGGATCTTTCCACGGATTTACTTTTTCTTCATGCCATTGTTTTGTTAACTTTGGAATTTCTATAATGTGAATTTCTATGTCATCACTCAAGAGTTTCTGTTGTTGTGTATTCCATAATGTGCCCGTTGTATGAAATTCTTTGTGGTCTGAGAACATTATAAAGTTCAATAAATTAATGGTGATGGTTTTATGAAGCGAACTGTAAGGCATACCTTTTTGTAATTGAGATGTATATAATTTCCCCCACTGATTATTAGTTGAACCGATCGGACTTTTACGGGCAGTTGATTCCCTACCTAACTTCTTTGCTTCCGCTGAATTTTGAGGTGGGGGTCTTACTGCCCGTTAATGCGGGATAAACTACGTTTCATCATATCGTGATTATTATTGAGCTGTATTTCTACATTTACTTTTGTTCCTGTGTTTAATGTCGCTGAAATATCTAAAATAGATAACTTATCCTCTTCATATTCCCGATGTAAATGCGGATCTTCTAGTTGTAGAGAAGTAATGGGTGAATCTAAAGACTTTTGTAACATAGCGTTTAAAAATGCAATTAGAATATCTTCACTACCATTCGTACCAAACAATTGTTTAAATGCAAAATCAATGCGTAAATTAACTAATTGTTGGCTGAACACAGCTTTTCCTCTCCCTTGTGTCAGGTTCCTTCTTTCCTTCATTGTATCTAAAAAGAACTAGGGCATGCAAACAGGAAACTTTGCTATTTTTTTAGCAATATTATTAGAATGTCGCAAACAAATATGTCTATGTTATACTCTAGTGAAATTGAATTCTTCCAATCAGTAGCCGCTGCAATAGAGAAGAAAGATCCAAGTGTTATTGTGAATAAGGATTCTAATACGCACTGGAAAAATTGGGTGGAGTTTGATTACGAAAATTTATATTAAAAATTAAAGAGTAAATCAAAATGAATTGCTAATAAAAAGACGAGCCGAAGTGTTGGAACTTTAGCTCGTCTTTTTATATTATACAATCGCAGGATTATAAATCATCGTAAAGTGTCCTTGTAATAGTTCAATATGACAAGGTGTATGAAGCGAGCTTTCTCCATCTGTATCTACTTCTTTTTCTTCTTCGGTTTCAATATGAATGGATTTCGCTTTTACGTGGAAGATGTCATTTTCATTTGAGTCTTCAAATAGTTTCTTTCCGATATAATCTTTAAACGCTTGAATGCCTGTTGATTTTACAACGAAAATATCAAGTGTTCCGTCGTCGCACTTTACGTTCGGAATAAAGGACGGGATACCGCCAAGATATTCACCGTTTCCAACCATAACAAGGACGGCTTCGTCTTCATATACTTGTCCGTCGTACGTAATTTTTACGGGGAATGTTTCAGCATTTTTGACAGTTCGAATGGTGCTTAAATAGTAACCAATTTTCCCAAGCTTTGCTTTCTCTTCCGCATCGATATTGTTTGATACTTCAGAGACAAGTCCAATGCCCCAGAAGTTTAAGAAGTGTAGGTCATTTGCTTTTGCGACGTCAACTGGTTTTACATGTCCTTGTGTAATAAGTTTTGCTGCTTCTGCGATGTTTTGCGGAACGCCAAGTGTGCGAGAGAAGTCGTTGCAAGTTCCGCCTGGAATGATGGCAAGTGTAGGTCTAGTTTCAAGAGGTGCTAAGCCATTTGTGCATTCAAATACAGTGCCGTCACCACCAAAGACGATAATTAAATCTACTTTACTAGCAAACTCTTGGCAATATTTTGTTGCATCACCTTGCTTTTTCGTATGAAGGATATGTAAGTCAGGAAAAGCTGCCGCAAGAGGTGGTACAATTTTCGTTAAGTTCGTATGTAAATCGCCTTGCCCTGCTTTTGGATTTACGATGAGGAGTACTTTTTCAAATTTTGTCTTTGTCATTTTTATTCTCTCCCTTTGTCTTTTACGAATCGTGATAGAAAATAAACTTCCACCAGTAATTGATGGAAGTTTATTCTATTATATTATTCCGTTACAACTGAAGCGATAAATGGTAAGTTACGATATTTTTCTGCGCAGTCGATACCGTATCCAACGATAAATTCGTCTGGAATTTGGAAGCCAACATATTCAGCTTTTAAGTCCACTTTACGACGCTCAGGTTTATCAAGTAACGTACAGAATTTTAATGCTTTCGGTTTATGCATAAAGAAGTGATCTTTTAAGAAGTGAAGTGTTAAACCAGAATCGATAATGTCTTCTACGACAATTACGTTTTTTCCAGTAATGTTTACATCGATATCTTTTAATAGTTTTACTTTTCCAGTTGTTTCTGTTTGATTTCCGTAGCTAGATGCAGAAATAAAGTCAATTGTTACATCATTTTTAATGTGACGAATTAAATCGGCAGCGAATACGAAAGATCCTTTTAATACAGCGATTACTATGATTTCTTCTCCTTCAAAGTCACGTTCGATTTGAAGTGCTAGTTCTTTTACTTTTTCTTGTAATTTTTCTTCAGAAATTAAAGTGTCTTTTATTTCAATATTCATTGGAGTCCTCCTACAGTGTAAAACTTGTGAACATTTCGACTGTAAAGGAAAGAAAGGGAAAAGTCAAAGAAGATATAAGTTTTTTACAGAAATCCCCACAAAATAATCAGATGATATGATATACTAATCATATAAAGAAAACGCTTCCAAAAGGGTGATTATGATGAGAAAGAAAGAGTATACAAGTGCAACATTTATAAAAGCATTGTTTTTAACAATTGTTCTTGGCAGTTTGGCTTACATAATTGATGTACCAGCGATTCGGATTTCACTAATTGGAATGACTTTAGTATTAGGCGCAATTTCCCACGGTATGATGTCACAGCTGCAAGAAGCTGGAGTCGATCATATGAAAGATCATATAGATGAGAAATGAGAAACCTTCACGTATAGAGAGTGAAGGTTTTTTGTTTCTTACAAAAATGTAAGGTAGTTGTAAGGCAAATCGATAGTTGCATAGTAGTGTTTTGGATAAACTATAGGTGTAAGGTAAAAGGCAAGCATATTTTAGGTAAATTAAGTTTTAGGCACTCTATATGTGAAAAAGGAGTAGGAGGGCATGGAGAAACGTTGGACGACCTTTTCTTTTTTAGCAACTAGCAACACCGTAATGCTAGCTGGCGAAATGGATTTTTTGCACTTGTTTGATCGAGAAGACGATCATTCTTCTTCTAAATTTACAATGAAATGGAATAAATGGAGCGAGAGTTGTAGGTTTGAAGAAGAGGCCCCTAATGAAGAGCAAAAGATTATTTTGACAAACCCTATTAAAGCGTGGGTTGTTCAACGTCGTAAGTGTAACGTCAAAAATCACTTAAAGAAAACTGAGCCGAGACAATTAGTTATCGCTCCGGCCCATTCTACTTCTAAATCACGCGAAAGTAACATGTAAATATTGAGACACACACCCGAAAAAACATCGTATATATTGCGATGTTTTTTTATTTTTCTACAATGAAATCTTTAAATGAAATATATTTCATCTGCATTTTATATTTATATCTCTTGCTTATGCTAGTGATACATCCGATGCGAAGTGATGTAAAACGTATAAAAGGAGAGAAATAAAATGAAAAAGAAACTATTACCAATTTGTGCAATGGCACTTTTAACAGTGGGATATTCTTCAGTAGCAAGCGCAGATACTGGAACAGTAACAAAGGAAGAAGCGGCGCAACTGCAGCAAGATAAAGCGAAAAAAGAAGCAGCGATTAAGGAACAGCAAAAGAGTGAAGAAGAGAAAAAGAGAATAGCGCAAGAACAGTTAAAAAATGATATGGCAAAAAAAGAAGCGGCACAAGTACAACAAAAAAATGGTGCGGTAAAAAAAGAAGTAGCGAAGCCAGCTGTACAAGGTGAAAAATTACCAAACACAGCATCCAATAATGTAGCAATGATGGCATTAAGCGCATGTCTTGTAGGGATAGGGACATTATTTGGTTTGAATCGTCGCAATAAAGTTAAGGCGTAAATAAAATATTGTCCTATAAAGAATGGAATAATTTCATATATTAAAAATGGTAGGTTATTCCTACCATTTTTGACATGGAGGGATGAACATGAAGTTACTCAATTATATCGGTATCATATTGATGGCCATAGGGCTATTCACGGGAGCATATTACGCTATGGAATGGTATAAAGGAAAAAGCTCTGCTCAACAATTGACGAAAGAAGAAATAAAGAGTCTTAACAATATACAACATAATAAACTTTCTCATGAAACAGCTGTGACTTCCCAAGTGCCTTCTTCTCAAACAGAACATAAAGAAGGAGAAAAGGTAGCACTGTTACATATACCGAAAATAAAGAAGAAGTTTTCTATATACTGGGGAGCGGATGATGCAACGTTGAAGAAAGGAGTTGGAATGTTCGTTAGTGATTTAACGACAACGCCATCTGGAGGGGGACATACTGTACTGAGTGGACACCGGGATACTGTATTTACAGATTTAGGAGAGTTAAAAGAAAAAGACACTCTTGTTTTAGAGTATGATAATAAAACTTACACATACGAAATTCAAAAGATATGGATTACCCATGCGGATGATCGTACTGTTATTATAAAAAAAGAAGAACCGATATTAACACTAACGACTTGCTATCCATTTGATTATATAGGTGATGCACCAGATAGATATATTATCGAGGCGAAGTTAACGGCTAGTTATTCAGAATGAAGTGATAGTTTCTGAAAACGGAAGGGGGATACATAAGTTATGTCAAAAAACATTTTAATTGTGGAAGATGAAGATATTTTGCGTGAAATATTAAAAGATTATTTTTTGAGCGAGCAATATGTAGTGTTTGAAGCAAGAGATGGGAAAGAAGCTTTAGTTGTATTTGAGGAAGAAGAGGTTGATTTAGTTATTTTAGATATTATGTTGCCAGAACTCGATGGATGGTCTGTTTGCCGAAGAATTAGGAAGACGTCTGAGGTGCCTATTATTATGCTGACGGCGCGCGTAGATGAAGACGATACGTTACTTGGTTTTGAACTTGGGGCAGATGACTATGTGACGAAGCCGTATAGTCCACCCATTCTATTAGCAAGAGCGAAACGATTATTAGAAAGTAGAAAAGCATCGAAGAAACCTTTAGAGAACGAAGATGATACGTTATCGATTCATGGCATCCACGTCCATTTTCCGTCACGTACTGTTACTGTTGATGAGGCAGATGTTAGTTTAACGCATACGGAGTTTGAAATATTAGTGTATTTCATGAAAAACCAAGGAATTGTACTAACAAGGGAACAATTAATTTCAAGAATTTGGGGATATGAATTTGCTGGTGATGATCGAACGGTTAATAGTCATATTCGTAATTTAAGAAATAAATTAGGAGAGAAAGCAAAGTGCATTACAACTGTAGTACGAACAGGTTATAAATTTGAGGGAAATGTATGAGAAAAGGGATTGTACTAAAATTATTTACCCTCACAACAGCATTATGCATGTTAATTTTAGTGACGATATTTATTGGACAAACGATATTTTTTAAACAATATTATGCGAATCGAAAAGTAGAAGATATTAAAGTGAATTTAAATACTTTTGAGAAGAATTATTTGAATTATGCAGGAAGTGCAGAAGGAATTCAGAAGCTGGAGCAAGATTTTTTAAGAGAAAATAATACGTGGATTACAACGTTAGATCAGAATGGGAATTTAAAACATGCGGATGATTTTTATTTTGAAGTAACAATAAATCGTATGCAACAAAAGAGCTTTGGACAACAAATATTCAAGATTCCCTTAGGTAATCTCGTCAATATAGAGGAGATTGATAATAAATCATCAGAGCAGTTTTTAGGACAAGAAATTTATTTTTCTGGAGTGAGAAAAGAAGATAGTTTTATTCCATTCTCTTTTTCTTTATCTAAGCAGAATTTAAGCGGATCTAATAAACCGTTAGAAAAAGCATTTAATGAGAAAATGAGTAAATTATATGAGGAGAAAAAGAAAGCAGTCGGGGAACAAGTTGTTAAGGAGAAGAGGCCGGCCGTTCAGGAGCAAGCTGCCCAAGAACCAGATTTTTACATAGGAGGACGTGTTACAAAAGTACAGTTACCAGATGTAAACGGTCCTGTGAATCCAATTTATAAAAATAGCATATTTTTAGATAATATTAAGGTTTTTCAAACTGATTTATTATTAAAAGAGAACAAACACATACAATATACAACACAAACAATGGACGATGAAAAGAATGATATAAAATATAAATTATTAATTAAGCCAATAAAAGAAAAAGACGGATCAGTAACATATATTTATGCAATGGCTTCTTTACAGCCTGTAGATGAAGCAGTACAAATGGTGCAAGATTACTACATTTACATCATTGCATTTGTAGTCGTTCTCATTTTTCTAGCTTCGTTTTATTATTCAAAACAAATTGCAAAGCCGTTATTAAAAATAAATGATACGACGAAGAAAATAGCACACTTAGATTTCACAGAACAAATACCGATTACTTCAAAAGATGAAATTGGTGATTTATCGAAAAATATTAATGTATTATCTAATAAGCTCCATTCGCATATTGGACAGCTAGAACAAGATATTGAAAAGGAAAGAAAGTTAGAAAATACGCGGAAAGAATTTATTTCTGGTGTGTCGCATGAATTGAAAACACCGCTGAGTATTATGAAAAGCTGTATTTCTATTTTAAAAGATGGAGTAGCTGAACATAAAAAAGAGTACTATTTTCAGGCGATGGAACGAGAAGTAGATAAAATGGATACTTTAATTTTGGATATGCTTGAGTTAGCTAAATTTGAGTCAGGTACATATAAAATGAAAAAGGGTTTATTTTATATTGATTCAGTAATTGAAGATATATGTGAATACCTTTCTGTGGACATAGAGAAAAAAGAACTTCGTGTGCATAAAAATATATGTTCAGTTGAAGTGATGGCAAATCAAAGTCGGATTGAACAAGTCATCGTAAACTTCATTACGAATGCCATACGTTATACACCAAATAAAGAGGATATTATGATTTCCACAATAGATGAGCAGGATCGTATAAAAGTGTGTATTGAAAATAAAGGTACTCACATTGAAGAAGAACAATTAGATAAAATTTGGGACCGTTTTTATCGCGTGGATGCAGCTCGTCAGCGTTCACAAGGTGGAACGGGTCTTGGGCTAGCTATTTCTAAAAATATTTTAGAACTACACGATGCTGAATATGGGGTAAAGAATACAGAAGACGGTGTATTATTTTACTTCTACTTACCAAAAAAAGCGTAGATGGTACATGCTACGCTTTTTTTAATTTATTTTCATATTATCTTTACCTAATCTTTATTTTTAAACAGTATACTTTGGATAGAAAATGAGGTTATGTAAGGAGTCGATGAACCGTGCATAGCAAGTGGCTAAGTATAATGGTATTTATTTTCTTTTGTGCATTTATTGTATTTTTAATTGATATTACGATATGAAAAAAGAGCGCTCATTAAGCGCTCTTTTTGTTTGAATTTATTTGATAAGCATTGATGCTCTTGAATAAGCGTGGTGAAGTAAGAAATAAAAAGATAAGTAAAACGGTACATAAAATATAGGAACCAATCATTGTGCTACCATTTACGATTAATGAATATAGAACAGCTGATTGACCTTTCGGTGCATATTGTCCCCAAAAAATAATACCGGCGATAAAGTGACAGAAGTAGCGAGCAAAGCTACCAACAAATGTAGCAAGAATAATGTAACCAATAACTTTCTTTCCTGCGTTTTGTTTTGAAGAAGGTTTTTCTTTACGGCTACCTAAACTGGATTGTTCTGCGTTATTTTCATTAGATGTTAAAAGTGCCTTTTGAATTGGACGATAGAATAAACCAGCAAATCCAATGAATGCGAAAGCAACGAAGTATTCAATTAGTACTTGAATTGGTGTGACAATAATGGCATCGCCTACGACAATTTGTAATAATCCCCAAATTAAGCCTCCTAAGAAAGCCATTTTGAAGCCCCAGCGGTATGCGATAATAAAAATAGGAATCATAGCGAATGAAATGGAACCACCTGTTGAAAGTTTGATTGATAATAATGGAAAAATGTCGATGACCAAGGCGAAGGCTGCAAGAATAGCAGATTCGATCATCGCTTGTAAATTGGTGTTACGCATGTTGTCTCCCCCTAAATCCAAGTTGTACAAAAAAGAATAGATATCATAGGAGGATACGAAATACGTAAATAAAAAAGAGGTATGTATTTCGGACGTTTGCACAATCCCTGCGTTAGCATTAACTAACAGGTTCGAAGGGTCGGAACGAAGTGTTCCCTCTCAGCGGCATGGCTCCCCCAGTGATAACGAGATTCTTTATTTGCTATTGTTTATTGTAAGCGAAATGGATGAGAATGGCAAATGAATGTAGTATGACAATTATTGAAATAGAATTGTAGTGAAATGTTAATAAATATGAAGCAAAAGGGTATAGTACAAGAGAAATAGAGTGTGCTATAATTTTTCTGAAAATAATTATCATTCTCTTTTGAGGGGGAAGGTTATGAGCTTAGTAGATATTAAAATCGGTGAGAAAGTGCTAGTAAAAAGTGTTCAGTCTTTAAATCATTTACTAAAGAGAAGATTGGCTGCTTTCGGTCTTTCTGAAGGAAGTGAACTTCGCATGAAGCAAAAGACGATGTTCAAAGGTCCTTGTACATTGGAGTGTCGTGGACAGTTAATTAGTATTCGTCATTGTGACGCGAAAATGATAAAGGTGGAATTAGCGTGAATAAGGTAGCTTTGCTAGGGAATCCAAATACAGGGAAGACATCATTATTTAATGCACTTACTGGTTCTTATGAGTATGTAGGAAACTGGAGCGGTGTAACAGTAGAAAAGAAGGTTGGTAAATTAAAAGATAAGCAAGGAACATTAATTGATTTACCGGGTGTTTATGATTTGAATCCAGTTTCGCGTGATGAAGGTGTCGTTACGAATTTTCTACTAACAGACGAATTTCATCATATGTTAAATATAGTGGATTCTTCGCAATTCGAGAGAAATATGCATTTAACGTTGCAATTACTTGAATTTGGAAAGCCGGTTTCGATTGGATTAAATATGGTCGATGTGGCAAAGCAACGAGGCATTGTAATTGATGTAAAACGATTATCAGAACTATTAGGTGTAACAGTCGTTCCTGTCGTTGCAAGAAGTGGAAAAGGCTGTGAAGAACTACTTGCGACTCTTAAAGAAAATGAAAAAAACGAGAAAAAACCATTCATTATTTCATATGGTGTACAAATGGATGAAGGTATTGGAGAGGTAATAGCTCTTTTAGAGACAGCGAATTATAAGCACCCAAGGTGGTTAGCTCTTCAATTTTTAAGCAATAACGAAGTAGTAGAAAAAGAAATGAAAGCATTACCAATTTATAAGGAACTTGTAGCCATTCGATCTCGCTTAGAAGGAAAACTTGATTGTACGTTGGAAGAGCACATTTACAAAACTCGTGAAGCGTATATTGAAAAGTTAAAAACAAATGTTATGAAGCATGAGAAAGAAGGAAAAATTCCTTTTTCGGAAAAAATTGATAGACTAATTACGCATAAAATTTTAGGACTTCCAATCTTTTTAGCAGTTATGTTTTTTATTTTTCAGGTTACGTTTACGTGGATTGGTACACCTTTATCCGATATGTTAGATGGCTTTTTTGGTGGACAGCTTACGGATTGGGTGACGGCTGGGCTCACAAGTGTTGGGGCTTCTGATTTTATTCAAGCACTCGTTACAGAAGGTATTATTGCTGGTGTTGGTGCGGTATTAGTATTCGTTCCACAAATCTTTGCACTATTCTTTTTCATTTCATTATTAGAAGACTCAGGATATATGGCGCGAATTGCAGTTGTTATGGATCGAATTATGGAGTTCTTCGGTTTAAACGGAAAAGCATTCATTCCGATGATTATCGGTTTTGGATGTAATGTTCCAGGTATTATGGCAGCGAGAACGATTGAACAAGAAAAAGAACGTTTACTTACAGTTCTTGTAACACCATTTATGTCTTGTTCAGCGCGTTTACCTGTATATGCATTATTTGCGGGAGTATTCTTCCCTCATAGTCAGGCAACTGTTGTGTTTTCTTTATATGTTGCAGGTATTGTTCTTGCATTACTCGTTACAAAAATCATGTCACTTACTATTTTAAAAGCAGAAAAATCTATTTTCGTCATCGAACTCCCTCCTTACCGCGTGCCACAAGCGAAAACGTTATGGTTAAGCACGTGGGAGAAAGGGAAAGGATTTGTTCGTAAAGCAGGTACATTCATCTTCGGTGGTTCTGTTGTCATTTGGTTATTAAACTATGCAGGTCCATCAGGATTTGGTGTTGATATGGGAGACAGTTACTTAGCGATGATTGGTGGGTTTATCGCACCACTATTTGCACCGCTCGGCTTTGGAACATGGCAAGCGGCAGCATCTCTTTTAACAGGATTTTTAGCGAAAGAAGTTGTCGTTTCTACAATGGCAATTATTTATGCGGTGAAAGAAGATGTGCTAGGAAATGTTATGGGAGCACATTATACTGCGTTATCAGCATATGCATTTATGTTCTTTATTTTATTATATGTTCCATGTTTAGCGACAGTAGCCGTTATTAAACGTGAAACAGGGTCAACGAAGTGGACGATTTTCTCTGTCGTGTATCCGCTCGTCGTTGCTTATGTATTAACGCTCATTATATACCAAGTTGGATCCTTACTCGGATTCTAGAAGGAGATGTATTAGAGTGATGGTCAATATTATAATTGGAGCTATCATTTTTGGTTATGCAGCATACACGTTAGTTAATTTTGTAAAGAGAAGTAAAAAGGGAAAATGCGCAGCATGTTCTTTAAATAAGTCATGTCAGTCGCAAACTTGTAGTCCGGATATGGAGCAAATTGCTCACAAATAACAAAAAAAGCTTTGCGAATTTCGCAAAGCTTTTTTTTGTTATTTTTTAATTTTTACAAGTTGAGAAGCTTCTACTCCATTTGCTCCAGGTAGCTCTTTGCTTGGGTCTTTATCAAATTTCAAAATACCTACAGATTTTTCTTCACCTTTTACATTTACATATGTTGCATCATCAACGATAGCAAACATATCTGCATAAGAACGGCCATCACCGATAATTGTGTTGCCTTCATATTTTAATTTTGCTCCATCAAGCGTAGCATTTTCTACTTTCTCTTTTGCAAACAGCACGCCTTCTTCTTCTGTTACAGCTGGTAATTTATCGATTGCCTTTGTATCATCATTTTTATCAACTTTTTTAAGTAGTTCTTTCTTAACAAGTTCATCACCAGTTTTCTTATCCATTACAAGTACTTTTTTACCCTCTAATGTTGCCATTTTCATTTTATAAAAGTCTTTTTCTTTTACTTCTTTCTTATTTTGATCTGTAATTTTTTGAACTTGCTCTTCTGATCCGTATAATACTAATCCGTTCGCTTTTTCTCCTAATAAAGAACAACCTGATAATGCTCCAAGTGAAATTGCTGCTGCTAATCCGATTCCTACTAATTTTTTCATGATGATTTCTCCTTTTATATGTTTTATAGTAAATACATTTTTGTATTAGTTCTGAAATGATGAGAAGCTTGTTCGTTGCTGCTGGTATTAGTGTATAAGAAATATTGCAACGTAACTATCGAGTTAGCTTACAGTAAAATTACAATAATGTAATTTAGTGAAAGTGTATAAAAATAAGTCAATTCTGAAGAGGGTTAATGAGAATATATTAGGAATACAATGTTTTATCTAGAATGTCATATTATATTGGCTGTATTTTGGAAATAACATGTAAGGACATATTAGTTTTGTTATAATAAACACATAGGCTGTAAAAATGAATATTCTTTACTGTTAAGGGAGATTTTTCAGTTTTCCAAGTAGTGAATTTGAAATATGAGGTAAGTCATAGGAGGAATTAGAATGTCTGTATTTAAACGATTACGAGATTTAACAATGTCGAATGTATATTCATTAATTGAAAAAGCGGAAGATCCAGTTAAGATGACGGATCAATATTTACGCGATATGCAAGCGGATGTACAAGAAGCTGAGAAAAGTGTAGCAGCTCAAATTGCACTTGAGAAGAAATTCAAAATATTATTTGAAGAGCAAGAAGCACTTGTGAAAAAACGTGAAGAGCAAGCTCATATGGCTGTTCAAGCAAGCAATCTTGACCTTGCGCGTCGTGCTCTTGAAGAAAAACAAAATGCAGAGCAAAAGATGAATGAATATAAAGCAAGCTATGAGCAAAATAAAGCTGCTGCTGATAATCTTCGCCTGAAGCTAGAAGAAATGCGTAAGCAATTAACAGAGCTGAAAAATAAACGTGAAACACTTGTAGCACGTGTAAATGCGGCGAAAGCACAAAAGAATATTAATCAGGCGATGTCTGGATTTGATTCAAACTCAGCAAAAGCTGGTTTAAGCCGTATGGAAGAGAAAGCTCTTCAATTAGAGGCTGAAGCAGAAGCAAGTGGCGAAGTTTATAAAAAAGAAAAGTCACTAGATGATGAATTCGCAAGCTTAAATAAAAATTCTGCTGTTGACGATGAATTAGCTCGTATTATGAAGCAGTATGAGAAATAATATAGAATAGACAAAGAAACCGACATGTCTGAAGAGAATTCATGTCGGTTTTCTATTACTTTTTAGAGGAGGTTTTGCAATGACATGGACAAATGTGTTAGCCATGCTTGTATGGACTGGAGCAAGTGCAGTACTTTTATTTGCAATTATGTGGGTTGATTCAATTTTTACTAAATACAATGATTTAAAAGAAATAAAGAATGGGAATACAGCTGTAACAACTCGTTTCGTTATGAAATTATTCGCGCAAGGGTACATTTTATCTCAATCCATAACGAAAGCAAACGACTTATGGCAAGCACTACTTGCATCAGCAGTTTCTTTCGTTATTTTATTAGTAGTAGAAATGTTTATTGAATTTGTGTTAAAGAAAATGTCTGGTTTAGATTTAGAAGAAGGTACGAAAGAAGGCAGTGTTGCACATGCGATGTTGGCCGGATCATTACATATCGTTGGTGCACTTATTTTAGGTGCTTGTTTATAAAGAGAGAAGGAGGGGTAAATCATGAGTTTATTTAAACGAATTAAAAATATAATGAAGAGCCCAGAGCCGCCGAAACCAGAGAAAAGTTTGTTAACGTTAGCTCCTGGCGATATGATTGAAGTTTCATTAGTCATGTACGAATTAACTGGGAAAACGAGTATGCATTCTCGTAAAGAAATTGTTTTAACACTGCAAGATGGGAAAGATATTCGTTATTTAAAAATTGAAGATCGTGAAAATACGTATTACAAATTATATACACCAATCGATGGTCGTTTAGATTCAATTGATGAAGTTCCGACGACAATTGAAATGGATGATACAGAGTACCATATGGAAGAGCAATATAACGGACGTGTTGTTGTGATGGGGAAAACACCATTCTCTGCTTCAGAGGAACAGTACGTATGGGAATTCCAATCAGATAACCGAAAATTATTACGTATTGAATGGCAAAATGGTCGCACAATGATGTATGAGGGAGAAGCAATTATTCCTGCTGATGTACAAATTATAAGAGCAACGTAAGGGGGCGTAATCATGTCAAACCGATTGTTTACCATGATTAAATCGTTCGCGATCCCTATACTTGCTATCGTTCTATTACTTGTTGTTGCTGGATATGCCTTATCAGGTTGTCAAGGCGGACAGACAAAGTCGATTCAAGATCGTTATCCGCTAGAATCTGTCGCAAAAGAAGGTAAACAAGAATCTTACGTGTATAGGGCCGCCAATCGGTCAGTTCCTGAAGTCGCAAAGGAACTCATTAATGAAAGAGAACCGAAGCAAGCATCTAAAGAAGACGAAAATCAAATGTTCCTCGTTTATTCTGATAAGATTTATAACCTGCAAAAGGATAAAGAGAAACCTTCTGATACGTTAATTGAAATAAGTAATAAAGAATTTGTCCGTCAAAATTACCAACCATCCTTCCTGCAAGGATATATTATGGGGAGTATTTTAAACGATATATTCGGTTCACGAAAATCATCATACGGTGATTATCGCGGATATAATGACAGACAAAATCATAAACCGGTTATTCCAGAGAGACCGCCTACGAAAGAAGAAAAGAAAACCCCGCCTCCAATTACGAAGGAAGGGAAAGGATCTATCATTAAGCGAGGCGATAATGTAGATTCGAAACCTTCCGTAGGAGATACAGGAAGTATTACGAAAAAAGGAAGTAGTACACCTCCGCCTTCTACTGGAAGCAAAGGGAAAATTACAAAAACACCAGGTGGCTCGAGCGGATCAGATGTGAAGCCGAAATCATCTATTAAAACGCCGCCAAGGAATACATCTCCCCCGAAAACGAGGGTCGGTGGTTCAGGAAAGATTACGAAGCGAAGATAGTTAAAAAGATCGAAAAGTAGAATTTGCTTTTCGGTCTTTTTATTATGGAAATTAATTCCTTGTAGCTGATACAATTAAGTTATAAGGAGGAGATTATTATGACTATATATAAGGTTTAGTTTGATTATGTTCCTCGTCTTATTCCTCAGTTTATTTATTAGCACAACGATGAAATTTCACTTTGTAGTAGGTATTCTATGGATACTATGTACATGTACTCTCTTTCTATATGTTCCGCTTCGTTTTCAACAAGAAGTGCCCGCCTTTCAAAAATACGTAGCATGGATTAAGAGAGGAAGAAGATGGGGAGAGTAAAAATATATGAGCGATTATTAGAATATATCGACCGCAACTTAATAATAAGAAGAGGGTGTGCCAAATTGTTGGCACACCCTCTTTATTCATAATGATTAATGAATATCACGTTTCTTAAAGTTACCGCCTTTTACTTCTGCTACGTCATAAACTGTAATAAAGGCATTTGGATCGATTTCATTAATCAAATCCTTCATTTTACTTTCTTCTAAACGGTTAATTACACAAGAAATTTCTTTAAATTTCTCTCTTGAATAACCACCGTATACTTCGTTATACGTTGCGCTTCGGCCTAAACGATCACGAATTGTTTCTACCATTAATTCAGGTTCTTTCGTGATGATTTTAAATGTTTTCGAACCACTTAAACCAACTTCAACGATATGAATGACTTTCGAAGCGATAAAGTAAGCAATTGCCGAAAGGATAGCTCCTTGAAGACCGAATACTGTTGATACGAAAATAAATACGAACATGTTTAAGAATAAAATAAGGTCACTTGTTCCAAAAGGTAACTTACGAGAAAGTAATACAGCTAGCATATCGATTCCATCTAATGCGCCGCCGTTACGTAATGCTAGTCCCATACCGAAACCGATAATAATACCACCAACAACTGTAACGAGTAGTGTATCGCCTTCAATAATAGTAGGTATTCCATGCATAACAACGGTACCTATTGCTAATGAAGCAATCCCGATAATAGAATAAATTGCAAAGCTTTTACCTATTTGTTTATATCCTAACCAAACGAAAGGAATGTTAATAACTGCGATTAGAGCTCCTAATGGCAATCCAAATAATCTTGAACTAACGATACTTAAACCAGTCACACCACCGTCTGATACGTTATTTGGAATTAATACCGCTTCTAATCCGTATGCTGTGATAAATGCCCCAATAATAATCATCAAAGCTTTTGAAGCGATTTTTAGCTTATTGGGCTTGTTTTTGATAATTTTCTCCATGTAATTTCCTCGTTTCAAACTAGTTTCTTATTTGTTACGTAATTCACACCTAAATTTCATTTTAACATTTAATGTGAAAAATTTCTCCTTTAATGGATGTATGCAGGGAATATTATCACCATATTATCTTTAAAATATTTTTGAAATAAGTATAAGAAATCCCATCCTTATGAAAGGATGGGAGAATGTTAAGAAACAATAAAACTAAGGACTGTTAGGAATAAAGCGAAACCTAAAATAGTCCCGCACACTTTCATATGGCGCTTACGTCCTATTACAACAATTGCGACATATTCACGAATCATTGCGTTAGGCCAGTAATAAAATGCTGTTTTTGATCCAATTCCCTGGCTATTAAGACCAGCTTGTCTTGCATATATACCAGCGCGGAAAAGATGGAAGTTGTTCGTTGTAAAGATACTTCTATACTTACCTTCTGGTTTTAAAGAATCCATAATTTCTTTAGAGAACGACATGTTTTGATATGTGTTGACAGAGCGATTTTCCTGTACTGTATGTTCAAACGGAATTCCTTTTTCAACAGCATATTTTTGCATTGCTTCTGCTTCAGGAAGACCTTCATCTGGACCCTGTCCACCAGAGAAAATGATTGTTGGTGGTGTATTTACAGAGGCTTGTTTCCAATAAAAGTCGATTGCTTTATTAATACGACTTGCAAGTAAAGGTGGTACTTTATCATTAATTAAGCCACTACCAAGAACGATGATGAAATCTTGATTACGTCTTGGTCTATTGAATTGATATAAAAAATATGCGCTTAAGAAGTTAGACAAATGTACAAAGAAATACATAGTTATAAGCGAAATCGCAGTAAAAATAAATTGAAAATGCTCTGAGAATAAATTTGCTGGATTTATGATAGCGAGCATAATAAAGAATAAAATCCCTAAAGCAGCAATTAAAGTTAAAGAGTTTGTGAAGCGTCTTCCTTCACGTTGCATTAAAATTTTTGCATTAAGAAATAGTCCAAACATTAAAGCGACTATAGCAAAAGGTATCATTACAATTAGCGCTAACATGGGAATAATAACGATAAAATGTAAAGAGTTACTACCAGACTCATATGAGGCTATAGCGCAAAATAATAGAAATGAACAGAAAAAGGCATTAAATAAAAAGCCATTTATTATTTTTCGTGGATCTTTTAAATATGAGATAAGAAAAATAATAAACAATATAAGAGGAATGATTCCAAAATACATAAATATAGTACACCTCAATTTGTAAAAGAATTTGACATACCTTTTATATTACATGATTTTATAATTAAAAATGAAAGGAAAAATGATTTTGAATTTTCTCAATAAAATGTATGGATACATATGTTAAAATGTATGTAAGGCGATATATTAAAAGTAAAATGGTTGAAAAGGCACTCTATGGAGTGTCTTTTCTTTTTTTCATGTAATTATGCATATTATATTTATTTTCAAATGAAGAGGATTAAAATATAAGTGGTAGGCAGACTATATAAAGCAGAATTTCTTACAAACATTTCCCTCTACTTTTTGTATCTAACAATCGTATAACAATAAATAATTCTGTTTTATAGTGTCTGTTTATGAAAGGTGTCTTCTTTGAAGACGCCTTTTTGTTGTTTAGTATAGATAGTTTCTACTGTTTACATAGTGGAAACTATCTATACTAAACATTAGCAATCTTCCGTATAAACATTATCAATTTACTATATATTCCAGTGGTGTTAACCTACATATGAAAGGCTTTCTTTTTCAAAATATTACCCCTAATAAATTTTTGAAGAAGTCAACTGTCTCCAAAATTGCCATTCATGCTTAGCAAAAAAGAATCCTGCTGGATTCTTTTTTGTGTTCGACATAATGTGACAAAATATATTAGAATAATTTGTTATATTGTTAAATGATTATTATAGGAAAGAGAAGGAGACTCAAATATGGGATTTAAAAAATTAATTTTAACAGGTGCAATTGTTGCAACTACAGCATTTACTTCAATTGGAACAGCACAGGCAAGTGCAGATTTTAAAGATGTTCCAAACAATCATTGGTCTTATAAAGCAATTATGGATTTAGCAAATAAAAACGTTGTTGCTGGATACGGAAATGGGATTTTTGGATTTGGTGATGATGTAACACGTGAGCAAGTTGCAGCTCTTATGTTCCGTCATTTAAAACCGACAGTAAAAGAACAGTATAACAATCCGTATAAAGATGTTACGGATCGTTCAACTATGTTTAAAAAAGAGATTCTTGCTTTAACAGAGATGGGTGTATTCGTTGGAGATAACACAGGAAAATTTAGACCGAAAGATTCGTTAACTCGTGAAGAAATGGCACAAATTTTGACAAGGGGATTCCAATTGCAAATAAGAGGGGATCATAATTTCCCGGATGTAGATAGAAATGGATGGGCGAATCCTGCGATTACTGCAATAAAATCAAATTATATTACGGCTGGAACTGGTGATGGTAAATTCGCACCTAAAATGCATGTAAGTCGTGAGCAATACGTTCAGTTCTTATATAATGCAACGTTACCATTTGAAGAAAGACCAGGAGCAAAACAACCACAACCAGAAGTGAAGCCTGAAGTAAAACCGGATCCGAAACGCTTTGCTAATTGTAAAGAAGCAAACGATGCTGGATATTATGATATTACAAGAGAGAGTCCGTATTATGGTAAGCATTTAGATCGTGATGGCGATGGAATTGCTTGTGAAAGAAATAAAAAAGGGAAATAAGAAAAAGCACTCAGTCTGAGTGCTTTTTCTTATTTGTACATGCTATTTTTTTAGGCGATTCTCATAAAATAAAAGTAACGAAATGAAAGTAGGTGACAAAATGCCATCAGTTGTGGAAGGCGTTATTATTGAAAACTGTAACGGAACGATTAATTTAGGAGATAAATATAACGTGCAGCCGATTGAAAAAACGAAAGCTTATAATGGATCAGGATCATCGAATACAGGAAAAAAAGTACAAACATTTAGTGGTATTAGTACAGCAGATGTAAGGGATAGCGATGCGAACGATCAAGGAATACAGTTTACTTTATAGATAAATATGTAAAATTGCATAAAATGATGAACTTGCCCTGTGCTACAATCTAGCTGTGAGCTGTTCATGATTCTTCTGTATTATAGTTGTTAGATTGGAAATATAACATCTTATCAAAAATCATACGTACAAAAAAGGCACTTCAAACGAAGTGTCTTTTTTATTTTAGTGATACCCTTTAGCAGAGTCCTTATGAATTTTATTTTTAAAGATACTGTAGCTCCAAAGTTGATATCCAATAACAATTGGTACCATAACCATTGCAACGAAGAACATAATTTTTAAGTTTAATTGACTACCAGCTGCGTTATATAACGTTGTACTATAAGCGTCGTTAATACGAGATGGCAACATTCTTGGGAACATACCTGCAAATCCAGTTGTCATAAACATTGCGATTGTTAAGCAAACGAATGTGAATGCAAGACCGATTTTATGTTTGTACACCATAATAAGTGCGAGTACACTCATTAACATTGCAAGTACTGGCAGAATGAATAGTACAGGATATTCTGTGAAGTTTTGGAATAAATTTGTACGATTTGCAGTTGCTACATAGAAAATAGCTAAAATAATAGCAGCTGCCATTGAAAATGGTCTTGCGATTTTATAAGCACGATCAGATACTTCACCAGTCGTTTTAATTATAACCCAAAGGGCACCAGATACGACGAATATAGCTGTGAAGAACAGACCTCCTAAAATACCGTAATGATTTAATAAGCTAAGTAAATTTCCTTCATAGCCATTTTTTCCGATTTGTAGTCCGTAATAAAGGTTAGCGAACGTAACTCCGAATAAGAAGGCGATTAGGAAACTACCAATTGTAAATGCCCATTTACAAGTTTTTTGCCAAATTGGTGAATCGTCTTTATGCATAAATTCAAGTCCAGCAGCACGAGCAAACAGTGCGAGTAATACTAAAAATAGTGGTGTATATAAATAACTAAACATATTTGCATACGTGACTGGGAAGGCAGCAAATGTTGCGCCACCAGCTGTAATTAACCATACTTCATTACCACCCCAGAATGGGCCAATTGCTTCTTGTAATTGATTTCGTTCTTGTCGGTCTTTCGCAACGAAAGGAAAAATCATTCCGTTACCAAGTGCATACCCATCAAGAATGAAGTAAACTGTCCAAATCACGCCCCATAAACCAAACCAGATGATTGCAAGCATATCATGAGACATGAGCTGCACCTCCTTCAGTAGCAGGTTCTTCTAATGCTGCTGGTCCTTTTTTCGCGAACTTTAGCATTAAGTATACGTCTGCGATTAAAAGTAAAGTATAGAACAAGATTAAACTAATTAATGAGAACCAAATTTGTGGAACAGATATAGGTGATACAGATTCTGCTGTACGCATTAGTTTATAAACTGTCCATGGTTGACGACCTACTTCGGCAACAATCCAACCAGCGTTAATTGCGATATATGGTAGTAAGACCGACCATATTGTGATTTTTAAATAACGTTTTGAGTTTTCTAGTTTTCCTTTTCGGTTTAAGTAGAAACCGTACCAAGTTAATGCCATAAAGAACATACCAAGTGCAACCATTAAGCGGAAGCTATAGTACACGAGGTTAACATTTGGACGTTCATCTTTCGGGATATCCTTTAAACCAACAATTTCGCCATCAAATGAGTTTGTATAGAAGAAACTCCCTAGTTTCGGAATCGTAAGGAATTCAAAGTTCTTTTCGTTTTTCACATCAGGAATTTGAACAATCGAGAAGCCTTGTCCTTTTCCAGTTTCCCAAACCGCTTCCATCGCAGCTCCTTTTGCTGGTTGATATTTAGCTGCTGATACACCAGACTGATGACCCATAAACGGTGTAACAGTTGCAGCGAATAAACCTAACATTAAACCAAACTTAAATGATTTTTTGAAGAATTCAACTTCATTTTTGCGTAATAAATGATAGGCACTAATTGCCATAACGAAGAAAGCACCAACGATATAACAACCAATTACAGTATGGAAGAACATGTTCCAAGCATATGGATTTGTCACAAGTGCCCAGAAATCATTTAATTCAGCGCGGCCGTTACGTACGACGTAGCCAACAGGGTTTTGCATAAAGCCGTTTGCTGTAATAATCCAAAGGGCGGAAATATTTGTTCCAAGTGCAACCATCCACATACAGAAGGCACGGAACTTTGGTGAAATTTTGTCTTTACCGAATAACCATATTCCCATGAAAGTAGATTCTAAGAAGAAGGCAACGAGTGCTTCGATTGCGAGAGGTGATCCGAAAATATCTCCCATATATTTGGAGTACTCAGACCAGTTTGTTCCAAATTGGAATTCCATCGTAATCCCAGTTATAATCCCCATTACGAAGTTAATTGTAAATAATTTACCCCAGAAATTTGCCATTTTGCGGTATGTTGGATTCAATGTGCGGGCGTATTGAGTTTCCATACATGCTACTAAAATAACAAGTCCGATTGTCAAAGGTACAAATAAAAAGTGATAAAAAATAGTAATTGCAAATTGAAAACGACTCAGTAACAGAACGTCGGACATAATAAATATTCACTCCTTTTTTACATTATCTACAATCAGTTTATAGTGAAAAAACGTTTTAAATAGGGGGGACTTGTTACAAAGGTGTGTGTATATTTTGAAAGAATTATGTCGGTTATCTGAAAATATCTTATTTTTACTATAAAGCAATATCCTTTTTGAGTTTTTTAAATTTTGGTACACTATATAAGTAATGTAAATGAGAGAAAAGAGGGTTCTTTACTATGAAGTCATTAGAAGAGATTTTACAATACAATGAAAAATTTGTTGAAGAAAAAAAATATGAAGAATACGAAACAGGTAAATTTCCAAACAAAAAGATGGTAATTATCTCTTGTATGGATACTCGTCTTGTTGAATTATTACCGAAAGCGATGAATATGCGTAACGGTGATGTGAAAATTATTAAAGTAGCAGGCGCTGTTATTTCCCATCCGTTCGGAAGTATTATGCGTAGTATTTTAGTTGCTGTATACGAACTTGGTGCTGATGAAGTTTGTGTAGTTGGCCACCATGATTGCGGTATGGCTAAAATTCAAGCGAGCAGTACAATCGAGAAGATGAAAGAGCGCGGTATCACAGAAGAGAAATTAGATACACTTCGTTATTCTGGAATCGATTTAGAAAGATTCCTACAAGGATTCTCTAGTGTAGAAGAAAGTGTAGAACATAGCGTATCAATACTTCGCAACCATCCATTACTTCCTGAAGAAGTACCTGTTCACGGTCTTGTTATAGATCCTGACACAGGAAAATTAGATTTAGTTGTGAATGGTTACGATAATTAAGAATTTACTTTGTCATCCTTTTTATCTGGGACAGGATCAAATCCTCCCGGGTGGAAAGGGTGACATTTTAATATCCGCTTACAAGTTAGCAAAAAACCTTTTAGGGCACCATGTTTTTGAAATGCTTCTAATCCATAATGCGAGCAAGTTGGATAAAAGCGGCACGTTGGTGGTGTCATTGGAGAAATGAATTTTTGATAGAAGCGTATAATCCCAATAAAAATCTGTTTCATAATGGTCTCCTTTTCCGCATAGTCTTAAAGTATTATAGCACGACTGTACATAATACTTTACTAATGTTGATTTCCGTTATATCATATTGGATATAACGGAATTAAATTAAAAGCGGGAGAGATGTTGTATGCCATCAGTAGAAAGCTTTGAATTAGATCATACGATTGTAAAGGCGCCTTATGTAAGACATTGCGGAGTTCACAACGTAGGAAGTGACGGTATTGTAAATAAATTTGATATTCGTTTTTGCCAACCGAATAAACAAGCAATGAAACCAGATGTTATTCATACGTTAGAACATTTATTAGCATTTAATTTACGTAAATATATTGATCGTTATCCGCATTTTGATATTATCGATATTTCACCAATGGGCTGCCAAACAGGATATTATCTTGTAGTAAGCGGAACACCAACGGTTCGAGAAATTATTGATTTATTAGAACTAACATTAAAAGATGCGGTTCAAATTACAGAAATTCCAGCTGCAAATGAAACACAATGTGGTCAAGCGAAGCTTCACGACTTAGAAGGAGCTCAACGCTTAATGAACTTCTGGTTAAGCCAAGATAAAGATGAACTTGAGAAAGTGTTTGGATAGAAAGAAAAACTGCCTGTGAAAGGGCAGTTTTTTTATTTGTAGAAATGTATGTTATGAAGAGTATTGACTTTAACGTATACGTCAAAGTTTATAGTAGGGATAAATAAAGTAAGTAAAGGGAGGAAATGATGGATAAGTATAGCATTGGCGAAATTTCAAAAGAAACGAATGTAACGACGAGAACACTTAGATATTATGAGGAAATTGGATTGTTAAGACCGTCTTATGTTGCTGACTCAGGATATCGTTACTATTCAAAAGATGATGTAATTACATTGCAGCAAATCACAACTTTTAAAAAGCTTGGTTTTAAGCTTTCAGAAATAAAAGGAGTATTAAAAGAAGCAAAGGGGATTTCAGAAGAAGAAAGATGGAAGAATGCGATTCAAAATGAAATTCAAACAATACAAGGGGAAGTAAAAAGATTACAGGATTTAGAAAAGCTACTATATACAACATTTCATTCCATTGAATTAACAGGAGAGCTTAGAACAGAAGATTTAATGTTATTTATAAAATCAGTACAGGGAATTGATCAGAGGGAGAAATTTTGGAAAAGATATTTTAATGAGGAAGAGCAGCAGATTATTCAGGGCTTACCAACATTTGAAGAAAACGATAAAAGAACGAAAGAGTGGCTGCAAGTATTAAGAGAAATTCGCGAGCGTATAAATGAACCAGTAGATTCACCAGAAGTTCAACAATTGGCGGAGAAAGTAGTGGCTTTTTCCATGCATATATTTCAAGAAGATGAACAATTAATAAATAAGTATTGGGAATTAATTAGACCTGAAGAGGGGGAGATTGCAAAAGTATATGGACTTGATTCGGAAACAATGAAGTATATAGATGAAATGGTAGATTATTATTTGAAAAAGGAGGAAGATAAATGACAGCTATGCAAAAAGAGAAGCTATATGGAAAGGAGCACGCACGATTAGAGCGGCAATACTTTTGTAAACATGTGGGCATTTTCATTCTTGCGCAGCTTTTATTTATTTTTCTAATAGGGCTTGTACCAGCTCAAGAGTTACCAAGTGGATCTTATATTCTTCATATGAAAGAATGGATTTTGAATAAACAAATAGGCTTTTATAAAAATGAAACTATTAATACCATTATCAGTGTTTGGACATCGGTACTTATGATTCATTTTATATGGGCGATGTCCTACATTCTTTTTCCAAAAAAGAAACGTAGCTCTTCAAAACAAGAAATACGACAAGAGGTAAAAGAAGAAGTGAAAAAGAAAAAGGAGATTAGTACAAATAGGGCGTGGCTGTATTTAGTATTTGGAGGCTTAATCGAAATATATTGGGCAACGGGATTAAAAACAAATTCGATGAGTATTTTGACACTTATTGCAATTTTAGTTAGTTTTCATCTATTAATTGAAGCAACTAAAAGAATCCCAATTGGAACGGCATATGCAGTATTTACTGGAATTGGGACAGTGGGAACGATAGTAGTAGATATTTTATATTTTAAAGAGCCGTTCTCATTTATTAAAATTTTCCTTGTTTGTTTATTAGCACTATTTATTATCGGATTGAAATTTAGTGGTGACAAGGAAGAGGTGAAATAAAATGGCGTGGATGTATTTAATTATAGCTGGGCTTTTTGAAATTGTCGGTGTAATTGGGATAAAGAAAGTAGCAAAAGATAATAATTGGACGAATAATATTATTTTAATAGGTGGATTTATTATTAGTTTTCAATTTTTAACGATGGCACTCCAAGAAATTCAGTTATCAATTGCATATGCAGTTTGGACTGGGATTGGGACGCTCGGGGCAGCAGTTGTCGGTATTTTATTCTTTCAAGAGCCGAAAAATGCTTTTCGGATTATTTGTATCGTTGGAATTATGGGGACGATTATTGGGTTGAAAATGGTGAGTTAAAGAAGAGCAAAACATGCTCTTCTTTTTTATGAAAGTATACTAGACACCCCAACATATAAAATAAAGGCAGAACCGAGAAAATAAACAAATGCTTTTGCTTTTTGCCGCTCTTTTATTTCATCGATTCCAAAAAGGATAAACATAATACTCAAAAGGATAAAAACGTAGGGTAAAAGCATAGGGATATTTGCGAAGAAGCTAAATAGGGCGAGAATAAGAGCGATAGTAGCTATTATAATTCGAATGTTTTTAAACATATAATCCTCCTTTAAAAGAACATTATAAATGGAATAACAAAAACAATCGTAAAAAGACTTAAACCGATGCTAATAGCTCCAATTTGTTTTTGTTGTTTTTGAATCGTCTCAATTCCTACTAAAATGCCATATAAACTAAAGAGGAACAAAATGATAGGTGAAAAGGTTTGAAAGTTCATTGTAAATGTGCTGTATAAACATAAGATCAAAGTAATAAAAACGATGGTTAGCTGTAATTTTCTTATATGCACTTTAACCTCCTAGTAGAAAGATAGTTATTGAGAGACAAAAATTATAATAGCAACGCTTAAAGTGAATACGCCAGAAAAGAAGGAGAGTGTACTATGTACTTTCTTTTGTTTCTGTTTTTCTTCTGCGCTCAGGATGAAGGTCATAATAGATAAGGCGATGAGCATATAAGGCATTGTAACAAGTGCGTTTGTAAATATTACGGATAGGGCGAGAACGATGACGACAAGACGGATATAATGCGAAAGGTTTTTAGCATACAAATCTCCACCTTTTTAAATAAATTATTTACCGAAATAGTTCTGAGAAGCTAAGAAATAAAGCACCGGCTCCAGCTATGAAAGCAAGTATGCTGCTAGATTGTCTATGTTTTTTTATTTCTCCTAGCGCTACAGTGAAAGCCATTAATCCTAAGAAAAAGAACATATAAGGCATCATTTCTCTATTGCCAGTAAAAAATCCATAGATTGCTATACATAAAGCGATAAGTGAAAAAGTAATCTGTATCCCTTTTAGCATATATACCTCCAGTTATTTTATATAGTTGATAATGAGAACAATCAAAATGAAGCCTTTTTCCTTATTTGTTCAATGGTAATAAGAAACAGTAAAGTCCCTAATAGAAATTGTGAAAGTAGTAGAAAGTTATGTTGACCTGCCAGTAAACGAATACTGAATATGATGTGGGCTAAAATAAGTAGTATATGAAGCGTATTATGAATTCTTCTTGCTGTTTTTTGTATAAGGGTTATCTTCTGGCTTATCAACAGAATGTTTATAAGCGTAGCCTTTATTAATTGTCATGACGGAGAGTACTAGTATGACTAGGACGATTATAATACCGATAATTAATATTTTGAACATGGAATCCCTCCTTTTCTTTATTTTACATAATTTTGTAATTGATGAAAACAATAGAAATTAAAAGGATGAAAGAAGGGTGTTACATGGAGACGAAAAAAACATATTATATATCAATAGGAAACGGTCAAATTTCGCAAGTGAAGACGGCGGATACGTATAATTTTGAGGTTTCCGCAAGTGATGAGGAAATTACGGAGTTAAGAGAGTACTTTGATCAAGCATATGTAGAGGATTTAGGTTCATTTTTACGTTCTCACGTTCCATTTGTTGAGTATCATCACGATTCGAATAATGACCGATATGATGAACAACTACAAAAAGCATATAAAATGATTTACGATTTAGGAAATCATGAGACGAAAGAATTAGTCGCGCAAATGGGAATAATCAATGGATTGTAATTGGATAATATTATGCAGAAAAGCGAGAATATGCTACAATTTGTGGTAGGAAAAACTTGTAACCATCAATAGGGGAGTAATGGCATGTACAAATTTAAAGATTATTACCACAACACTGTACAATTATCGTTTGAACGTTATCCATTTTCTCCTGAGCCAAAGCATGTTTGGGTTGTATGCCGGTACGGGGATCAATGGTTATTAACGCATCATTTACGTCGCGGTCTTGAATTTCCAGGTGGTAAAGTAGAACTAGGGGAAACACCGGAAGAAGCGGCAGTTCGAGAGGTTCATGAAGAAACTGGCGGCATAGTTTCTGATTTAACTTACTTAGGACAATATAAAGTATCTGGAAAAGACAAAATAATCATTAAAAACATTTATTTTGCAACAATTAGTGCGGTAGAAGAACATACGCATTACGAAGAAACGAAAGGATCTGTTTTATTAACAGACATTCCTGACAATATTAAAACGGATAGAAAATTTAGCTTTATAATGCGTGACGATGTACTGGCGCGCACGATGAAACATATAGAAGAAATCGGCTGTTTTACGAAGTAAAGTGGCCGGTTTCTTTTTTTGTGTGCAAGAATAAATGTAAATATATATTTACATCATTTTGGGTATATTATACAATTTTGTAAAGATATATTTGCGTTTTAGGAGGGGAAAGATGCATAAAAGTAAAGAAACGACTATTACTGTTTCGATGGTTAAATTAAATTTCTATTCATGTTGTATAGCATTCGCTCTGGCGATTGGAGTTAGTTTTTTACATTCACTTCTTTCAGGTGGGTTTCAAATTGAAATTACGTTACCAACCCTGTTTCTTTTTATTATCACAATGATTGTTCTCGTTTGTATTCATGAAGCGATACATTTAATAGGGTTTCGCTATATCGGAGGCGTTCCATGGAGTGAACTGAAATGGGGCGTTAATTGGAAATTAGGTGTTGCATATGCTCATTCTAAACAGGCGATTACAGTAAAGCAAATGAAGAAAGTGTTAATGCTGCCGTTTTTACCAACTGGAATTTTGCCAATTGTAATTGGGTTAGCTACGAACGTGCAATCCATCTCATTTTTAGGGATTTTACTAACAGCAGGTTGTATCGGTGACATTGCTCTATATCAAAAAGTATCAAAGTTTCCAGAGGATGCGCAAGTTAAAGATCATCCGAGTAAACCGCAGTTTACAGTATATGAATAATAAAGGAAGAGGAGGCGTTTTTGAAAAACGGCCTCTTTTTTGTTTGTCAGCTTTTGTCGGTAAGTCGATATATTGTAAAAATCGCTAATATAATTTTCTAGAGATTGGCGCCGATCTACTAATGTTCCATCTAAGTCGAAGAAGACTGCTCGAATCATGGCCCCCCTTACAGTTTATTTAATTAAGTATCGCATATTCGTTAGAAATTGATTATGATATTTTTGTAGAATGGAACGACGGAGGTTTATATGAAGAGACTGTATGGCAAGTTAGTAGGGGTTATCGTCGCAATTGGTTTAATAGCAGGATGCGATAGTTCTATGAAGAGTGTGAAGGAAAAAGAAGTTTGTAAAACAGAAGAAGAATGCGTGGAAATAGGAGATAATAAACTTCAAAAAGTATATGAAAAAATAGATGGATTATCTGAGCTTGAAGCAGTAGAAGATTATGATATAGAAGAGCATGAAAATGCGGATATGAAAGGGGCAGAGCAGAAAAAAGAGGATGACGAAAATTATTTCTTTTTAGCTTCTTATTATATTGATGGTGATGAAATTGTAGATCCTTATTTTGAAAAAATAGAACGAAAACGTTTAAATAAAGTATTCGCTGAAGATAAAAAAGCGAAAGAAGAGGTGCTACAACAGCGTCAAGATAGAGGGTATCATGAAGACTTATGGGATATGTATCGTACTCTCATTCCAGCTCAATATCGCGGGAATATAACAGAATTTGATTTAATAACGGACGGTTATGACGGTGTTGTTGCTCACGTTATGCCTAGTATGGAGAATCCGAAAGATTGGATTCTTAGCTTAGATACGCTTGATTCGGCGGTAAATATCGATGAAGTGATGAAAACATTAATTCATGAGACGGCTCACGTGTTGACGCTCGGGTATAAGCAAATACCAGTAGATGAAAAGTATGTAAAGGATTTTGAAGAAGATAAAGATATTTCAACATACCGAAATAACTGTGAAACTCTTTTCTTACAAGAGGGATGTGCGAAGGAAAAATCTTATATTAATCAATTTTATAACTCTTTCTGGAAGGACATTGAGCAGGAGTGGACAGAAAAGAAAGTGGAAGAAAGTGAAGAAACTCAAATTGAATTTTTTAAAGAAAAGCATGATGAGTTTGTATCACAGTATGGAACGACAAATGTAGCGGAAGATATTGCAGATACGTTTACAGCATTTATTTTGCAAGATTCAAAAAAGGTGAAAGAAGGATCGGAGTTAAAGTATAAAAAAATTGCGTTCTTCTATCAGTTCCCTGAGCTTGTAAAAATGAGAGCGGAAGTGTTGTCGGGGTTATATGATGTTTCGAAAACGATAGAGTAACAAAGCGGACAATGACAATAATGAGAGGTATATATTTTTGCCAATAAAACGTAAAGAATTTTAGTTCTTTGCGTTTTTTTATGTTGATAAAATTGAAAATTCTGTCTTTTTGTAAAAAAGAAGAAGGAACTGAAGCTTTAAAAGAGAATTAGTATAAAAATGTCACAAATTAGACACAATTATAATGCGCATATTGTAGGGACTATAAGTTTACTCTCAAGGAGGTAATGAAACGTATGAAAACGATTCTTGCGGTTGCTGGTCTCATTTGGGTAATGTCTCACGGTTTTCCGATTTTTGAAGGAGAGCAAATTCGTAGTGCATTAAATAAAAAGTATGATGATTATCATGTAATAGATCGAAAAGAAAATGTCGTTACAGTACGTGTGAAAGATTGTTTCCATACAGTTACGGTTGCGGATGGAAACGTTACAAATGAAACAAAGATGTGTGATAAAAGGTAAAGAAAGAAGCTGACTATAGTCTATCGTCCTAAGTCAGCTTCTTTTTCGTTTTCCAATTAGAAGTTTTTCAAATGCCTCAACAAACACATACATAAGTGTTGCGAGGACACAGGTGAGTAGTACGCTCAGTAAGACGAGCGTGAAATTAAATACTTGGAATCCGTAGCTAATTAAGTAGCCAAGACCTTGTTTAGAGACGAGAAGTTCGCCGAATATAACACCGACCCATGATAAACCAACGTTCACTTTTAACGTTGAAATAATTGCTGGGAAGGATGCAGGGAGAACGACTTGCTTATAACATTGCCATTTATTCGCGCCAAATGTGTCCATCACTTTTATATAGTTAGAATCGACTTCTTGAAATGCGCTGTAAATAACGAGAATGGTAATGATAATGGAAATGATTACCCCCATTGCAATCGACGAAGAAATATTTGGACCGAAGATTACAATGATAATAGGTCCAAGTGCCACTTTTGGCATGGCGTTTAGGACGACGAGATAGGGGTCGAGCACGCGAGCGAGAAGTGGCATCCACCAAAGAAAAGTAGCGATAATAGCACCGAGCACTGTTCCAAGAATGAAGCCTACTCCTGTTTCAAGTAATGTCGTCCATATGTGAACCCAAAGCGAACCGTCAATCCATTTACTAAGGAAGAGATCCCAAATGCTTGAAGGAGAGCTAAAGAGTAAAGGATCAATCCACTCTTTTTTGCTAGCTATTTCCCATAGTGAAAAGAAAAGAATGAGCAGTAAAAGCTGCAGTGAGCGTGCTAACCATGCGCGCCTACGTTCTTTCTTCCGAAACTGTTCATGTAGTTGCTTTATATTATCCAAGTCGCTCCAGCTCCTTCCATATATCTTGGAAGAGGGATGGGAAGTCATGGTGGTGGCGTGATTCTAACGGTGATAAGGAACGGATGCTTTCTGGGACGATAAATGTTTTTGCAATTTTTCCAGGATTCGCTTGTAGTAAATAAATACGATCACTCATCGCAATGGCTTCTTCAATATCGTGTGTGACAAGTAGTGATGTTTTTTTATAGTTACGTAATAATGTGAAGACGAGATTTTCTAGTTTCAACTTCGTTTGATAATCGAGAGCTGAAAAAGGTTCATCTAGCAATAAAATTTTCGGATCGGTCGCTAACGTTCGAACGAGAGCGGCACGTTGACGCATACCGCCGGACAGTTCACGAGGGTATTGCTCTTCTACATCATGTAGACCGACTTGCTTTAAAAGTTGTAAAGTATGTTTTTTCGTCTGTTCATTGTAAATTTTTCGAGTGTGAAGTCCAAGCATAATATTTTCTTCAATTGTTTTCCAAGGGAACAAGTAATCTTGCTGCAGCATATACCCCATAGATGAAGTTTTTGTTGTAATAGGCTCACCATCTAAAAAGACGATGCCTTCAATTGGATCAAGTAACCCGGCAATAATGGAGAGGAGTGTTGTTTTGCCGCAACCACTTGGACCGAGTATAGAAATAAATTCGCCTTCTTCCACTTGTAAACTCATGTCTTCGAGAATCAATTTAGCATTCTCTTTTGCGAAAAAGCAGTGAGAAACGTTACGTATTTGTAAAAAACTCATACACTTCGCCTCTATTTCTTAATAACGCTTTCGGCAATTTTTGTATTGACGAGCGCTTCATGTGGAACTTCTTTTTGTAATTCGCCAGCTTCTTTCATAATCGTTTGGAGCTGTTTCCATTCTTCAGCATCTAATAGCGGATTTGTCGCATAAGAATGTTGCTTTTTATAACGTTCAATTACTTTTACTGTAATGTCCTTTGAAGTGTCTTTAAATAACGGAGAAACGACATCAGCAATCTCCTCTGGACTATGTGTATCAACCCATTGTTGTGCTTTATAGAGCGCACGTGTGAATTTTTCAGCAGCATCTTTATCTTTCTTTAAGAAGCTTTCTTTTGCCATGAACGTTGTATACGGAACAGTTCCAGATTCATTTCCGAACGAAGCGACGATAAACCCTTTTCCTTCTTTTTCGAATATACTTGCAGTCGGTTCAAAGAGCTGTACAAATTCCCCAGTACCAGATGCAAAGGCACTTGCAATGTTAGCAAATTCGATGTTTTGAATTAAGTTTGTATCTTTGTGAGGATCAATGCCATTTTTCTTTAAAACGTATTCTCCAACCATTTGCGGCATGCCGCCTTTACGCTGTCCTAAAAACGTAACACCTTTTACGTCATTCCAATTAAAAGAGTCTAATTTTTTACGCGAAACTAAAAATGTTCCGTCTGTTTGTGTAAGTTGTGCGAAGTTAATGATAGGGTCTTTTGCACCTTGTTGATGAACGTAAATAGACGTTTCAGAACCGACGAGAGCAATATCAATTCCGCCAGATAATAGGGCGGTCATCGTTTTATCTCCGCCAGCTGTTGTTTGGAGGTCAATATTTAATCCTTCATCTTTAAAAAATCCTTTTTCAATCCCGACATATAACGGGGCGTAGAAGAGAGAATGGGTAACTTCGCCGATGCGAATGTTTTGCGTTTGTTCTTTCGTACCTTCCTTTTTACTACTGCAAGCAGCAAATGTGAAAACAGCTAGTAACATGATGCAAAAAACAGCTATTAATTTTTTCACTATATGACACCTCCTAGAAGTCACTCTACAAGCATGATATGTAGGTAAGTGCCCATATGTGAGTGTGGATAGCAGGAATTTTTTGGGTGATAAAGAAGTACAAATATAAGGGGTGATAAAATGGATTACGAATATGATGATAGCGTACATTTACATCTTGATTATTTCGGAACAGAATGTGATATGGAATCGATTGCTTATAAGCGGAAGAATGAAGACGTGTGGGATGTGTATTTTAATTTTGGGACATATGGTCTTCAGAAAGATGAGATCGAGACAGGTAGATTTATGGACGAATATGCTGGTCATTACGTTTTTTCTGTACATGCTCGTGATCTTAGCTGGGAATTCGGAAGTGCTCAATTTGAAGAGTGGGTTTTGAGAAATCAAATAGTAGAAAAATCGCTGCAAAAATAGGGAGGAATTTTGTGGTCGATTTTCTCATTTTCTTGTTCATTTTCGTAATCGGATTTTTTATTATGCAAGTACTCGTTTATCGATTTGCAAAGAAAAACATTCAAAAATATACAAAAATAAAATGGATTCATATGTGGCTAGAGATGAATATGAAGAAGGGCCCGAGATTAGATCTTTTTGATTTTGTAGTTATCGTACTTGTATGTATTATATGGAAAGTATGGATGTCTTCTCTTATATAATACATATGCTCATGTCTGTTAGAATGAAGGAGAACCTGTCAGTGTTGGTAGGTTCTTTTTTTATGGTAATAATTTTGTGAAGCATAGTTCATTTATGCTGTTAGAATATAGAGCGAAGAAGTTTTATCCCGTTCAATCCTGAATGGTTCGGGCTTATTAAAATTTCACTGTATTTTTAAGGGGAAATTAAGGATACATGTGTATATTACAAGCACATAGGGAGACTAGCTGCATACAAATATGGTATTTTGTATAGGACAATATGTTTGTGGATGCGAGACGAAGGGGCAAAGGAAAGAGGGAATAAATTGCGTTTTGATTTTTTAACACGACAACGAAGAAGAGATGAATTTTATCTTAGTTTTTCTCCTCAGCAGTCGAGGAAGAACCTATTAATTTCTATCATTCTTAGTGGAATGTGGGCAATCTGTTTAGAAACGCTGTTTTTTGTTATGTTAAGATCTTTCGAATTCGAGAGAACTAAAGAATTTTTTAATGGGAAAATACAGCTAAGTATACTCATTATTGTTTTATGGAGTGTACTACTATACATCATTCATTTAAATAAAGGCATCAGTCATAAGCTGAGGCCGGCTATTCGAGTTTATGTTGTATTATTTTTAATTGCTCATACAATGAATTGGATGTATATCATAGTGCAGGAGGATATGAACCTTATAGTAGTAAATACATGGGTGTATTTACAATATGGACAGTATATATTAAGCCTATTATTTATTTATATGGTATACGTTTTTGCATATAATTTGCTTGGAAGAGTTTTCTTAAGTACAACGATAACTAGCTTAGTCTTACTTATTTTTGTGATGGTGAACCATTTTAAACTCATTTTTAGAGGAGAGCCATTTTACCCGTCGGATTTTACACAGATTGGTCATATGAATTCCGTTATACCGATGGTCATGGAGTATTTTAGTTTTTGGAATATGTTTCTGGCAATAGTGGGCATTGTTTTGATTATATTTGTAGTTATGTATATACGAAAGTACATTCCGGTTATAAAATCACATATTATTATGAGGATTATTTTAATATGCGGCTCTGCGTTTATGTTGTATGGATATAGTAACTACCCTACTACCTTTATGAATAATATATTTATAAAAAGTGGAGTAGACATCCGCGCGTGGAATCAAGCCGCAAATTATAAGGTGAATGGTTTTGTTATAGGATTTTTAAGCAACTTAGATACGACAGTCATTAAAGAGCCGAAAGAATATTCAAAAGAAAATATGCAGCAAATTGCAAAGGATATAGAAAAACAATATGGCGATAAAATAAAAGGACAAAAAAAAGCAGAGAAGCCGAATATTATATTTATTATGAGTGAAGCTTTTTGGGATCCGACAAAATTAACGAATCTTTCATTTAGCGAAGATCCAGTGCCGAATTTACATCATTATATAGAGAATTTCCCAGGGGGACAAACGATAGCTCCTACATTTGGAGGAAATACAGCGAATACAGAATTTGAAGCGTTAACGAGTTACTCGATGAGTCTTTTAATGCCAGGTTCTATACCATATCAACAAGCTGTTCCAAGCCAAAAAGAGATTCCATCGATTGCAAGTGAGTTGAAAAAACAAGGGTATTATGCAAGTGCAATTCATGCGTTTAATCGATCGTTTTATAAACGTGAAGATGTATATAAAACATTGGGATTCGATAATTTTAATGCAGAAGATACGATGAAAAATAAAGAAGTAGTGGGAGACAATATTGGTGATTTATCTATGAGTAAAGAAATCATAGATGAATTAAATAAGAGAAAACAACCTACATTTATTCATGCGGTGACGATGCAAAATCATTTTCCGTATACGCCAAATATGTTTGGAGAAAATAAAATAGAAATTAGTGGATTAACAGAAGAGGAATCGAAGGCAGAATTAGAAGCATATACAGAAGGGATAAGATTATCGGATGAGGCTCTGCAATATTTAATCGAGCAGCTTGACGATCTAGATAGACCTACTTTAATAGTCTTCTTTGGAGACCATTTACCTATGTTAGGAACTAATAAGTCTATTTATAAAGAATCAGGATATATAGAAAACGAAGAGACAGTAAGAGAAAGATTAATTATGTCAGAAACGCCATTGTTAATGTACGCAAATTTCGATTTGCCAAATGACAATTTAGGTTTAGTAAGTCCGATTTATTTTTCTAGTCTTGTTTTTGATTATGCAGGATTAAATCAATCACCATTTTATCAATTTTTATCGAAAATGCATAAAGAAATACCAGTTCTTAGAGATGAGTTAAAGGTTAATAAAGATGGAGAAGAGATAACAGATTTAACAAAGGAACAAAAAGAAATGTTAGAGCAATATAAAATGATCCAATATGATTTACTTGCTGGAAAGCAGTTTAGTAAAGATATACTTTTTAAATAGAACAAACAAAAAGAACTTGTATAACGATACAAGTTCTTTTTTTATAGTATTTAACGGGGTAACCAGACAAGCTGGGTTTAGGGAGTATTACCTGTACATTTAGTATAAATGAAAATGTAATCGTTTTATTGATTGATTTGTGAGAAATATGTGAATTTTAATCTTTTCAAAAACTGCGTTCCTATCGAAACGATTTGGTATAGATTTTTATGAATGCAAAAACTTTATAAGTTCTTCATTTAATTCATCCGCTTGATCGATTGGAGAGCCGTGACCGCTATTTGTAAGAGGATGTAACTGAGAATTTTTAATCCGTTTTTGCGTGAGTTCAGCGCTTTTGTAAGGGATAAGTTGATCGTGAACACCATGGAATATTTTTGTTGGGACGTTAATTTTACTTAAATCTTTCGTTACATCTTCATTTGCAGCTGCTTGCAATATTTTGATGAGAGCGTAGGAAGCAGACTGCATACCGAGATAAGAAAACCATTCTAACGTAGCAGATCCTAAGTTTCTATTAAAAAATGATAAAGATACATCATTTAAAAATTTTGGCATATTGGCATACATTTGATTAATGAGGGTATCTGCTTTTTCTTTTGGGACACCATAGGGAGATTCTTGATTTTTAACGAAAGAAGGGGAAACAGCATCGACTAATACAAGTTTAGAAATGCGATGACCATTGTAGCGAGACATGTACCGAATAGAAAGAGCGCCACCTACTGAAAAACCGACTAATGTAGCATTTTCTACTTGAAGTGCTTCTAGAACAATGGCGATATCGTCTGCTAAACGATCGTATGTGTAACCAGTCCACGGTTTATCAGATTGTCCGTTTCCGCGTATATCCATAGCGATACAGCGGAAACCGTGCTGTGGTAACACATTGAGTTGATATTGGTACATTTGATGATTTAAAGGCCAGCCGTGGACGAAGAACACGGTTTTACTACCGGGTCCAGGATTAACGTCTTGCACAAAAATATGCACATCTTTCTCGACGGTAACAAACATAAATTATCCCCCTAACCTATTCATATGCTCTATCCCAAAAGCGTTGTTTCGTCATAGCTTTAATAAATTCATTCGCCAGGAGCGTAGGGTTCTGTTCTAGTAAGACACCAGGCTTTCCTTTAATATTTAAAGATTGAATAACAGTAGATCCATTTTGGAAGGCACCAATTGGCTTAAAGTGATTATATGATTCTACGACAAATGAACTCGCTTTATTAAGAAACTGTTCATCAAGGTTTCCTCCAATAAGAAGTAGCCCATCATAAAGAAGTGAAGATCCTGTTAAAAAAGTATCATTCACGTCCCAACGTACATTTTGCGTTCCTTGTACAATACCTAATCGTTCGGAAACAATTACTGGTTGCAACCCAACTTGTTTGAATTGATTTAGTATATATTGCGCGTTTTGTCCGTCATATCCATTTGCAACAATGACACCTACTCGTAATGTATTAGGACTAAATGTCGTATTTGCCATACTGAGTGCTGGCGATGATTTCGTAACGCTCGATTCTTGAATATTTGGGACTTTTGCTCCGACCGCTTCAGCGACTAATGTAGCTAGTTCACTACTAATATGTCCAATCATATTTACGACTTGTTGACGGACGGATTTACTTTTTACTTTTCCTAATTCAAAGGAGAAGGCTTGCATAATATGAACTTTTTCGACGTTACTCATACTATTCCAAAATAAACGTGCTTGAGAGAAATGATCTTTGAAACTGGCGGCTGTTTCTCTCGTTTTATGCCCTGATACAGTAGAAGGGTATGTAACGAACCCACCCTTTGTACCGGGGACAGTGTAAGGAGTGTTATTTGCTAAGGAATTATTATGGTAAGCGATTTTTCCTTTATCAATTATATATTTAGATGCACCATCTCTTTGATTGTTATGAAATGGGCATACAGGACGGTTAATCGGTAATTCTTGATAATTTGTACCGACGCGTGCCAATTGAGTGTCTGTATAAGAAAAGAGTCTACCTTGTAAGAGCGGATCATTGGTGAAATCAATACCACGGATGATACTTCCAGGATGAAGTGCGACTTGCTCTGTTTCAGCGAATACATTCTCGACGTTGCGATTTAATGTCATTTTTCCGATGATTTTAACGGGGAAATCTTCTTCAGGCCAAATTTTCGTTGCATCTAATATATCGAAATCGTATTTAAATTCATCCTCTTCTTCTAGAATTTGAATACCAAGTTCGTATTCAGGATAGTTTCCAGCATTAATATTTTCCCATAAATCACGGCGATGGTAATCTGGATCAGCACCACCTAATTTTTGCGCTTCATCCCAAATTAATGAGTGAATGCCGAGCTTCGGCTTCCAGTGAAATTTTACGAATCGTGACTTTCCATTTTTATTCACTAAGCGAAATGTATGAACGCCAAACCCTTGCATCATTCGAAAACTTCTTGGAATGGCACGATCAGACATAATCCACATCATCATCGCAGCCGATTCTTGGTTATTGGCGATGAAGTCCCAAAATGTATCATGTGCTGTTTGTCCCTGTGGAATCTCATTATGCGGCTCAGGTTTAAGGGCGTGAATAAGATCAGGGAATTTAATGCCATCTTGAATGAAAAAAATAGGAATATTGTTTCCGACTAAATCAAAATTTCCTTCTTCTGTATAAAATTTAACAGCGAACCCTCGTACATCTCGATTTGTTTCATTCGCACCTTTTGATCCAGCCACTTCAGAGAAGCGAACAAAAAGTGGTGTTTTTTTTGAAGGGTCCTGTAAAAAGTGGGCCATTGTTAGTTCCTCTAAAGATTCATATAGCTCGAAAATACCATGTGCGCCGTATCCTCTTGCATGAACGACTCTTTCAGGAATTCGTTCACGATCAAAATGAGCAAGTTTTTCCCGCATAAGAAAATCTTCTAGAAGGGTAGGACCACGATCGCCGACGGTTAAAGAGTTTTCATCATTTGAAATTGTAACACCTGTATTTGTTGTCATTTCCTTTCCTTCATTCTCACGCGTGAAGGATTCCAGTTGTTCTGTCTTTTTATTTTTTTTGCCGTTCATATAAAACACCTCCCATAATATACGTATTATTGTTTATAGCTTTTATGCTTATATATAGTCTGAAGATACTTCGCTCTATTGGGATGATTTTCCTCAATTGTTCGATTTATCTTTGTTTGTCTATGAAAATCATTTATTATAATAAATGGTATTCTTCGAGATATTATTTTGAAGGGGTGTTGAAGTGAAAGGAAAATTTCTATCATATAAAGAAGAAGAAAGGAATGCCAAAATCTTTTTGTGGGTGCTATATGTCATTGTTGTTTTATACCAAATTTCCTACGGAATCTTATTAGAAAATAAATCACTAATGGATAAAGGACATAGCATAATATGGCAAGTTATTTGCGGAACAGCAATATTGGGCGTGAATATATATTTAATAAAAAAAGAGAAAGCAACCCTTGTTAAATATGCATGTATTTTTGCATACATAGGGATAGAAATGGCTAATATACTTTCGTATATGCTTTATAATAAGGCGGTATTTGATGCGGTAAATATAATAGAAATTATTCTTATTTTCTTTGTACCTATATTTATAAATAAAAGATTTTTTGTGTGCGTACTTGTCACTATTATAGGGAAATATTTAATTTATTTATTTGTATTAGAGGAAGTAAAAGCGTTTATGTTCCTCATTATGTATACACTCGTATTAATAGCAGCATACATCATTTTAAATCGATTTATACAATACCTTTCAGCGGTAAAGAAAAGTATTAAGATTGCTAGTGAATCACAAAAATTAGCGGTAGTCGGAAAAATGGCAGCGACAGTAGGACATGAAATTAAAAATCCACTTGCTTCATTAAAAGGATTTACGCAATTACAACGAGAGAAGCATGGAGAGGATCCTGTTTATAAACAGATGATTTTTGAAATAGAAAATATGAATAGTATGATAAGTGAGTTAATGGAAGTTGCTACATGTAAACCTTCTATTTATAAGAAACATAATATAGGAGAAATTGCATTACAAGTAGTAACAATTGTCCGCGAAAAAATGAATGAATCCAACATTCAGCTTATTTCTAGTGTAGAAGAAAAGACGATAGAAGTTGAATGCGATGAGCGGAAAATAAGAGGAGTCGTGCTATATGTTATAAAAAATGCTCTGGAGGCAATGGAGCAAGGTGGCACATTAGATTTACGATTAGAAAATAAAGGACAAGATTATGTAATGCTAAGTGTAATCGATAATGGTTACGGTATTAAGAAGGAAAACTTAGCACGTGTTAAAGAGGCCTTTTATACAACGAAGCAAGATAAAATTGGCCTGGGACTTACGGTAGCGGATCGCATTGTCAACGAACATCTTGGTAAGTTACGTATTTCAAGTGAAAGAGATAAGGGAACGAGAATAGATATTATTCTCCCAAAAAAATATGGAAATAATGAAATACAAGTGGGAGAAAAGCTAGGAGTTACCATATGAATAAAGACGATATATTTAAAAATGAAGAAATAAAGGCGCTGAAAGTATTTTTAAGTTTATTTTTTGTTATATTTTTTGTATACGATCTTGCCTATGAATTTATTGTACCTTTAATAGGAGGAGAGCAAGAAGGAGTAGGAGAATTTGAAGATGGTTTAGGTTTATGGCTTTATTTCCTGATGGTGGTCTTATTTTGTACTGGAATATATTTTATGAAATGGAAAAATCCATTTGCAGTAAAGTATATTATTTTAATTGGATATAATTTATTAGATTTTATCCATAATTTTATGATTTACTACGGTAGTGATGCTGAGTTTGATGGTGGGAATATAGTAGAAGGATTTTTTATTTTATTTGCACCAATCTTTGTGAACAAAAGGTATTTTTGGTTAGTTACAGGGATACTTGTTGGAAAGTACGCTCTTACAGGAATCATTATTCAATCGTCACTCGTTTTAATCCCAATGGCATTATATAGCGTATTTACTATCATATGTTGGATTATGTTTTTGAGATTTCATTCTTACGTTCGTACGCTTGAGATGATGGATAAAGAAATAGAACAAACAGAAAAACTAGCAACTGTTGGGAAAATGGCAACAGTTATTGGCTACAAAATTAGAGGACCTCTAGCGAATTTAGATAAGTTTGTGAATAAGCAAGCGAATAAATATCCTGAGGATAAAATATATAGTGATATCATGAAACAAGAAGTAGAACGAATTCATACAATCGCTACAGAACTTAGTGGATTTGAGAAATCTAAATCACCAGAATCAGAAATTCATAATATAGAAGAAATTATCGCTTATGTTATTCGAGTTATGGGTAAGCCTGCTCTAAAGCAAGGAGTGCACATACAAGGTATTTATAGTAAAGACATACCATCGATTACATGTGAGGAAAAACGATTAAAGCAAGTATTCTTTAATTTAATTAAAAATGCAATTGAAGCAATGTCAGTTGGCGGAACGATTACGATTAAAGTGACTGTAGAAGATGCAATCATTGTTCAAGTTAAGGATGAGGGATGCGGCATCCCAAAAGACAAAATTCCGAAGCTAAATGAAGCTTTTTACACAACGAAAGAAACGGGAACAGGTTTAGGTTTAGTAGTTACAGAAAAAATTATTAAAGACCACAACGGTAAAATGAGTTTTGAAAGTGAAGTTGGAGTTGGAACGACTGTGAAGGTTATATTGCCGATATCATGAAAAACTATTTTTAAAAGGGAGATCACTTATTTGAGAGGGGGTCTCCCTTTTTTATTGTGAATGAGAGTAAGGCAATCTGATAAAGGTAGGTAAGTTAATTCTATTAAAATAGTATATACTGAACTTGTCTGTTATTTGTTTTAATTTATTTGTATTTCTATTTGTTGACCCGAATCTCGGGTCTTTTTTTGTTAAATAAATTATTTTTTAGTAAGGGCTATATATCAGTGATTAAAAAAATAGAGTATACAGCACTTGCAGTAATGCCAGGGGTAATATGAAGGGAGACAGCATCTCCTCTCGAAACTGAGTTTCCAGTTGTAATGCTAGTCCAAGTTGCAGTAGCGGGACCTACTGCTGGATTAGGATTAAACACTTGAATTTGTCTTGATCCAGTATCCGTTGGTTTAATTGAAAATACGATAGTTCCTGTAATTTTGTCAGTTGTAGTTAAAGTAAGAGTAGATAGGATGTAACTAGAGGTAGGGGCAGTGAGGTTTGTTGGGACATTCCTGCAAATATTAATCGTATAAACAGCAGCAGGTAAGTTATTTACATTTATAGATGCAGCAAAGCCAACTATACTACCGGCTCCAGCAGTGACATATGGAATAACATTGGAGTCAATTCCAGGAGAACCCGCTATACGTTGGAAACCAGCATTTGTTCCTTGAAAAACAATACTTTTTGCTGAAGGACTACCTGCAGTTCCAGAAGGCCCGGTAATGCCAGAAGGCCCGGTAATGCCAGCGGGTCCAGTACTACCAGCAGGTCCGGTGTTCCCAGTAGGTCCACTTTCTACTAATACGATATAATCTGAAGATACATTTGGAAATCCTTGAGGTGCATCTTTTTGTACAACATAGCCGCTGCTCGTATAAGTGACAACTTGTCCTTTTTTATAGGTGGGAGCGGCTGCTAGACTAAAGGCCGTAGTACTTTGGAAACCAGCTCCGGAAGGCCCGGCAGAGCCAGTAGGTCCAGTACTACCAGTGGGTCCGGTGTTCCCGGCAGGTCCAGTGCTACCAGTGGGACCAGTGTTTCCGTTAGAGCCACTGTTGCGTCTGCCGTCGCAACTAAAACAATTACGTGGGTACATGTATGTTCTCCTTTCTATATTTTGGAAAATTCGTTTTAAAAATAGAACTACTATATACATATTATGAATTCTATATTTTTGTGTGTTCGATCGTATTGTGTATAGATTTCAAAAATAGAGAGGAGAGTGGAATCGTTACAACGTTTCTCTTTTGGGCCGAAAGTAACACCTAAGTCAAAATTACACTGCAAATAAATCTTAAAGTGATTTTTATTTTTTCACATCAAGATAGGAAGCGGATAGGAAACAAATAAAACCTGAAATCCAGCCAATAGAAGGAGAATAAGGAAGTATATATTGTAATACCATTCCGCTAGAAATAAAAAAGCTACCGAGTAGACCTAAGAAGATGGGGTATCGCAGTAAGTTGAACATAGTGATACAAAACCTCCTTTATCACATAGATTAGTCTTAATTTTCAGTATACTACCTTTTAGAAAAATAGTGGTACAATATAGGAAGGATACGAGAAGAGAGGATGAAGATTAACGTATGTACGTTACTGTAACAGAAGCAGCATATAAAAAGATTATGGATACGATTCCAAATGAAGCGAAATATATAAAGTTATTTTACGATAATGAAGGTTGCGGTTGTGTAATGAGCGGAATTATCGATTTAGTCGCTGTAGCAGAAAAAGATGAGCGCGATGTAGATATCGAATCTAGCGTAATGAACTTTATCGCAGATCGCACAAAGCTTGTATTTATGGATGATAAGTTAACAGTTGATTGGCATGAAAGTGGAGGAACTTTTCAGCTGAAGAGCCCGAGTCAATTTTATAATCCGAATATGAAGTTACACGTTCGAGTGTAAGAAAGAAAAGGTGATTCCAAAATATTTTTGGAGCCACCTTTTTTTATTGTATAAGTCGCTATATTTAAAAAATCGCCGATATAATTTCATGTATCAAACAAAGCAAACCTCTCCATACAATACAAAGATTTTTTCACATAATGAAATGTACATGTGATTGAATTTTCTGTATAATCTTATTTGCGGAGGGGATACGCATGAGAAAATGGGGGATGGAGTTATTAATTTTAAGTGTGGTTATTATTTGGGGGATTAATTTTACGATTGCGAAATATGGACTTTTAGAATTTACAGCAATTGAGTTTACTGCACTTCGGATGATATCAGCGGCACCGCTTATGTTACTCCTTACATTTTTTATTGAAAAGTCGGTTTATATGGAACGAAAGGATATACCTAGATTAATCATCGTTAGCGTTGTAGGTATTGTACTGTATCAAACATTATTTATGGAAACTGTCCAATATACATCCGCTACAAATGCCTCTTTACTCATTTCTATTTCACCTATTTTTACAACTGTATTTGCTATTTTTTTGAAACAAGAAAAGTATTCTTCGCGAAAGCTCATCGGTTCTATAATTGCCTTTGGTGGTGCTGTATTAGTTTTAGTAGCAGGGCATTCGCTTGCTAGTTCTTTTTATGGTAACGGAATTGGACTTATTACATCAATATGCTGGGGGCTTTATCCTGTTTTAGCAGGTCCATTAATTAAAAAATATTCAGCACTACGTGTTACCGCATGGTCAGCATTAGTTGGCGCGATTCCGCTTTTATTGTTAAGTGGACCACATGTATTTATAATGCCATTTCACATTACACACGGAATGACACTATTCGCTTTACTATATTCCATTTTCTTTGTGACAGTATTTGGTTTAGTGATGTGGTATGTTGGTATTCAAAAAATTGGCGCATCACATACGATGGTATATATGTATATAACGCCACTTGTAGCTGTTTTATTTGCAGCTGTATGGGCAAATGAATATGTATCATTTCAACAAATAATCGGTGGAATTATTATTTTCTTCGGTCTATGGTTTGTGAAATCAGAGAAAGTAAAAATTCATTCTACTGCGAGGGAATCTATATCAAAATAGGAAAACAGATCACCTATGATCTGCTTTCCTATTTTTTTATTTTTGGTAAGAAGATGAGAAATAAGATAGCAGTAATAAGTGGAATTAAGTTTAAAAATGGAATACGGAAGAGTGTGATAAGAATAATACCTGGAAGAAGAACACCGAGGACAGCGTAGAAAATACTATGATTTTTCGTGTACCAATACAATGAAAGTCCAATAAGTGCAGGGATAATGAGGTGAATGAGAGCCATTAGAAAATAAATCATTAGACGCCCCCTTTATTTGTGTACTTATTACATCATATCCGTATGTTCATAGATTGATATCACTTTTTTCATAAATGGACGAAAATTGTTTGGAAAAACGTCACAAATTATGAGAATATGATGTTTGAAATCTTGTATAATATTATTTCCTGAAAACATTTGAACAACATAAACACACTGTTTATGTTGTTTTTAATTTGAGTGAAATGAATTTTAAGTAGTATGAACTCGAAAGAAATGAGTTATACAGCTTTTGTTGGATAGATAAAAATTACTGAAGAGGAGAACAGCATGATTAGTATGTCATTAAGATCGTTTAAAATTCAATCGTATTATTTACTAGGTTTTCTTTTACTAGGATGGATGTTAACGCCATTTTCAGCTCATTTTCTAGGTGCTGGAATTGGACTGATTGTAAGTATGTATTGTGTTTGGCTTTTAGGGAGAAGAATTGAGAAGCTTGGAGATAGTATCGTAAAGAAAACGAAAGCACCGACGCTCGGTATGTTTAATCGTTTTGCAGCTGCTATTTTGGGTGCTGTTATTATGTACGAAATTGAACATCATATGGTTATGTGGGCATTTGCAGTAGGGATTCTGGGTGGCTATTTCTTAATTGTTGTGAATTTAGGCTACTATAGTATGAAAGATGAGGAAGAATTAACGAAGAGCTAAAAAGATAAAAAGCCTCTTTTTAGATGAAATAGAGGATCCGGTGGGGGGATAGTACAATTGGAAGCGTAACTTTGCATAAAATATAGGTTTCCGCTTCCAATAAGTTAACATGAAATCACTTAGTAGTATAACTCTCAGGTTCTTTAAAAAAGTTAGATACAATACAACAAACTATTCCGGTAATTAGAATAATGTATTTTATCGTTTCACTTGTATGCTCAAATAAATTAACGTTAAGCATCACAAGTCCCCAAAACATTTGAATGACTCCATAACTGAATAATATTTTTCCTGTACGAGAAAAATTATTCATAGCCCTCTTCCTTTCCTGTATATGTAAATTTTATCGTAAAAAACTATAAAACGAATGATTATAAAATGATTTTTTTGTAAATTTTTGGGTTATTAGTATGCAATTTTATGAGCTAAGTCACAGATGAAGAGATTAAAGTTGTACTTTATATAATATATAGAAAGAAGCTTACGTCAAAAACGTAAGCTTCTTTTTTATGTAAGTGTGTATAACCGTTAAGCCGCATTGGGTTTTGTCGGTGAGTACGCGAAACTTTACGGTTACACGACACTTATTCATATGAGTAAAAGGGTTATTCCAACAGAAAGTTTGTACTTAAGCGATTGGACCGCCTAAGTTAATAATATCTTCAGAAACGCTGTCGAACTTTTTGAAGTTCTCTTTGAATTCGCTTGCAAGTTCGATTGCTTTCTCTTTATAAGCAGCTTTATCAGCCCAAGTTTGTTCAGGCATTAATACTTCATCAGGTACACCTGGTACGTGAAGTGGAACTTCAAGGCCGAAGATGTCATGTTTAGCTGTTTCAGTTTTCGCAAGTTCGCCGCTTAATGCTGCTTGAATCATTGCACGAGTGTAACCTAAGTTCATACGTTTACCAATGCCGTATTCGCCACCAGTCCAGCCAGTGTTTACTAAGAATACTTTCGCATCGTGTTTCTCGATTTTTTCACCAAGCATTTCAGCATAGCGAGATGCATCAAGTGGTAAGAATGGTGAACCGAAGCAAGTTGAGAATGTTGCTTGCGGAGATGTAACGCCGCGCTCTGTTCCTGCTAGTTTACTAGTGTAACCACTTAAGAAATGATACATAGCTTGTTCTTTTGATAACTTACTGATTGGAGGCAATACGCCAGATGCATCAGCAGTTAAGAAAATGATTGTATTTGGGTGTCCAGCAACACTTGGCAGTACGATATTGTCGATCGCATGCATAGGGTATGCAGCACGAGTATTTTCTGTTAAAGTAGTATCGTTATAGTCTGCGATACGCGTTTGGTTATTAATGATAACGTTTTCTAAAACAGATCCAAATTTGATTGCATCGAAAATTTGTGGTTCTTTCTCGTGAGAAAGGTTTACACATTTTGCGTAGCAACCGCCTTCAATATTGAATACACCGTTATCAGACCAGCCATGCTCATCATCACCGATTAATTTACGGTGTGGATCAGCAGATAATGTTGTTTTACCTGTTCCAGATAAACCGAAGAATAGTGCTACGTCGCCTTCTTCACCTACGTTTGCAGAGCAATGCATAGAAAGAATATCTTGTTCAGGTAGTAAGAAGTTCATAATAGAGAAGATTGATTTTTTCATTTCTCCAGCGTATTCTGTACCACCAATTAGTACGATACGTTTTTCGAATGAAACCATAATGAATGCTTCAGAGTTTGTACCGTCAACAGCTGGATCAGCTTTGAAATTCGGTGCAGAAACAATTGTGAACTCTGATTCATGAGTTGTTAATTCTTCTTCAGTTGGACGAATGAATAATTGATGTACAAATAAATTGTGCCATGCATATTCGTTAATAACTTGAATTGGTAGGCGGTAATTGCGGTCAGCGCCTGCAAATCCATTGAAGATGAATAACTCTTCTTTTTCTTTTAAGTATTCTAAAACTTTAGTATATAATTTATTAAAATGTTCTTCAGAAATCGGTTGATTCACTGCTCCCCAAGCAATTTTGTCAGCAACCGATGCTTCTTTCACAATAAATTTATCTTTAGGAGAACGTCCTGTATATTTTCCTGTTGAAGCAGAAACGGCACCAGTAGAAGTTAATTTCCCTTCATTTCGCATTAATACTTTTTCCACTAATTGCGGAACACTTAGTTGAATCTGTGCATTGCTTCCGTTCAATAATTCGTGTAAACCAATTTGGACATTCACAGTACTCATATTTATATACCATCCTTTTCATTTAATGAAATATTTCTCGTAATCCCCAACAAGAGTATAACACAATTATATAAATAATGTATACTATTTATTTCTTTTTGTTTGTGTGAATGTATTATTTCCTTATTAATATTTCATTCCAGGCGTATTGAGAAAAACTTTCAGGAAAATGTGAATATTAATTGACAAATGAATATCATTTCTTTAGTATAGGTTGGGACGGATACTCTCTTATCCCGAGCTGGCGGAGGGACAGGCCCGATGAAGCCCAGCAACCTCATTTGTAGTGGTAAATACAGGTGAATAGGTGCTAAAACCTGTGCGAGGCTAACGGTCTCGAACGATAAGAGCAAAGGGCAAAAAGCAGTATGCAAGTAGCAAATTAAACCTTTCCTCTATGTAAAGTAGGAAAGGTTTTTCTGTATGCTTGTGTGGGAGAATAAATGTATGTCGCAGTTTGTGGCAAATTAAGGATGAGTTCCGTACAATATATACAATTACTGTAGGGAGGTTTACCACATGACAAAAAAACGTCATCTGTTCACATCTGAGTCTGTAACTGAAGGACATCCAGATAAAATTTGTGACCAAATTTCTGATTCAATTTTAGATGCGATCTTATCAAAGGACGCAAATGCACGTGTAGCTTGTGAAACAACTGTAACAACTGGTTTAGTATTGGTAGCGGGGGAAATTACGACTTCTACTTACGTAGATATTCCAAAAATCGTTCGTGAAACAATTCAAGGCATTGGTTACACACGCGCAAAATACGGATTCGATGCAGAAACTTGTGCAGTTTTAACATCTATCGATGAGCAATCTGCTGACATCGCTATGGGTGTTGACCAAGCGCTAGAAGCACGCGAAGGTCTAATGACTGACGCTGAGATTGAGGCAATTGGTGCGGGAGACCAAGGTTTAATGTTTGGCTTCGCATGTAATGAAACACAAGAATTAATGCCACTTCCAATCTCACTTGCTCACAAATTAGCTCGCCGTTTAACTGAAGTACGTAAAGATGACACATTATCATACTTACGTCCGGATGGAAAAACGCAAGTTACAGTTGAGTATGATGAAAATGGTAAACCTGTACGTGTAGATACAATCGTAATTTCTACACAGCATCATCCAGATGTTACATGGGAAGAAATCGATCGCGATTTAAAAGAGCATGTAATTAAAGCTGTAGTTCCAGCAGAATTAATGGATGGAGAAACGAAATTCTTCATTAATCCAACTGGCCGCTTCGTAATTGGTGGACCACAAGGTGATGCTGGTTTAACAGGACGTAAAATCATCGTTGATACTTACGGTGGATACGCTCGCCACGGTGGCGGTGCATTCTCTGGTAAAGATGCAACGAAAGTTGACCGTTCTGCAGCATATGCAGCTCGTTATGTTGCGAAAAACATCGTAGCAGCTGGTCTTGCTGACAAAGCAGAAGTACAACTTGCATACGCAATCGGTGTAGCACAACCAGTATCAATTTCAGTTGATACATTTGGCACTGGTAAAGTATCTGAAGACGTACTAGTAGAACTAGTTCGTAACAACTTCGATCTTCGCCCAGCTGGTATTATTAAAATGCTAGACTTACGTCGCCCAATTTACAAACAAACAGCAGCTTACGGCCACTTCGGACGTACTGATGTAGATCTATCATGGGAACGTACAGACAAAGCTGCAGCTTTAAAAGAGCAAGCTGGTCTATAATATATGAAAAAAAGCTTTGCGCGGTGAGCGCAAAGCTTTTTTATTTTGTTTTATTTACTACTTGGATGCAAGAACCACAATAAACTTCTCCATCTAGCTCAATATACTTTCTCACATTTGTCATACCACTTGCCGGAAATGGCATATGAATCCATGCTTTTTCATATGTTTGTATTTCCTTTTTACATGATTTACAAAGGATTGGTTTCTTCTTGAACATATGTAATCAACCTTTCATTTGACGTGCTTTACCCGCGCAAAAGGCACTGCTTAGTAAAAATAGGGTTGCGAATATAATGCTTACTAATGTAGCGTATGGAATTGCGCCTTTTAGAGAAAAGCCAACAGTAATGGAAGCGACGAATAAGAGGATGAATGTTGTTGTTAATTTTTTATAAAGTTCCATAATATGTAGACCTCCTTATTTAGAGATAGAACGTTTAAAAATAAAATCTATTATATAGGCAAGTACGAGAGGAATTAATGTGCTAGTCAAATAGTAAAGAATACCACCATCAGGCAAAAGTACATACAATTTTAAAAAGTTAATATCGAACCCGTAAGCGATGCATTGAAAAAGGGATAATATGATTAGGAATGGTATAATGGGTACGTATCGTTTTATGTTATAAAACATAAAAAAACTCCTGTATATGGATAAATATACTTATATTGTATCATGTTGAATTCTTTGCTTCATACATAATTTCACAAGAAAATGAAAGGGAAGATGAAAAATGAGTGTCAATGAACATAAAAAACAAGCACCAAAAGAAGTGCGTTGTAAGATCGTGACGATTTCCGATACACGTACGGAAGAGACAGATAAGAGCGGACAACTATTACATGAATTGTTAAAAGAAGCAGGTCATACAGTGACCTCTTATGAAATTGTAAAAGATGATAAAGAAAGTATTCAGCAAGCGGTGTTAGCTGGTTATCATCGGGAAGATGTTGATGTCGTATTAACAAATGGCGGTACTGGTATTACGAAACGTGATGTGACGATTGAAGCAGTGTCAGCGTTATTAGATAAAGAAATTGTCGGGTTTGGTGAGTTGTTCCGCATGATTAGCTATTTAGAAGATATCGGAAGCAGCGCGATGTTAAGTAGAGCAATCGGCGGTACAATTGGGCGCAAAGTTGTCTTTTCAATGCCAGGGTCTAGCGGAGCAGTTCGCCTTGCGATGAATAAATTAATTTTACCGGAATTAGGTCATATTACATTTGAGTTGCAACGCCAATGAGTAAGTATGCTGGAATTGTATTGGCAGGCGGTATGTCGAGTCGATTCGGTGAGCCGAAAGCGTTAGCGAGCTGGCAAGGTAGTACTTTTATTGAGCATATTTTGAAAGTGATGACAACTGCGTTACAAGAAGTTGTGGTCATTAGTAACTCCGATATAAAAGAGCGAGTAGAGCAACGCGTACAAGTTCCTGTTATAGAAGATATTCCTCATTATAAAGGAAATGGACCACTTGCTGGAATTGTATCAGGAATGGAATATATAGAAGCAGATTGGTACGCTATTATGCCTTGCGATGCGCCGAATGTTTCGCATGAATGGTTTACCATTTTGCTAGAGCAAACGAGTAATGAATATGATGCGGTTGTACCTATTATTAATGGAAGAAAACAACCGTTACTTGCAGCGTACCATAACCGTGTGAAAGAAAAAATGTATACTTTACTTCAGGAAGAAAAAAGAAGTATGGGCCAGCTTTTATCGCAATGTAATGTGAAATATATTGCTGGTGAAGATATACAAGCGAATGCGGATTGGTTTATAAATGTAAATACGAAAGAAGAATATGTGCAGGCTCAAAAAAACCTTTCAAATGAATGAAAGGTTTTTTGATATACAGAAATTGGGGAACAATTACTGTATAAAGGTATGTGAGTAAGTTGATTTTAAGGGGAATTTCTTAAAATCATTATACAGTAAAAAATACTGTATAACCATATATTTATTTTTATGGGTTTTTATTACAAGTCTGTTTAGTTATGTATCTTTTTGTTATAATGAATATAAGAATAATGTGATACTTCACCTTATGTATCATTTATTAAACTAAAATTTCCAGTTATGTAATAAACCCTCTTCATGTTATGAAGAGGGTTTTTCTGTTTAAGCGAGTAATTCTGATGCAGTGCTCTGAAGGACTTCTTCATATTGGTCAAGTAAGCCACGAAAGATTTCATCCCAGCTTTTTGATTTCGCATAAGATGAAGCTGCTATGCCCATTTGCGTAAGTTGCTCTTCATTTTGCAATAAAGAATAAATGGATGATAGAAATGCATCCGCATGTTTGGAGGGGCAAAGAACTCCCGTTTTTCCATCTGTAATAATATTTTTAACCCCGCCACTATTTGCACCAATGACAGGTGTTCCGCATGCAAGTGATTCGAGTACGACATTTCCGAACGTTTCAGTAGCGGATGGAAATACCATGATGTTAGAACAAGCATATGCTTCAGCTAAATCCTTACCTTGTAAATATCCAGTAAAAGTGACATTTGTTTTCGGAACAGCTTCACGCAAATTTGTTGCTAGAGGACCGTCTCCTGCGATGAGCCAATGAATGTCGTTTCGAGTATGTGCTGTTTGTACGATAAGGTGTTGCAACGTATCAATATCTTTTTCAGGGGCAATCCGTCCAACATAGGAAAGGACATACTTTGCTGTAATATTATATTTTTTTCGGAATAGCTCTGTATTGTAAGATGGATGAAAGAGTGTGCAATCTACACCCCGTCCCCATATGGAGAGGGCTTGAAAGCCTTTATTTTTTAGTTGGTGTAACGTTTCAAAAGAAGGAACGAAATTTTTTTGCATGTGACTATGAAACCATTTTAAATAGTTCCAAAGCATATTAGAGAGAAATTCAATTTTATAATAGCGTAAATAAGCATCGAAATCAGTATGATAAGAACCGACAACTGGGATGTTTAACTTTTTTGCATAATACAATCCACAAAGTCCCATGTTGAAAGGTGTGGCAATGTGAATAATGTCAGGTTTAAAGGAAAGAAGTTCTCGTTTAATGCGCGGAGTAGGAAAAGAAAATCGGCATTCTGGATATAATATTGTTAACGGGATACTTCTCATCTTGTTCACATTAGCTACGAAATTATCTTCAGCTGTATGCTGAGGGGCGAAAACAGAATAGGCGATCTTTTCTTTCTGAAAGTAACGTGTTAATCGTTCTAGTGTTTTCGCAACCCCGTTGACTTGTGGCGTAAAAGTATCGGTAAAAATGGCGACTCTCATCATATCACTCCTTTATGTGAAAAGTGGGATGAATTGATAAAAAGAGATGATGCCAGAGCAAGTGCCGAGGCACATACCGACGAATACATCAGACGGATAGTGAAGCCCTAAATAAATACGAGAAATACCAACGCATAATGCTAACGGTAATAGAAAAGCAAATAAGCTTGGATTATAGCAAATAAATGGAATAAGGACAGAGAAAACGGCTGTTGTATGACCAGACGGGAAAGAGTGGTCTTTTAATGGATGGACTGGATATTTCGCCTCCTGAATTGTTAAATAAGGGCGTTTTCGCGGATACCATCTTTTTAATATTTGCACAGGAATATGGCTAATTGCCAAAGAAATAGCAGTTGCGATTGCAGCTTGATGCAAAGTCCCTTTTGCAAAAATTAAAAAGAAAAGTGTGAGTGCGATTGAGAAAGTAGCACCACCGATATGAGTAATATTGCTGAAAAAGATATTTAATGTTTTTTGATCAAAGTATCGGTTAATTCCTTTGAAAATGTAACATTCTATTTTATACAGTCCACTGACCTTCATGAAAATTCTCCTCCCTCGTTTACATATATATGGAGATATTAGCTTTTATTTTAATAAGATTTTATTGAGGAAGTAATAATGTTTTGTAAAGAAAAAGTTAGTTTTTATATAAAAAGCTGCCACTTTAATGGCAGCTGGAAAAGTTACTTCTGTAATGATTTATAGTACTGACCTTTTTCAACATATTGTGTGCGAATTCGCTCCATGTCTTTACGGTCTTCCTCTGTTAACTCACGAACGACTTTCGCTGGGCGACCAAAAGCTAACGTGTTTGGCGGGATTTTCTTTCCTTGAGAAACGAGGCTTCCTGCACCGATAAAGGCTCCTTCACCAATTTCAGCACCATCTAATATAATAGATCCCATTCCAATTAAAGCATCTTTTTTAATATGACAGCTATGTAAAATAACTTGATGCCCAACTGTAACATCGTTTTCTAAAATAAGAGGGTACTGGGGGCTTTGATGAAGTGTACATTGGTCTTGTACATTTACTCGGTCTCCAATGATTGTTGGTGACACATCGCCGCGTATGACTGTATTAAACCAAATACTTGATTCCTCACCAATGGAAACATCGCCTGTAATCGTAACATAGTCAGCGATAAAAGCACTACTCGCAATTTTCGGATTTTTTTCTTTGTAAGGGTATATCATGTAAAGCCTTCCTTTCCTAGAGACTAGTTTTAGTGTATCAAATTATGAGAAAGAGTGAAATGGAGGAGAGTCGTATGTGGAATTATGAAGCAGAGGAAGCAAAGGCTGTAATCGTTATCGTGCACGGCGCAATGGAATATCACGGACGTTACGAAGCCGTTGCGGAAATGTGGAATCATATCGGCTACCACGTCGTAATGGGGGACCTTCCGTCACATGGAACGACTTCAAGAAATAGAGGACATATTGATTCATTTGATGAATACATAGAGGAAGTTAAATTATGGGTGAAAGAGGCACGAAAGTATAGGTTACCTATTTTTATATTTGGTCATAGTATGGGTGGTCTTATTGTCATTCGTATGATGCAAGAAACGAAGAGAGAAGATGTAGACGGTATTATTTTAAGTTCGCCTTGCTTAGGGGTAGTGACTGGACCTTCTGCTCCGTTTCGAGTTGCTTCAAAAATATTAAATGTTATCGCTCCAAAATTGCAATTTGCAACGAATCTTACAGTGGAAATGTCAACTCGTAATCATGAAGTTCGGGACGCGATGGAGAATGATTCATTGTTCTTGCGCAAAGTATCAGTACGTTGGTATAGTGAATTGATTAAGTCTATCGAAATTGCTCATAAAAAAATAGATGATTTTCCAGATGTTCCGCTCTTGCTAATGCAGGCGTGTGAGGATAAACTTGTAGATAAAACACGTGTCCGCATGTGGTTTGATAATGTTAAAATAAGTGATAAGGCTTTTAAAGAATGGCCGAATTGTTATCACGAGTTATTAAATGAGTATGAGCGTGATGAAATTTTGAATTATATTCAGTCATTTACTGAAATACGCATCAATAACATAATAGAAACAAATAAGTAAATTATTTGTACATTGAATAGAGGAGATGAAGGAAGAAGTGAACGTACCGAGTAATCCCATAACGCTCATGGCGAAAGTATACCGTGATGTGTTTCCGGTAGTACACCATGAGCTAGCGGTGTGGAAAGAGCGTGCCTACCATATTCCGAATGATGAGCTTCATAGTCAGGCAATCGCAAGTATTGAGAATAAAACGTTTCATTGCGAAGGCGGTGGTATTTTAGCACTGTTAGCAAATGAGCACCGAGAGGAATGCATTCGTTTTATCGTAGCGTATCAAACAATCAGCGATTATTTAGATAATTTATGTGACCGCAGTACATCACTTGACCCAAATGATTTTGCCGCACTGCATGAATCTATGTTAATGGCATTATCACCTGAAGTAGAAGGTGGCGGTAATTATTATCGCTATCGTGATGATCAAGACGATGGTGGTTATTTAGATGAACTTGTTGAAACATGCCAAGATGTTTTAAAGAAAACGAAGCACTATGACAAAATTGCTCCTGTTCTTCATGAACTTGCTTGTTATTATTGTGATTTGCAAATTCATAAACACGTGAAGTTAGAAGAAAGAGAACCACGCTTAAAAACATGGTTTGAAGCACATAAAGAAAACTTACCAGAGATGAGTTGGTTTGAATTTTCAGCATGTGCCGGTTCTACACTTGGAATCTTCTGTCTTGTCGCATATGCATTTCATGATGAATTACATGATGAAGATATTGCGAAAATTAGACAAGGGTATTTCCCTTACGTACAAGGACTTCACATTTTACTTGATTATTTCATCGATCAAGAAGAAGACCGTATAGGCGGGGATTTGAATTTCTGTAGTTATTATGAAAACGAGCAAGCGATATTGGATCGTATGAAACACTTTGTAGAAGAAGCAGAGAAGAGCATTGGTGATTTACCTCATGCGAAGTTTCATCGTCTCATAAGCCGAGGGTTACTTGGTATTTATTTATCAGATCAAAAAGTATCAGCACAAAAGAATATGCACAAAATGGCACGGCGCATTGTAAAATACGGAGGGCTTACTTCACGATTCTTCTATTGGAACGGGAAGATGTACCGAAAGAAAATGGCGCAGTGATGAATAAAACCACTCTTGTAGAGTGGTTTTATTGTTATAATCTGGTAAAAGTGATGGCGGAAATGAAGAGATTGTTTCAAAAGCTATATGACCATATTGAGGTTACATTACTCGTGCTACTTTCCATTTCATTTGTAACAGGAACGTATATGATGATGAATAAAGCCGGTGGTCCTACAACGATGGATTATGTAGCCCAAGTTATTATTGCATTGATTATTATAGTAGATATTGTCTTTTTAATAAGTGGTAGAAAAAAAGCAAACAGTAAATAAAAAAGCATTTGTACACGAGAGTACAAATGCTTTTTCATTATGGTCGTATTTTTGAAAATACATATATAAGAAGTTCAATCGCGAAAATAACTAACACAGATAGTCCGAATAAAGGCATGACAGCGCCTAGTATAACCATCATGATAAAGAAAACGATTATGCTTTTCTTATCTCTTTGTTTTGGCGGTGCTGCTAATTTTCCTTTCGGCCTTCTTGCTAACCACATTTTTATTCCGTAATAAATGAGAAGCAATAAAGATAATGTCGTTAGTAAGCATAATATTTTATTTGGCCATCCGAATAAATGTCCTTCGTGAAGCGGGATACCGTAAGTGAACCATTGTGCAAATAATCCATAATCACGATAGTCCGTTTTGGAAATAAGTTCTCCGCTATATTGATCAAAATAAGCTGTTATTTCTTCATTTGGTGCGACATGCATACCCGTAATACCAGAACCGCTCGATTTCGAAACGGTGAATACACCTTTCGGATCAGCCGGTAATGAGATAACGTATGGCTTCTTTATTTCAATTCCTTTTTGTAACTCATCAATTGGAATGGCTTTTGGCTCATTTGAATTCGATTCAGGAGGAGCTTCTTTTCTTGTTGCCCACGGCAATTCCTTTACCTTTGATTCAGGCGGTGCCATATACAACTTTGGATATCCAATCGATTCATTCGACGATGCGATTTTATAAATTTGGTTACCCATAAATCCTGACCAAGGCAATCCAGATGCGACTAGCAGAACGAGTGGAATTGTAAATATAATACCGATAATAGAATGACGTCGTTTTGCTTTTTCTCGCTTATTGGATGCTGGTGTGTTTTTGAACTGGCGTATACTCATATACAAACCAGTAAAAATTAAAAAGATTGTCCAGCATGCCGCAAGCTCTACGATGTAGTTAACGACAGTGCCACCAACTAAAAGAGAACTATGTAATTCCCTCATTATATTCGCAAACGTTTCACTTGCGTTTTGATCTCCAACAATTTGATTGTTGCTATCTAAATACACATATTTTTGTTGCCCAGTATATTCATTTGCAATAGTAAGCCTCGTATTATAATCCCTGTTAAACTCACTAATTTTCGCCACACTATAATGTGGATATTTTTTCTCTGTTAAGAAAAGCGAATCAGCCATCGAAATAGACTCTGTTTGGGCGCTCTTCCCAAAATACAAATCTTTATAGATGAAATCTTCAACCTCTTCTCGAAATAAATACCCAATTCCGCTCAGTGACAAAGTAATAAGAAGCGGCGTAATAAAAAGCCCAGCATAAAAATGCCAACGCCAAAAAATGTAATGAAGCGAACGATTTACTTTCATACTTTCAGTTCCCCTAACCTTCCCTATATGAATAACTACTTATTTAATATAGCGAGATTAAGTGTGGATACTTTGAAAGAATTGTGAAGAAATTTAAAAGTTTTGGGGATTTCTAGCAAACAAAAAACACATTTTAAAAGGGCTGTTTTCTATGTTTATGAAGATCTCTTAGTATTTGATAGATACATCCTAACAACCGCCTCAGCAAGACATTGAGCAGAATCCACAAAATCCTCACTCGCCACAACATTCAAATCAGTACATGCGATGATAGCAGTATCTATTTCATCTTTTAATTGTAAAACGAGCGCGCTCCATAATTTGCGGGCTTCTTCAACTTCTCCGCTTTTAATACAAGTAATAATTTGATTAATCATTGTCTGCCATTTTTCATGATGAATGTACTCTATATTACGCTTTGTGATCCCATCTTGGTAAATACCAGCTTGAATTGTCGCTTCTGTTGCGAGAAGAGCGACTCTTTTTGTATTTTCAGGAATTGCTTGTAACGTCTCATCGACGATATTTAAAATCGGAATGGACAGAGAATGCTGTAATTCTTCAAAATAAAGATGCGCCGTATTGCACGGCATAGCGATAAATTCTACGCCAGTACTTTCAAGTTTTTGTGCCCCTTCAATAATCGCTTTTTTCATCGCTTCGTGATCAATAAGGCGATCCATGTAAAATGGTGTTGGGCACGAATAAATCATCATATGAGGAAAGTCCATATCATGCTTTGCTCCATATATTGTTTGGCACGTTGCTACAACTGTATCAACGAATGGCCCAGTTGATTTTGGCCCCATTCCTGCTAGTATTCCGATCATTGGTTTGTCTCCTTTAATATGTAATTAAAAACGTTTTTTGCGAACGACAAAAAGAAATAAAGTAAGTAATAAAAATGAATATACGATAGCCCAAGCTGTGAGCCATAGCGTGTGAGTAAGTATATTAAATTTGTATTGTCCAAGCATTAGAAAGCTTTCGACAGGTGGTAAAAACCATAGTAACTCTTTTTTAAACCGGATGGAGGCGATCGTTATAAGTAATATAAATGTCAGGCTAAGCCAAGCTGTGCTTGCTTTTGGAATAATATTTCTAGTAAATAAAGTTGCAATTGAAATTCCTAGTATAGAAAAAGACATGTGAGCGAGAAATCCGACTAAAAATAAAGAAACTGTCATTTCTTCATTAAACATTTGCAAAATAATTGGGTAGATTACGGATATAAAAGATAACATAGTACAAATGAGAAAGGCCGTAATATATTTACCAACATATAGTGCAGAAATATTATTTGTGTGAGAAATAGTAATTTGTTCTTGTACAGGATCTTCAGTATGAAAAATTGTGACCGTAATCCAGGCAGATAATAAATAAAGCGCGAGAGCTGTTTCTAAGTATGTCGGTACAATAGGAGTCGGTTTATATGTATATACAAAAAGTAAGCTCATAAAGTACATCGCAATAGGAGGGACGTATTTATACGACTTTGTATAGTCGAGAAAATGGTAACGAATAAGCGCAAACATAATGAACCTTCTTTCGATTTAAAAGTTAGGTTGTAGCAGTGTGATAGATGCTTTTTTATGTAATAAAAACTGAAGCATTTCGTTTGTATATTCTTTTTCGATTTGTAGTTGAATAAGGTTTTGATTTGAATTGTGTACAACGTGTATAAATCCTAATTGTTTCCGTAGTTCTATCGCTGAAAATGTTTCATGAACGATTGCTTCAATATAGACTTGTTCTGCCCTTTTTTGCACAGCGGTATCTTCTGCGATTGTATGATTTGCTAACGTCACAATTCTATCGGCGAAGTTTTCTAGTAGTTGCTTTTCGTGACATGTGAAGAGTATAGATATGCCTTGTTGTTTTAATGAGAGTAAAATATGTTCTAATTCTTGCTGAGAGTTAGGATCGAGCCCAGAAAGCGGTTCGTCTAAAATTAATAAATGGACGTCTGTAAGTAATGCTTGCATAATACCAGTTTTTTGTTTCATACCTTTTGAAAAGTTTCGTACAACGGAATGCCTTGCATGATGTAAATGAAAAGATTCAAGAAGCATCGGAATTTTATCTTTTAAATATTTTGTTGATAAACCGTGAATGTGGCCGAGATGATATAAATAATCCTCTAATGTAAAACGAATCCCTTCAGGAAAATGTTCAGGTGCATAGCCAATTTGTATATGTTCTTTTCTTTGAAGTGTCCCTGCCGTAGGTGAAATAAATCCTGCAATTATTTTGAGTAAAGTACTTTTTCCAGTCCCGTTCCCGCCAATAATAGCGAGTGCCTCTCCTTCTGGAACGGATAAATTAATGTTGTCTAGTATAAGTGATTTGCCGTACTTCTTTTGAATTCCCCTTAGTTCTACTAGCAAAGTTCTATCCTTCTTTCTTCAAATAGTGTATACATCCATTATATAGGAGAATAAGAAAAAGACGTGCAATGAGTGCACGTCTTTTTTTGTTATGTTTTGTCGAATCGTCGATATATCGAAACAATCGTTGATATAATTATCGCTTCTCAATCGCCACAATAAATGGCGGGTTATTTTGCTGGTTAATGAAGCCGTATCGCAGTACGTGAGCTTGTTTTTGGTCTAGTTCTTCTGTAAATTTGAGAACAGCGTCGCGTTCTACTTGTCCTTCTGGGTGTCCGTGGTAAATGACAAGGACGATGATTCCTTCAGGTGCCATTACTTCTAGTAATTGTTCAATTGCCGAGAGTGTTGAGTTCGGTTTTGTAACGATATGCTTGTCACCACCAGGAAGGTAGCCTAAGTTGAAGATAGCACCTGTTACTTTTCCTTTTGCGTCTTCTGGTAGTACAGATAAAAGTGTGTCGTGACTGTCGTGAACTAAAACAGTACGTTCAAAAAGCTTTTTTTCTTTTAGGCGGATAGTAGAGCTTTCAATTGCTTCTTTTTGAATATCAAATCCAAATACTTTTCCGTTATCTCCAACGATTTCAGCTAGGAAGCAAGTGTCATGTCCATTTCCTAAAGTTGCATCTACAGCGTAATCGCCTTCTTTAACAGCCGTTTGCAAGAGTGTGCGAGCAAACGGTAATACACGTTCTAATTTCATTTTTGTTTCTCCTCATTTGCATATTTTCCTTGCCAGCTTCCGCGGCGTACAAATTCTGCATCGATGGAATTTAATACTTCCCATTTATTTAAGCTCCACATTGGGCCAATCATTAAATCAGGCGGACCGTCACCTGTGATGCGGTGTACAATTACGTCTTCTGGAATCATTTCAAGTTGGTCAACAACGAGACTTACGTAATCTTCAAGAGAAAGGAATTCTAATTGTCCTTTTTCATATTGCTTCACCATTGGCGTTCCTTTTAATAAGTGAAGTAAATGAATTTTAATTCCTTGTACGTCAAGCTTTGCTACTTCACGAGCTGTTTCCATCATCATGTCGTAATCTTCAAGCGGAAGACCATTAATAATATGAGAGCACACTCTAATACCATGCTTACGTAATTTATTTACACCTTCCACGTAAGATGGGTAATCATGAGCGCGATTAATAAGGTTTGCAGTTCGTTCGTGAACAGTTTGTAAACCGAGTTCAACCCAAAGGTATGTGCGTTTATTTAAGTCCGCTAAATATTCAACGACATCGTCTGGTAAGCAATCTGGACGAGTGGCGATAGAAAGACCGACAACGTCTTTTTCTGCTAGAAGCGGTTCGAATTTTTCTTTTAAAATTTCAAGTGGTGCATGTGTATTTGTGTACGCTTGGAAATAAGCGATACATTTTCCGTCTTTCCACTTCGAGCGCATTTTTTCTTTCATTTCATGATATTGCGTTATAACATCATCGCGGCGATCACCAGCGAAGTCACCAGATCCGGCAGCACTGCAAAATGTACAACCGCCGTAAGCAACTGTACCGTCACGGTTCGGGCAATCGAAGCCAGCATCTAATGAAACTTTAAAGATTTTTTCACCAAATTCATTTCGTAAATGGTAATTCCATGTATGATAACGTTTATTGTCGTTTGTATATGGAAAAGGGTTTTGAACCTTCATTACTTTCCCTCCTAAGCCGAGTCAAAATGAAACAAAATCCATTATAACATACTCATAAGGTAGAGATGGAAGGGACACACTAAAGGGGAATTGAAGCAAGGAGGGACAATTATGGCAGAGCGTCAATCACTTGAATCGTATATTACACAAGCAGAACAAGCGGTGGAATACGCGAAAGAACAATTAGACCAAGGCATGAGACAAGAGCATTACAATACGATGGAGTATTCAGATGCGCAGTTACAATTAGAACAAGCATATAACGATTTACAAACGATGCAACAACATGCGAATGATGAGCAACGTGAGCAATTAAATAGAGCACGTATGGCAATTCGCCAACTGCAACATCAAATGATTATTACACCGCACTAATAAGGAGTGAATGTAATGGCGAAACGTTCAGATCAAAATAATCCAGAGCAAAAAACACAAAATGGACATAACGCTGAGTTTTCGAATGAACTTGATCCAGTTGTTCAAGTGAAACAGCGCAACAGTAAAAAAGGACAGCCTCAAAGATCGAAGCAATCAGAGTAAACCAGGTCGCAATATGACCTGGTTTTATTTTGTATCGCAAAAGTCTGATTAAAGCTTCATTTTACTATATGACAATAATGTATGATTCCTGTAAGGTTTGTCGATAGTTGTAAGATAACATGTCCAGTAGAGTAAGGGAGGATTAAATTTTGGACAAGGAGTTGCATTATGGGGAACAATATTACAAACAAACGAATCAATGAGTTAGATTACATTCGTGGCTTCGCATTACTGGGGATTATTTTAGTGAATATTCTTGCACTACTTAATATTAAAATTCCAGATCCTAATACAGTAGATGCTAGCTATCAAAGGTTTCTATACTTATTTGTAGAAGGTCGTTTTTTCTCGATTTTCTCATTCTTATTTGGAGTAGGATTCTACATCTTCATTACAAGAGCAATTGCGAAAGGGAAGAATGGATACGTTCTATTTCTACGCCGCGTAGTTGCACTATTTATTTTTGGTTTAATTCATCAAATGTTTCAGCCTGGAGAAGCACTAGCGTTATACGCAATTTGTGGATTAGTCGTTTTACCGTTTTATAAAGCGAAAAAAGAAGTGAATGTAGTAATCGGTCTTATTCTTACGATAGCTTTTAGTATTATGGCAACTAAGGAATTATTACCATTAGGTTTAATTTTATTAGGTCTTGCTGCGGGGCAGTATAAAGTGTTTGAAAATCTTTCAGCAAAAATCAAACAAGTCGCTATTTTTACAGGTGTCATGTTTGTTTTAAGTGTTGTAGCGTTATGGTATCAATATGGGCACGTTCCTGCTGAGCCATTCCTAAATATGATGCTCATGAATGAGGATGGAACAATGGACGCTGCAGGTCAATTCTTAAAAATTGGCGTTACAGTTGGACCAATTATTTCAGCTTTCTATGTAGGAGCATTAATTTTATTACTTCAGTTAAAACCAGTTCAAACATTGTTAGCACCACTGAAATACTACGGTCGTATGGCTTTAACAAATTATATCGGACAAACTGCAATGATTTTAATTGCTGGTAGCGTATTTAACTTTGCAGGAAACTTAACGTACATACAGACATTATATGTATGTATTGCAATTTACGCTATTCAAATTGTGTTTAGTGTGATTTGGATGAAAATCTTTAAAATGGGTCCACTAGAATGGATTTGGCGTGTTATTACGTATTGGACGGTAACACCTTTAAAGAAATAAAGAGAGAAGTGGGCTGTTCCTTTTGTGGAACAGCTCATTTTTATTGTTATCTTTTGTCGGTAAGTCGATATATTTTGAGAATCGCTGATAAAATTTCATTTACGAACGAACCTTACACGTGCATCTTTTTTATATTACAAAAGTGTAAGGTAATTGTAATGTTAACAAATAGCAGTTCCTTTCCAAAAGGCGCAAAATAGGTAATGGAAAAACAAGCGTAGGAGGATATATATGACGAAACCAGTTGTAGACGTGAAAAACGTTCAAAAAGTGTACGGTAAAAAGGGTGAGAATCAATCACAAGCGTTAAAAGGTGTTTCATTCTCAATTCAAGAGGGTGAGTTTGTTGGGATTATGGGACCATCTGGTTCTGGTAAAACGACATTGTTAAATGTAATTTCAACGCTTGATAAAGCAACGGGCGGCGTTGTTGAAATTGCGGGTACGGATATTACGAAAATGAAGCAAGGTGAGCTTTCTGATTTCCGTTCACAAAAGTTAGGATTCATTTTCCAAGACTTTAACTTATTAGAGAACTTATCTATTTATGAAAACATTGCACTTCCGCTTTCTCTTCAAGGTGTTCCATCACGTAATATTGGACCGAAAGTAGAAAAAGTAGCGGATATGTTAGGGATTACAGAAATTCTTCAAAAGTATCCATCTGAAGTATCTGGTGGACAGAAACAACGTTCAGCAGCAGCGCGCGCGCTTGTGCATGAGCCGGCAATTATTTTAGGGGACGAGCCAACAGGAGCTCTTGATTCTAAAAATGCAGCGAGTTTACTTGATGCGATGACAAACTTAAATGAAGAACAAGGCGTATCTATTATGATGGTTACACATGATCCGTATAGTGCAAGTTATTGTCAGCGAATTTTATTCATTCAAGATGGTGAGCTATATAAAGAAATTCATCGTGGTGGTACGCGTGAAGAGTTCTACAAAGAGATTTTAGATGTACTTGCAGATTTAGGTACACAAAAAGCGTAAGAAAGGAGGTTCCAGTATGTTATTTAAACTTTCCATGTCGGGGCTGAAAAGTAAGCTGAAAGATTATATCGTCTTACTTGTCGGTCTTGTCATGTCCATTTCAATTTTTTACATGTTCCAAACGTTAGCGCTGAATAAAGCGTTTATCGAATCTAACTCAGTTATTCAATCAATTGGATTCGTATTCCAAGCAGGTTCATTTTTACTAGCTATTATAACGTTCTTCTATATTTTATATGCGAACTCTTTCTTATTATCTCTTCGTCAAAAAGAGTTCGGTATGTATATGATGTTAGGAGCAAAAAAGCATAAAGTTACATTACTTATGTTTATTGAAACGATCGTATTAGGCGCTGCGTCTCTTGCGATTGGTATTACAGTTGGTGTAGGACTTGCAGAAGGTATCGGACAGTTATTAATGAAACAGCTTGAATTTGCTGGTGAAGGATATAAAGCATTTTACCTTCCATCTATGACTGTTACTTGCATCTTCTTCTTTGCACTATTTGTATTATCAGCAATTATGAACAGTATTAAATTATCACGTATTTCTGTACTGCAACTTGTACATGCGGATGCACAAACAGAGCGTGTTGCGGTAAAAGGAAAAATGACAGGTGTCGTTGCAATCCTTGCAGTTATTTTATTAGGAATTGGCTATGCATCAATGATTTACATGGAAAAACTAAGAGAAATGGGAATCCTTATTGCATTAATTACAACAACAGCTGGTACTTACATGCTATTTGGATCACTTCTTCCAGTTATTATTAAAAAGTTAAAAAGTAATAAAAAGCGTAGTGAAAAAGGAATTAACGCTTTTACTTTTGCACAATTAAACTTCCGTATTAATAGTTTAACGAAAGTACTTGCGACAGTAGCGATGTTAGTAGCGCTTGGAGCTGGTGCGATTTCAGGTGGTATGGCATTTGAAAATAACGTTATAAAAATGGTTGATGGTTTAGTAATATATGATTCAGTTGTTCATAATCCAACAGCTGAAGAAAAGAAAATTTTAGACGGTATTACATTTAAAGAGAAAAGCGAATATCGTTACAAAGTAGATGATAAATACGTTTACTATGTAAAAGAAGATTTAGAGAAAAATCGTCCTTTAATAAAAGATATGGCGAATATGAAGTCAATGAAAGATTTAGTGAATACGAAGAACGTTTCAGAGGAACTACCAGTAGGTGCAGTTTCTAGAGAAATGAATGAAAAAGGTGCGAACGATAAAGAACTTCCAGAAGAATGGAACGAGGCTTTCAGAACAATCCAGCCGTTTTATGTATATGAGAATCATGCAATTAAAATTGTAGATCAAAAAATGTACGATGGGATAAATGGTAAAGAAGGTATAGCATTTATCGGAAAAACAGAAGACTTTTTAACATATAAAAAAGAATGGAAAAAACTTGACGAGTTGCAGCTAGATAAATATAAAAATGTAACAGCTGAAAGAATGAGCAGTAAATATCAAACTTACGATATGTTCTATGGGATTGCGAGTGGAACAGTATTTATGGGGTTCTTCCTTGGAATTGCATTCTTAGCAATGATGGCAAGTTGTTTAATGTTTAAAATTCTTTCTGGTGCATCAAAAGATATTACGCGTTATCAAATGCTTCGTAAAATCGGTGTGCGCCGTGAGTTATTAACGAAATCGATTTATAAAGAGTTATTTTTAGTATTCTTATTCCCGGCAATTGTGGGTATCACTCACGTATTAGTTGGTATGAATATTTTCGGATTTATTTTAGTTGATCCGTACTTCCGTATTTGGGTGCCAATCGTAATTTTCGTAGTTATTTATGCGATTTATTACTTCATTACAGTTCAATTGTATAAAGGTATTGTTCTTCCGAAAGAAGATTAATACGTAAAAAGCCGAGTGAAAGCACTCGGCTTTTTGTATTTTCAGAAAAAATACTTTAATGTTACTGAAATATATAATATAATGTAAATAAGTAACGTAATATATGAGTATCAGCAACCGAAAAGTGAAAGGAGGAATCCGATCTATAGGAAGAAGCTGAATTTGTACCCCCTATTTTTTCTACCCACACCGTATTTGTACAATCATAAATTTCCAAATGAAAAATTGTCGTAAGAGTATATTGTGAAAATAATGGATAATACATGGAAATCTCATAGCATGATAAGGTAAAATGGACAGGATAATGAGAAAATTACCGTTCATAAGATGAGGAGATACATGTATGGAAGTTGTAGAGGCATTAAAAGATATAAGCCAAATTGAGGATATGAAAAAGTATTTAAAAGAGCACTCGCAGCGAGATTATCTTTTATTTGTTATTGGGATCAACACTGGATTAAAGATTACTGAGCTACTTAGTATGAAATTTGAAGAGGTATTAAATGAAGATGGAACTGTTAAAGAGTTTTATTCTCTTCCTGTAAAAGATGAAAAATTTAAACAAGATATTTATTTAAATACAAAAGTAAAAGAAGCCCTTTTAGAGTACGCACAATCTATTGATGCTCGAAGAGAAAACTACGTATTTCAATCTAATAAAACGACAAATTCAATCTCACGCCAACAAGCGTATCGTGTTATCCATAGCGCAGCTGAAGCGGTTGGGATTGTTGGAAAGATTGGAACGAACTCAATGAGAAAAACATTTGGATTTCATGCGTACAAAAGAGGAATAGCGATTGCGCTATTGCAAAAGCATTTTCATCACGCGACTCCATCAGAGACGCTCAAGTATTTAGGAATCTCAAAAGATGAGAAGTTTAAAACAGAGATTGATGTAGATTTGTAAAAGCCGTAACTAAAAAATTTAGGAGGCGGAAAATATGAATATTAGAGAGAGTGAACTACCGGGTATTGGTTGTAAGTTTGAAGTAATCACAAAAGGTAATGAAAAAATGGTTATCGTTATTCATGATGATGGCCGAAGAGAAATGTATCATTTTGATGCGGATCACGATGAGAGTATTTCAAGCATTTCTCTTCGTGATTCTGAAGCGAGACAAATTGCGGCTATATTAGGCGGAATGGTATATAGGCCGCAAGCGCTAGACACAATTGAGATGGCTTTTGAAGGATTATCAATTGAATGGTTTAAGGTGGAGAATCATGCACCAGTAGTACAACAAACAATTGGTAGCTTACATGTCAGAAAAACATATAACGTAACGATTATTGCTATTTTGAAAAAGAATATGAAGAAATTCTTTAATCCAGGTCCAGACTCTATTATTGAAGCTGGCGATATGCTCGTATTATCGGGTGAAAGACATGAAGTGAAAAGAATTATTAATGAATTGCTTTCAGCAGGAGGTGATTCCTAATCGATGGATACTTTAATCTTTGAAGTTGGAACTGCGTTAGTATTAGTAGCTTTTGCAGCTATCCTCGCTGCGAAGTTAAAGTTCTCGATTATTCCGTTTCTCATTATACTCGGTATGTTAGTGGGGCCTCATGCCCCAGATTTAGGACTTATCGATTTAAGGTTTATTGAAAGCGGAGAAGTTATTTCCTTCCTAGGCCGTGTTGGCGTCATATTCCTCTTATTCTATTTAGGTTTAGAATTCTCAATAAAAAAATTAATTAAATCAGGAAAGTCGATTGCTTTTGGGGGTAGTGTTCATATATCGCTTAATTTCATATTAGGTTTACTTTATGGATATGTTATGGGCTTCCCTTTATTAGAAACGTTAATTATTGCTGGAATCATTACAATTTCATCGAGTGCAATTGTTGCGAAAGTAATTGTTGATTTAAGAAGATCTGGTAATAAAGAGACTGAATTAATATTAGGAATCATTATGTTTGATGATATCTTTTTAGCTGTATATTTATCAGTCGTTTCAGGGTTAGTACTCGGTGGTGCAACATCATTTGTAGGTGCTCTTACATCGGTGTTAATCGCGGTAGGGTATATGCTACTATTCTTTGTAATCGCTAGAAAAGCTACGCCGTTTCTAAATAAAGTATTAGATATTTCGTCAAATGAAATTTTTATTATCGTAATATTCGCTATTTTATTCTTTGTAGCAGGATTTTCGGAAACGATTCATGTTGCTGAGGCAATTGGAGCATTATTGTTAGGACTCGTCTTTTCTGAAACAGAGCATAGTGATCGGATTGAGCATCTCGTCGTTCCGTTTCGTGACTTCTTTGGAGCCATATTCTTTTTCAGTTTCGGTTTAAGTATAGATCCGTTTTCACTTGGAGGAGCAGTGTGGTTGGCATTAGGAGCAGTTTTCATTACGCTCATCGGTAATTTTACAGCTGGAATGATGGCGGGACGTAAAGCCGGGTTATCGCATAAGGCTTCTACGAATATTGGTTTAACACTCGTATCACGCGGAGAGTTCTCCATTATTGTAGCCAATATCGGCATTGCGGGTGGTTTAATGGCAACGATTAAACCGTTCTCTGCACTGTACGTTTTAATATTAGCATCGTTAGGACCGTTATTAACGAAAGAGTCTTGGAGAATATATTCCTTACTAGATAAAATCTTTAAATGGAGTGCGAAAGAACGTGCGAAGCGAGAAAAAGAAGTTGGATAGTATACAAAAAGGGAGACTGCATGAACGTCATGCAGTCTCCCTTTTTTATATATTGTTGTTGATGTCGTTTTTTTTCGGTAAGTCGATAGATTCCCAAAATCACTGATATATTTTTAAGTGACAATTTATATAATTTCATTTACCGAAAAACCATTATCTGAATTTCATCAACTATTAATCAGTTGCCTTCCTATTTAAAAACGACTACAATTTTACTGTTATAGATGAACGAAAAAATAGAATAGGAGGGGAGACTATGCCAAGGAAAGTATGGCTATTAGTAGCTGGGATGATTATTAATGTCACGGGTGCTTCTTTTTTATGGCCTTTTAATACAATTTATTTGCATGATCACCTAGGGAAATCTTTATCTGTGGCCGGAATGGTATTAATGATCAACTCGCTTACTGGTGTAATCGGAAACTTGCTCGGCGGTGTTTTATTTGATAAATGGGGCGGTTATAAATCAATTTTATTAGGGATTATTATTACACTCGTATCGATTTTAGGTCTTGTGTTCTTCCACGGTTGGCCGTTATATGTTGTGTGGCTAGCATTAATCGGCTTTGGTTCTGGAATGGTCTTCCCATCGATGTATGCGATGGTCGGTACGGTTTGGCCAGAGGGCGGAAGACGAGCATTTAATGCGATGTATGTTGGACAAAACGTTGGTATTGCGATCGGAACAGCGTGCGGTGGTTTAGTTGCATCTTACCGTTTTGATTATATTTTCTTAGCTAATTTTATTTTATACTTTGTTTTCTTCTTAATTGCTTTTATTGGATTCCGTGGTATGGAAGACAAGAAAGAGCCAGGAGTGCAAAAAGAAGTCGAAACGAAAAAAGGCTGGACACTTACACCTGGATTCAAAGCACTTCTTATCGTATGTGTAGCATATGCTTTATGCTGGGTTACATATGTACAGTGGCAAGGGGCAATTGCAACACATATGCAGGAATTAAATATTAGCCTCCGCCATTATAGTTTATTATGGACGATAAACGGAGCGATGATTGTTTGTGCGCAGCCACTAGTTAGTATGCTAATTCGCTGGATGAAGCGTTCTTTAAAACAACAAATTATGATTGGAATCGTCATTTTTGCGGCGTCATTCATTGTATTAAGTCAAGCGCAGCAATTTACGATGTTCCTCGTTGCGATGGTAACATTAACAATTGGTGAGTTATTTGTATGGCCAGCAGTTCCGACCATTGCAAATATACTTGCGCCAAAAGATAAGTTAGGATTTTATCAAGGCGTTGTAAATAGCGCAGCGACTGTAGGGAAAATGTTCGGACCGGTCGTTGGCGGAGCAATTGTTGATTTATACAATATGGAAGTATTGTTTATAGCAATCATGGTAATGCTTGTAGTAGCGATTATTGCAACGAGTATGTATGATAAACGAGTAAAAGTAGAAGAAACAGTTGAAGAAAAAATTGCAGTTTAGTTTGACGGAACATGTAACATGTTTTAGAATATATTTAAATAAAACAACCTTTGGAACAAGGGAGATAGCTCGGCTGTCCTAAGACTAATTCGTTAGTTATGAAGAGTAACGATTAACCGAGAAGCCTTAGCTTCAAGTAAGCTCTTTAGAGATACGAAGTGATGGGTAGTTCACATTAACTTATATTTGTAATAACAGTGAGAAGGAGTAGTAGTAATAGAAGCTGGTTTAGAGAGTTGACGGTCGGTGCAAGTCAATCCACGTTTCGTTATGAACTCGCCTTTGAGTTGCAGTTGTGAAACTAATAGTAGCAATTGCCGTTAATCCACGTTACGGATCTAAGCGAATGTATATTTGTACATTAATTTAGGGTGGTACCGCGGGAATCTATAACCTCTCGTCCCTTTCTAGGGATGAGAGGTTTTTTGTATTTTGGGCGGTGAAAATAAATAGAATTTCAAGGAGGGTATCTCATGAGCTTTAATCATCAAAATATTGAGAAGAAGTGGCAAGGGTACTGGGAAGAGAATAAAACATTCCGTACGCCAGATGAGACAGAAAAACCAAAATTTTATGCACTAGATATGTTCCCATATCCATCAGGTGCAGGCCTACACGTAGGACATCCAGAAGGTTATACAGCGACAGATATTTTATCTCGTATGAAGCGTATGCAAGGATATAACGTTCTTCATCCAATGGGATGGGATGCATTCGGTCTTCCAGCAGAGCAATATGCACTTGATACTGGAAACAGCCCGGCAGAATTTACAGAGCTTAATATTAATACGTTCCGTAATCAAATTAAAGCATTAGGTTTCTCTTACGATTGGGATCGTGAAGTAAATACAACAGATCCAAACTACTACAAGTGGACACAATGGATCTTCCTAAAACTATTTGAAAAAGGCTTAGCTTACGTTGATGAAGTACCTGTAAACTGGTGCCCAGCACTTGGTACAGTACTTGCAAATGAAGAAATCATTGACGGTAAGAGTGAGCGCGGTGGACATCCAGTTGAGCGTCGTCCGATGAGACAGTGGATGTTAAAAATTACAGCTTACGGAGATCGTCTATTAGAGGATCTAGATGAGCTTGATTGGCCAGAAAGCTTAAAAGATATGCAACGTAACTGGATCGGTCGTTCTGAAGGTGCAGAAGTACACTTCAACATCGATGGTACAGACGAGAAATTCACAGTTTTCACAACGCGTCCTGATACACTATTTGGTGCGAGCTACTGTGTACTTGCTCCAGAGCATGCGCTTGTTGCAGACATTACAACAGCAGAGCAAAAAGAAGCTGTAGAAGCTTACATTAACTCTGTTAAAATGAAGAGCGATTTAGAGCGTACAGAACTTGCGAAAGAGAAAACTGGTGTATTCACTGGTGCTTACGCAGTTAACCCAGTAAACGGTGAGAAATTACCAATCTGGATCGCTGATTACGTTCTTGCAACTTACGGAACAGGTGCTGTAATGGCAGTTCCAGCTCACGATGAGCGTGATTATGAATTCGCATCAGTATTCAATCTTCCAATGAAGGAAGTTGTAAAAGGCGGAGACATTACGAAAGAAGCATACACAGGTGATGGTGCACACGTAAACTCAGCATTCCTTGATGGTTTAAATAAAGAAGAAGCAATCGTAAAAATGATTGAATGGCTTGAAGTAACGAGCGCAGGAAATCAAAAAGTAACGTACCGTCTACGTGACTGGTTATTCAGCCGTCAACGTTACTGGGGTGAGCCAATTCCAGTAATCCACTGGGAAGATGGCACAATGACAGCTGTGAAAGAAGAAGAATTACCATTAGTTCTTCCGAAAACAGAAAACATCCGTCCTTCAGGTACAGGTGAATCACCACTTGCTAACATTGAAGAGTGGGTAAACGTTGTTGATCCTGAAACTGGTAAAAAAGGTCGTCGTGAAACGAATACAATGCCACAATGGGCTGGTAGCTGCTGGTATTACCTACGTTACATCGATCCAAACAATAGCGAAGCACTTGTAGATCCTGAAAAAGTAAAACAATGGCTTCCAGTTGATATTTATATCGGCGGAGCAGAGCACGCTGTACTTCACTTACTATATGCTCGTTTCTGGCATAAAGTATTATATGATATCGGTGTAGTTCCAACGAAAGAGCCGTTCCAACAATTATTCAACCAAGGTATGATTCTAGGTGAAAACAACGAGAAAATGAGTAAATCAAAAGGTAACGTTGTAAACCCTGATGATATCGTAGCAAGCCATGGTGCAGATACACTTCGTCTATACGAAATGTTCATGGGACCGTTAGATGCTTCGATTGCTTGGTCTGAAAATGGTCTTGACGGAGCTCGTCGTTTCCTAGACCGCGTATGGCGTCTATTCGTTCAAGATAATGGTGAATTAAGTGAGAAAATTACTGATGCACCAAATAAAGAGCTTGAAAAAGCTTACCACCAAACAGTGAAGAAAGTAACAGAAGACTATGCAGAGCTTCGCTTCAACACAGCGATTTCTCAAATGATGGTATTCATTAACGATGCATATAAAGCTGAAACACTTCCGAAAGAATATGTAGAAGGTTTCGTAAAAATGATTGCACCAGTTGCACCTCACATCGGGGAAGAACTATGGAGCAAACTTGGATACAATGAAACAATCACATATGCAAGCTGGCCAACATTTGATGAGTCTAAACTTGTAGAAGATGAAGTTGAAATCGTTGTTCAAATTATGGGTAAAGTTCGCGCAAAACTAACAATGAGTAAAGACGCATCAAAAGAAGAAATGGAACAACTTGCACTTGAAGCAATTCAAGACCAAATTGAAGGGAAAACAGTTCGTAAAGTAATTGTTGTTCCTGGAAAACTTGTTAACGTTGTTGCAAACTAATGTATTTTTAAAAAAGCTCAGAGCATCTATGCTCTGAGCTTTTTTGTGTAGAAAATAATTTCAGGATCTCCTTCATCTAAATTTTCAACTATTCCACTACGTACAAATCCATTCGTACTAAAAACTTTCTGCATACTATCGTTTGATTCGTTTGTCGAAGAAAAGATTTTTTGAGTAGGAGAATGACTTAACATATATGAGATTAACGAGCTTGCATAGCCGTGCCTTCTTTTCGCTGGCGAAACGATGATTAATGAGAGGAAAGTACAATCAAAGAAATTTGTATCGTATGTTAGAAAACCAGAGATAGAATTGTTCTCTTTTACAATGATGCATCTGCCCTCATTGATAGTATGTTTAATATAATCTCGTCTACTATCATCTCCGATTACATCAATATCTATATGTAAGATTGCATCTAAGTCATTGATAGAAGCCTTTGTTACGTTTTTCAATGGAAATACCTCCTAAAAAAATATTCAGTTAATTAATTTTAGCATGAAAGAAGAAAAAGGAGCGGAATTCCCATACAGACAAACACCTATTTTTCTATAGGAAATATGATAAAAAAGGTAGGCTAAATTGAGTAGAAGAGGTGAAAGGAATGAAAGGGATGGACAATAATGCACCACATGGTTTCTTCGGAGGCGAATCGGACAGTTATACACAAATGATATTAATGGGAGGAGCTGGCCAACAAGGGTACGGTGGAATTCCGAGCTGGATGGGTGGAGCAGCAGGAGGATTCCCAACATCGGTAGCTGGCATGCAAACTGGAATGCCTACATCAATGGGGGGATTTTCGACATCAGGGGCTGGAATGCCTACAGTAACAGGAGGATTTCCGACATCAGTAGCTGGCGTACAGACAGGATTTCCAGTAGGAGCACCAACTACATTTCCTTCTTTCGTTGGAGGAGTGCAGACCGGATTTCCGGTACCGGGAGTAGGTGTTGTAGCTGGAGGAATAGGTGGGTATCCGCAAGTTATTCACGGTCATCATGGACATCACCACCATCAAGGTCAACACGGTCATCATGGACACCATCATCACCAAGGCCAACATGGCCATCATGGACACCATCATCACCATCATCAACAAGGCCAACACGGTCACCATGGTCATCAACAACAAGTACATCACCACGGTCACCACCACATTCATCCGCAAGCTGTTCTTTATCAAACGCACCAAGGCCAGCACGGTCATCAAGGTCAGCACGGTCATCAAGGTCATCAAGGTCATCAAGGTCAGCACGGTCAGCACGGTCACCATGGTCATCAACAACAAGTACATCACCACGGTCAGCACGGTCATCAAGGTCAACACGGTCACCAAGGCCAACACGGTCAACATGGCCAGCAGGGTCAACAACACCCACAATATCAGCAATATCAACAACAGCAACAATCTTCTCCTTGGGCAGGTGGAATTGGAACGGGAGCAGCAGGAGCAGCGGCAGGAGCAGCTAGCATTAGTGGAGCAGCAGGACACGCGGGACACGTGGGTCATTAATGAATCGCAGGAAAAAAGACATAATAAAAAACTGCTAGGAAATCCTAGCAGTTTTTTTCAGCTTCTTTGCGCTGACGTTCGATTTCAGCACGAAGTTGTGGTTCTGGTGCTTGCCAGCCTTCTGGTTTTAGAATTTTGCCGTCACCTTCACGGAATCGAGGTTTTCCATCAGGGAATAGTTTTGCCATGTTTGCGTTATTTACAATTTCGAATCCTTTATCAGGACGTACGCCCATTTCGGCAAACGTTCCGAATGCAAAGTAAATAAGGTCAATTAGTGCATCATATTGATCTTCAACAGTCGTCGCTTCTAGAAATTCTTCTAGCTCTTCTTGCATAAAACTTGCACGGATTTTTGCACGCTCTTCTGTTAGTTTTGTTGGAGTATTTGTCACAGGATGTCCGAACTCTTCATGCATTTTTGCAACAAGTTCGTACCCTTTATCTAAACCTTTTTCGTTTGTCATGTTGTTTCATCCTTTCTCGCTTTGTCCGAATCTCATTGTAACATAGGGTGATTATGAAATGAAAAGGGACTGTTCAAAAGTTTCATCTTTTAGTTAAGATAGCGATAGTGAAAGATTATATCGACTTAATGACAAAACCCGTTAAAAAGAAAGCCATCCCGCAATACTCTTGGGACAGCCCTGCTCGTTATTTTTCTTCTTTTATTAAAATGGATAAAATAAGATCGATGCCAAACATACCAACGAGCAACATTGGTATAACGACAAGTAAATAACGTGTGAAGGAAACATTTTTTAAGTATGTATGAGCAAATAAAAAGACGCCGAGAAATAAAATACCATTTAAAATAGGCTTTACTAATTTTTTAGACATAAGCTCCCCCATAAATATCTTCTCTCTCTATCTAAAATAAAAACTCCTCTATCCGTTGTATCATGCTGGAGAGAGGAGTTCAATCATTTCTCATTCGATTACACCAGAATTTGTAATATTAACGGTGTATTTTACTTTAATTGGCACATCTTTGTACATTTTTCGCCACTCTTCTAATTTAAATGGACGATAATGTTGTCTATATTTTGCTCCAAGTCCAAGAGGGTCAACATTTAAGGATTTAAACTGTTTAATTAGTTTTGTAGCTTTTGCATCTAACTGTTTCTCAACCGCTTTCGCTATTTTTTGCGTGTTCTTTTTATTTTCTAAGTTGAATTTTCGAGATAATTCTTGAATACGAGCTTCCATTTTCACATGAATATAGAAAGACGGTTTTCCATTTTTTATAGTTACTTCGTAGGTAGGAACGGAACGGATGTTATTAATCATTGCATAGCCAGGATTGGTTTTAAATTCATGTGAATCTAGGCGGTGCTTTTCTAGCAGTCCTTTGAAAACAAACATATCGTGGTACTTAATTGTGCCGACTAACTTATCCTTTTTCAAGAGACCGATACCAGTAATCTTTATTTTATCTCCATGTTTTTTTAGGATAGGCATATAGGAATCCTGTCCTTCACGGTAGTACCTGAAGGCGCCTAAATACAAATTGTCAGTTGGCAAAGGCCCAGTGTCCATATTATGTTCTAACATTTTTTTTATATAAATCGCAACATTGTAAGAGGTACTATATTTTCCTTTAAATAGTTCAGTACCACTGCCTTCTAATAGTCCAACATACAGTGAGTTACCAATATTCACATCTCGAATCAATGTATCAAAGGAAGTTGATAATCCTTTTTTAGCAATCTTTGTTGTGAATAAGGCAACACGCATTTGACCGCTTGCGAACGGTTGCGAAGATTCTAAAGATGTATCTGCCTTTACTTGTTTTACTGCGTTTCCTGTTCCTTCATAGACTTGAACTTTATTTCCCTTTTTTTGTACGGGGCAAACGAATGTAACTTTTACTTTATTATCTTTTGCTGTATCGAAGGCAGTTCCTTGAATGAGCTGAACATCATCAATAATATTTTTTTGTAAACAACCAGTTAGACTGAAGACACTGATGCAAATAAGAAGTATTAATTTTCTTTTGATTTTTTCCATTGTTTTTTCACCCACACAATAATAAATAGAATTGGGATGTATACATAGATAAGCCAAAAACTAACTTTAGATACATTGCTAATAAAATCATTAATATCATGCCTGTTCGTTAGAAGTTGTGAAACAACTAAGGTGATAAGCATAAATGCGATTAAAATACCTCGTTGCTTCACACGAAAGATTTCATGCGTTCCTCTAGTTGCGGCCCATAAAGGTAGGATAAAGCTGGTAATAATAACGAGAGCATAACCAGAAATAGCAATATACTCAAGTCGCTCAATAAAAGGAAGCTTAATAACTTGTGTCATGGACAGTTGAGACCAGATTGTTTTGAGTAGTTGTTTTTCGCTAAAGAATGTAAAAGCGAGAATGGTACTAAACAAATATAGAATATTGGAAAATAATGCCCCGTATTGTGCGAATTTATGGGATTTCTCTGGCTCTTTAACAAATGGATAAATCATCAGGAAAATTTCAAATCCTGTCATGCTATAAATAGATAGTTGAGCTGCTTTCAAAATATCGGTAAAAGAATGTGAAAATATTGGAAGTAAGTTATCCCAATGTGAGAATTTTAAAATGAAAAGGCTTAGAAAAAGATAACCTAATGTCCCACCAACAGAAATAACACAAATTCCTGCAATAACGCGAAAACCTGATGAAATAATGTAATAACTTATTAAACATAAAAAGAATGTGAGCATCCAGGTGGATGCACTAGGAAACATCCACACTTGAATGATTTCGACATAAGTTCTAACAACAGAAATGCTTACAATAAAAAAATAAATCATAAAAAGGATACTAATACCATTTCCAATCCATTTTCCAAAAAGTTGTTTGTGTAAATCAATTAAGTTTCCCTCTACATTTTTTAATGAATAATACATCATCCAGATGAGAATATGAATAATGATTCCTGTGAGGAGAACCCCCATCCAGCCGTCGTATCCAGCAGCTTTTGCAATAATTCGAGCGAACCCGAGAACACCAGCACCAAACTGTGCACTGTGAATTAAGAAGAAAACAAAGATAGGAGATATTTGATATTTTTCTTGAACTTTACTCATCAATGCACCTCATTTCTTACTCATCGAAGTCTGATCTATGTTTTGTTGAAATTCCTTTTGCTGCTTTTTTTACATGTTGTGGTCTTGCTTGTACATCTCTTGTATCAATCATTGTTAAAGGAAAACGAATCCAAGAATCCTTAACGGATTGTTGTCTTGTCGGATAAAACAAAGCGTACGGTTTACGTAAGGAAGTAAGCCTGAATAGATGAGTAAATAAAAAGATAAATCCAAGAGAAATCCCGAAGAGCCCTCCTATTTCTGCGAATGCTAGAAACGGAAAACGTAGTAATCGAACTGCATTACCCATTTTATAAATAGGTGTAATAAAGGAAGCAAGTGCTGATAAGGCAACGATAATTAATAAAATGTTACTCGTTAAACCAGCTTGTACAGATGCTTGTCCGATTACGATACCGCCTACAATACCGAGTGTTTGACCAACTTTCATCGGTAACCTCGCGCCAGCCTCTCTTAATAAATCGATTGCGAGTTCTAAAAAGAGTGCTTCAATTAAAGGTGGGAACGGTACTTGCGCCCTTGATAAAATCAAAGTTTCAAGTAAATCACTCGGAATGAGTTCATAATGATAATTTAAAACTGCAACATATAAAGGTGTAGCACAGATTGAAAATAGAACAGCGATAAGGCGTAAAATGCGTGAAAATGTAGCGTATAACCAAGAGACGTTATAGTCTTCTGGTGAAATGAAAAAATCGAAATAGGATACAGGTGTTAGTAAAACGCTTGGAGAACCATCCACAAAAATAGCAATTTTCCCATCAATGAGTGCTTTTGTCACTCTATCAGTACGTTCTGTATTGATATAGAGAGGGAAAATCGACTTTTCACCCATTAGTTCTTGTATATAAGCACTATCATTAATTTGATCATATTCAAGAGCACGTAATGACTCCTCGAGAAAATCTACATTATCTTTTTCGGCGAGGTTGTCTAAATACATCATGACAACTTTCGTTTTGGAAAATTCGCCGACAATCATTTCTTTTGTTTGTAAATCTAAAACAGGAAGGCGTTTTCGTACTAAATTAATATTCGTATCAATAGCTTCTACAAAGCCTTCTTGTGGACCGATAACTGTTGATTCATTTAATGGAGGGCTTGGTGCCCGGTAAGTATCAATTGCAATGTTTGCAAGCATACACTTTTGATCTTGCTGATTCAATTGAATAATCGCATGTCCCTTTAAAACCATGTCCTCAATTTTTTGTAAGTCGTTCGTAATTGTAATACCACTCATCGGAATATGTTCTTTTAGCTCTTCTAATGAAGTACAAGGTCGTTCTAACAGAATAGGCATTAAATATTTCTGTAATTTCTCTCCATCAAGTGAAGGACGATAGTAAGAAATCCAATAAGGCATCGTTTCATCATCAGATGTGTGATAATTAACAAAATCACTAGACTGTTTAAGCTTTGCTATTAAATCTTGTAGAGAATGAATACGGTCTTTTTCTGGTTTCGTAAAATCATAAATACTATTATTTCCAGAGTTTTGCTGTTTATCTTGAGATGAGTTATCTTGCTTAGAGCTTTGCTGTTGATCTTGGGCCGAGTTGTCTTGTTTAGAATTTTGTTGCTGATTCTGATCCGAGTCGTTTTGCTTAGAGTGTTGTTGCTGATTCTGATCGGAGTCGTTTTGTTTAGAGTGTTGCTGATTCTGATCCGAGTCGTTTTGTTTAGAGTGTTGTTGATTCTGATTCGAGTCGTCTTGTTTAGAATTTTGTTGTTGATTCTGATCCGAGCCGTTTTGCTTAGAGTGTTGTTGTTGATTCTGATCCGGGTCGTTTTGTTTAGAGTGTTGCTGATTCTGATCGGAGTCGTTTTGTTTAGAGTGTTGTTGATTCTGATCCGAGCCGTTTTGCTTAGAGTATTGTTGTTGATTCTGATCCGGGTCGTTTTGCTTAGAGTGTTGTTGCTGATTCTGATCGGAGTCGTTTTGTTTAGAGTGTTGCTGATTCTGATCGGAGTCGTTTTGTTTAGAGTGTTGTTGATTCTGATTCGAGTCGTCTTGTTTAGAATTTTGTTGTTGCTGCGGATCCTGAGAAGGCTCTTTGTGTTCCTCTTTTTTTTGTTCGCTATTGCTATCTTTATTATGTTTCATACTTCTAGTCTGTTCTTTGTTATCATCCTCTTGATTGTTAGGCTGTTGCTCCGAGTTATCTGTTTCGTTTTTCTCTGTCGTATTTGATTTTTTTTTCTTACGTAGCCAATTCCAGATCATATGTATGCCCTCTTTGATTGTGTAATATAGTGCTATTTTGTGGCTAATTTTGTATATTATTCATTTATTTATGAAAAGAAGGAGGAGAATGGTTTGCATAGAAAAAATCCTTTAGTAAGCAGTTCATACTATGACGGGAAGAGGGCGAGTCTGTGCAATTTGTAAAAAAAGAAAAATTTGTTTTAAGAGAGTTTACGTTTGAAAATGGTAGGGGAATTCCTGTTCAAATGGGGTATGAGACGTATGGTACTTTAAATAGAGAAAGGTCAAATGCAATTTTGGTATGCCATTATTTTAGTGCAACGAGTCACGCGGCAGGAAAATATACAGCGCATGATGGGGAGTCTGGTTGGTGGGATGGTTTAATTGGGCCGGGAAAAGCAATTGATACAAATAAATATTTTGTTATATGCACTGATAATCTTTGTAATGTGCAGGTGAAGAACCCTTATGTGTTTACAACGGGACCGAAATCGATTCATCCGAAAACTGGAGATGAATATGCGATGGATTTTCCGGTTTTTACATTTCTTGATGTAGCTCGTATGCAATATGAGTTAATAAAAGATATGGGAATCTCAAGGTTACATGCTGTAATGGGACCGTCAGCTGGTGGGATGATTGCGCAGCAATGGGCTGTTCATTATCCTCATATGGTAGAGCGGATGATTGGTGTTATTACGAACCCGCAAAATCCAATTATTACGTCGGTAAATGTAGCACAAAATGCAATTGAGGCTATTCAACTGGATCCAAGTTGGAAGGGCGGAAAATATGGAGAAGAGCAGCCAATGAAGGGACTTCATTTAGCAAATAGAATGATGTTTATGAACGCATTTGATGAGCATTTTTATGAAACAACATTCCCTCGTAATAGTATAGAAGTAGAACCTTATGAAAAGTTTTCGATATTAACATCATTTGAGAAAGAAATAAATAAAGTGACATATAGAAGTATAGAGTTAGTAGATGCAAATTCGTGGATATACACTGCGAAAGCAGTTTTATTACATGATATTGCGCATGGATTTTCGTCTTTAGAAGAGGCACTGTCTAACATAGAAGCAAATGTACTTATGATTCCGTGCAAACAAGATTTGCTTCAGCCGTCACGTTATAATTATAAAATGGTAGACATTTTGCAAAAACAAGGGAAGTATGCGGAAGTGTATGAGATAGAAAGTATAAATGGGCATATGGCGGGAGCATTTGATATTCATTTATTTGAAAAGAAAGTTTATGAATTTTTAAATCGGAAAGTATCTAGTTTGGTGTAGAGAATAAATGGTGTGAAAAAGGTGCGATGTATGTAGTAGGCACCTTTTTTTACATGATTTGTAGACGGAAAATATAAGTGGCAATTGCTATACCGAAGAATGCGATACTAAGCAATAGAAATAAGAATGACATTTCTTGTGGTGATTTTATCTTTTTATTATTCTTCATACTAAGTGCAATAATTGCGGCGATTAAGAAAATGATGCCCGTAATGAAAAGAAAAAGTGTCATTTTCATTGGCTCCTTTCATAAAACAAGTATATTGAGGATACAATGCACGAGTTATGTTTGTAAAGAATAAGTTTTGCAGGAAAATTGAGAAATAAAATTTCCAATCTTTGCGTTCTTTCTTTCGCATGCTAAAATTGATGAGAAATGGTTGTTTAAAGAAGAGATTAAAGGTTTTATTGTATATAAGGAGGAACGACATATGACAGAAGTTAAAATAATTACTACAGAAGAAGTGCAAGAGCGTTTAGAAAGTGGAGAAACGTTATTTTTAGTAGACGTAAGGGAAGATGAAGAAGTAGCAGCAGGGAAAATTCCAGAAGCTGTACATATTAAAATGGGTGATATCCCAAATAAAGTAGATTTCTTTGATAAAGAGAATGAATATATCTTTATTTGTCGCTCGGGAATGCGCAGTGAAAATGTATGCCATTATTTAAATGAGCAAGGATTTAAAACAATGAACATGGTTGGCGGTATGCTTCAATATGAAGGTGAAACGAAATAAGTAGCTAAAAAACTTGAAACGTGTTTGTTTCAAGTTTTTTTCTTTTGCATACAGTGTACAAAAGGGGGATAGGTAAATGGGGATTAACTTGCGGAAAGTAAAAATTATTAATAATACAGGGGCTGTTAATGTTGGTGACTGTTATGATATCTCACCTTTAGCTGTAGCGAAAATATATGCAGGTGCTGGAGGATCGAGTGCAGCTATTTTTTTAAATGGGAAAAGACAGTCAGAAGCAGTGATTAGAACATCAGTGTTTCTTCCGCCATTAGCAACGAGTACACGTACATTAGGTTCATAGAGGAAAGGTAGAGTGTAATTATGCCTGCTCGTATAAAAGAGTTTATTATTGTGAATAACACTGGGAATATATTTACCGGTGATAATTTGAGTGATACGTCCTTTACTGCTACGAAATCGTATAGTGGTTCAATGGGGTGTACTTGGATTGATGTTGTTACAGTAATAGGAACGGAGACAAAGCTTTGTTTACAGCCTGGAGATTCGGTGACGACAACATATACACGAGGTACTCCGGCTGGTACTGTAACAGGAACAAATATGGGGCAAGGTACAAATGTATCGGGTATAGCACAAGCCGTCCCAAATACAGATAATTTGGATTCAACTGCTGGACTCCCTTAAAGAATTAAGGGAGTTTTTATTATTTCAAATAAAAATAGTCTTGGAGATTGTTTTTGTAAATACACATTAAGAAGAGGTTTGTTTAATGTAAAAAAGATAGTGTGTAGGTGGTGAAAGTGTGAGAGAGCGCGATAAACAAAATTCATTAAACTCTAATTTCAGAATTTCACCAAATCTTATTGGGCCTACCTTTCCTCCCGTTCCAACGGGATTTACTGGTATTGGGATTACTGGTCCAACCGGCCCGCAAGGTCCGACTGGACCACAAGGACCAAGGGGATTTCAAGGTCCGATGGGAGAGAGGGGCCCGACAGGACCTCAAGGAGTGCAAGGGATTCAAGGGCCAGTTGGACCAATGGGGGCAACAGGACCAGAAGGACAGCAGGGGCCACAAGGATTGAGGGGACCAAAAGGAGAAACGGGAGCGACAGGACCAGAAGGAGTGCAAGGGTTACAAGGTCCGATTGGTCCGACCGGAGCGACTGGGGCACAAGGTATACAGGGGATACAGGGGTTACAGGGGCCGATTGGAGCTACCGGGCCAGAGGGACCTCAAGGAATTCAAGGAGTGCAAGGGTTACCGGGAGCAACAGGTCCACAAGGAATACAAGGAGCGCAAGGGATACAAGGCCCACAAGGACCGAGTGGAAGTGCGGGGACAACAGGAGCAACTGGTCAAGGGGTTACAGGCCCAACTGGAATAACAGGCCCAACTGGAATAACAGGTCCAACAGGGATAACGGGTCCATCTGGAGGACCACCAGGTCCGACAGGGGCAACTGGTGCGACAGGTCCAGGAGGTGGACCGAGTGGAAGTACAGGTGCGACGGGAGCAACGGGAAATACAGGGGTAACAGGAAGTACAGGTGTAACTGGAGTAACGGGAAATACAGGACCGACTGGAAGTACAGGAGAAACAGGAGTACAGGGATTGCAAGGAATACAAGGGGTTCAAGGGCAAATTGGACCAACAGGTCCAGAAGGTCCGCAAGGTATTCAAGGTATTCCGGGTCCGACGGGCATAACTGGTGAACAAGGAATACAAGGAGTTCAGGGAATTCAAGGGATAACAGGGGCAACTGGAGATCAAGGTCCGCAAGGTATACAGGGGGCTATTGGACCACAAGGTGTGACCGGAGCAACTGGTGATCAAGGTCCACAAGGAATTCAAGGGGTACCAGGTCCAACAGGAGAAACGGGACCACAAGGAGTTCAAGGGATTCAAGGCCCGATGGGTGAGATCGGACCAACAGGACCAGAAGGACCAGAAGGACTTCAAGGTCCGCAAGGAATACAAGGGGTGCCAGGACCAGCTGGAGCAACCGGTCCAGAGGGTCCGCAAGGTATACAGGGAATTCAAGGGCCAATAGGAGCAACCGGTCCAGAAGGTCAACAAGGAATTCAAGGAATTCAAGGGGTTCAAGGTGTAACAGGAGCAACAGGAGCACAAGGAGCAACTGGAATTCAAGGTGTACAAGGGAATATAGGTGCAACAGGTCCAGAGGGCCCGCAAGGAGTGCAAGGTACTCAAGGGGAAATAGGCCCAACAGGTCCAATGGGAGCACAGGGCGTGCAAGGTATTCAAGGAATTCAAGGTCCAACGGGTGCGCAAGGAGTGCAGGGGCCACAGGGAATTCAAGGGGGCCAAGGTCCGACGGGAGCAACAGGAGATACGGGCGTAACTGGTGCGACAGGGGAAGGAACTACAGGCCCAACTGGAGTAACCGGTCCAACAGGGGTAACTGGTCCTTCTGGAGGACCAGCAGGACCGAGTGGTCCAACGGGGCCATCAGGTCCGACGGGAGTGACAGGTCCATCCGGTGGACCACCTGGACCGACAGGAGCAACCGGGGAGACAGGAGCAACTGGAGATACCGGGGCGACAGGCTCAACTGGAGTGACAGGAGCGACAGGAGAAACAGGAGCAACTGGGGTGACGGGCTTACAGGGACCCCAAGGAATTCAAGGTGTGCAAGGAATCCAAGGTCCAACAGGCGCGCAAGGAGTGCAAGGGCCTCAAGGGATACAAGGAGTAACGGGAGCAACAGGAGATCAAGGTCCACAGGGAATCCAGGGTCCGCAAGGAATTCAAGGTCCAACCGGTCCACAAGGAATTCAAGGAGATCAAGGCCCCCAAGGAATCCAAGGTGTGACAGGGGCAACCGGAGCACAAGGTCCGCAGGGAATTCAGGGGATACAAGGGGTGCAAGGTCCGACTGGTCCACAAGGCCCAACCGGAATTCAAGGTGTTCAAGGAGAAATAGGGCCAACCGGTCCGCAAGGCGTGCAAGGATTGCAAGGTCCACAAGGCCCAACAGGGGATACTGGGGCAACCGGAGCACAAGGCCCGCAAGGAATTCAAGGAATTCAAGGTCCACAAGGCCCAACGGGATCCACTGGAGAAACCGGAGCGACAGGTCCTCAAGGGATTCAAGGCCCCCAAGGAATCCAAGGTCCAACGGGAGTAACAGGCTCCCAAGGCCCAACAGGGTCCACTGGTCCAACCGGTTCGCAAGGAATTCAAGGTCCAACAGGCCCAACTGGAGCGGGAGCAACCGGGGCCACGGGAGCAACGGGTGTGACCGGAGTTAGTACAACTGCAACGTACTCATTTGCAAATAATACATCAGGAAGTGCTATTTCTGTTCTGTTAGGTGGTACGAATGTACCGTTACCGAACAATCAAAATATTGGACCAGGGATCACTGTTAACGGTACGAATACTGTATTCACAGTTGCGAATGCAGGGAATTATTATATAGCTTATACAATTAATATAACGGCAGCTTTACTCGTAAGTTCACGTATAACTGTAAACGGGGTTCAACTTGCAGGAACCGTTAATTCACCAGCAGTAGCTACAGGTTCGTTTAATGCGACAATCATTGCTAATTTGCCTGCTGGAGCCGCTATTAGTCTGCAGTTATTTGGATTACTTGCAATAGCTACATTATCTACGACAACACCAGGAGCTACGCTAACTATTATTAGGTTAAGTTAATAGGGAGAAAACCTTGGGGCTTTTATGCTTCAAGGTTTTTTATCTCGCATTAATTGCCCGTAAAAGCCCGATTGGTGAGGGCTGATTAAAGTTTCACTTTATCTAGTTATTTGTAGGTAGTCTAATTGGTTAGGAAAGTTTCACTTTATTCACTTGAGCAAAAACATCGCAGTTCGAAAATATATTATAATAGAATGAAAAGAGAGAAATTTGGCAGAAAGGGAGGGTGGCGATGCAGGAGATGGTTACAGATTTTTTTGGACGCCCACTTCAAGATTTGCGCATATCTGTCATTGATCGTTGCAATTTTAGATGTACATATTGTATGCCAGCGGAAGTTTTTGGGCCAGATTATGCTTTTTTGAAAGATGAGTTTTTACTGACGTTTGATGAAATTGAACGTTTGGCAAAACTATTTGTTAGCATCGGTGTACGAAAAATTAGACTTACTGGTGGCGAGCCACTGCTGCGTAAAGATTTAACAAAACTTATTGCACGTCTCGTGAAAATTGAAGGGTTAGTAGATATAGGGTTAACGACAAATGCAATTCATTTAACGAAACAAGCAAAAGCATTAAAAAAAGCTGGATTACATAGAGTAAATGTTAGTTTAGATGCAATAGATGACGATGTATTTAAGGATATTAATGGCCGGAATATCAATACGAAACCTGTTATAAAGGGAATTATGGCTGCAAAAGAAGCTGGGCTTGATGTAAAGGTAAATATGGTTGTGAAAAAAGGAATGAACGACCATCAAGTACTTCCGATGGCTGCTTATTTTAAAGAGCAAGGAATCACACTTAGGTTTATTGAGTTTATGGATGTTGGTAGTACAAATGGATGGAACTTTGACCAAGTCGTTACAAAGCAAGAATTAATTGAAATGATTCATAGTGTGTATCCACTTGAGCCAGCTGAAGCGCATTATTTCGGTGAAGTTGCGAAGCGATATCGTTACGTTGGAACAAATGTCGAAGTCGGTTTTATTACTTCTGTTTCAGAGTCATTTTGTTCCTCTTGTACGAGAGCAAGAATTTCGGCAGATGGAAAGTTTTATACTTGCTTATTTGCGACAGAAGGATTGGATGTAAGGGAGCTTCTTAGAGGAAATCTTTCAGATGATGAGTTAGTAAGCGTTATACAAAATGTATGGATGAATAGAAAAGACAGGTATTCGGATGAACGGACAGAAGAAAGTGCAAAGAATCGTCCGAAAATTGAAATGTCTTATATAGGAGGATAAGAAAGGGGGCTATCGTATGCAGGAGCGATATTCAAGACAAATATTATTTTCTGGTGTTGGAGAAGAAGGACAGAGAAAAATTAGAGAGAAGCATGTGCTTATTATCGGCGCTGGTGCTCTCGGTGCAGCGAATGCAGAAGCAATTGTTAGAGCAGGTGTTGGCAAAATAACAATTGCGGATCGTGATTATGTAGAATGGAGTAATTTACAAAGACAACAATTATATACAGAAGAAGATGCAAAGCAATATAAACCAAAGGCGGTAGCAGCGGCGGAGCATTTAAAAGCGATTAATTCTGAGGTGGAAATAAACCCGGTTGTGACGGATGTAACAGTGCAAGAAATGGAAGCGTTAGTGAATGATGTAGATTTAATATTAGATGCGACAGATAATTTTGAAACACGTCTTCTTATTAATGATATTTCACAAAAGTATAATATTCCGTGGATATATGGTGGTTGTGTCGGAAGCTACGGAGTAACATATACAATTTTACCAGGAAAAACACCGTGTTTCCGCTGTTTAATGGAACATCCAGCGAGCGGGGCAACATGTGATACGGCGGGTATTATACAGCCGGCCGTGCAATTAGTAGTTGCACATCAAATAACGGAAGCGCTGAAAATATTAGTAGAAGACTATGGGGCGCTTCGCGAAACGATGTTATCGTTTGATCTTTGGAATAATCAACAGATGGCATTTAAAGTGAATAGGCAGAAAAAAGACACATGTTTATCTTGCGGAAGATTACGTACATATCCGAGTTTAACATTTGAAGCACAAACGAAAACAGAAGTGTTATGTGGCCGAAATACAGTACAAATCCGTCCAGGTGTGCGGAATGAATTTAATTTAGAAGAAATTAAAAAGCGCTTACAAAGAAGTGTGAATGTAAAAGCTACTCCGTATTTATTATCCTTTCCGGTGGAGGAATTTCGTTTTGTTTTATTTACAGATGGCAGGGCGTTTATTCATGGGACGAATGATATAAATGTAGCAAAACGCTTATATGCAAGATATATAGGTTGAACCTAAAGGGAGCCCTTTAGGTTCAACGGAGAGAAGATTAAGACTTTCTCGTATAATCTCCACTTTTTCCACCTGTTTTTTCAAATAAGTACGTTTCGCCAATAATCATACCTTTATCAACAGCTTTGCACATATCGTACACAGTAAGAGCTGTAGCGGAAGCAGCTGTTAAAGCTTCCATTTCAACACCGGTGCTACCTTCTGTTTTAACTTTTACTTCAATAAGTAATCGATATTGTTCTTCGGATTGTTTCCAATCGAAAGAAACGTCAACACCTTTTAATAATAAAGGATGGCACATTGGGATAATATCAGAAGTGCGTTTCGCAGCCATAATACCTGCGATTTGTGCAACTGCTAGTACGTCACCTTTCCCAATTTCATTGTGAGAGATTTTATCGTAAATTTCTTTTGTAACGACAATGCTAGAGCACGCAATTGCTGTTCGAACGGTTGCTTTTTTGTCACTTATATCAACCATCTTCGCGCGTCCTTGGTCATTAAAGTGTGTGAATGAAGACATGGAATTCCTCCTTGAAGTAATTTCTATTTAATATATAAAGTTTAATCGAGATAAAAAAAATTGCAAATATGGGGTGAGAAACGATGGTAGAAAAACGAATTCCGATTCAAGTTGCTGAGGCAGTAAAGAGAGTAATGGAATATACGAAGAATGGTGAAGTAGAAGAAGTTTCTATTGCGGAAAGTTACGGGAGAATTCTTGGAGAGGATGTTGTCTCTGATCATGACGTTCCTCATTTTGATCGGTCTCCTTACGATGGTTTCGCAATTCGAGCAGAAGATACGAAAGAAGCAAATCAAGAGAATGCGATTGAGTTTGAAGTAATAGGAGAAATCGGAGCAGGATCTGTTTTTTTAGATGAAGTAGCGCCTTTTAAAGCGGTTCGTATTATGACGGGAGCAGCTATTCCAGAGGGATGTAATGCAGTCGTAATGCTAGAGCTGACGGAGGGGTTTGAGAAGAACGGAAAAACATATATGAAGGTAAAGCGTCCTTTTCATAGTGGTGACAATGTGTCATTTAAAGGGGAAGATATAAAGCAAAATCAAGTTCTCGTTAAGAAAGGTGTTGCAATTAATCCAGGTGTTGCGGCCTTATTAGCGACGTTTGGATATAGTACTGTGAAAGTTGTAAAACAGCCTGTTGTTGGTATCGTGACGACAGGAAGTGAATTGTTAGAAGTACATGAGTCGTTACAGCCGGGGAAAATTAGAAACAGTAACTCTTATATGATTGCAGCTCAAATTATGAAAGCCGGAGGGAAAGTTCGTTATTATGGCCAACTTGCTGACGAGTTAGATGCATGCTTTGCAGCTGTTCAATCGGCGATGGATGAGGTTGATATTTTAATTACGACAGGCGGTGTGTCGGTAGGAGATTATGACTACTTGCCGGCCATTTATGAAAGATTACAAGCGAATGTACTCTTTAATAAAATAGCAATGAGACCAGGAAGTGTAACGACAGTAGCTGAAGTTGATGGGAAGTTACTTTTCGGTTTATCAGGGAATCCATCAGCTTGCTACGTAGGCTTTGAGTTATTTGTGCATCCGGTTATAAAAACATATTTGTATGTGAAAGAGCCTCACGTATATAGAGCTGATGCTATTTTGCAAAAAGATTTTCCAAAGCCAAATCCATTTACTCGTTTTGTAAGAGCAAAGGTAACAATCGCGGAAGGGGTATTACAAGCGATGCCGGTCGGTTTAGATAAATCGAGTGCGGTTTCTTCACTTGCCGATGCGAATGCTTTTATTGTGTTGCCTGGAGGAACGAGAGGATTTGAGGCAGGGATGAAAGTAACTGTATTGTTGTTAGAGCACGCCGAGGGATGTGATTGGCCATGGGAAAAACCCCTTCAATCTTACAAATAGTAGGGTATCAAAATAGCGGGAAAACAACGCTTGTTGAGAAAATAGTGCATGCGTTAGCTGAACAGAAAATGAAAGTTGCTGCCATTAAACATCACGGGCACGGAGGTTTTCCAGAAGTAGCGCAAAAAGATAGTGAAAGGCACCGAAAGGCTGGTGCTGTTGTCAGTAGTGTAGAAGGCGCTGGATTACTTTCACTGTCGTCATTAAGAGAGGAATGGTCCTTGCAAGAAATTATTCGCTTATATGAGTTTTTTGAAGTGGATACAATTTTAATAGAGGGCTATAAAAAAGAGAGCTATCCGAAAGTAGTGTTACTTCGTTCTGCGGAAGACGTTGAACTTTTACATAAAGTAGAAAATATAGTAGCGATTATTACGTGGCATGATGCTCCCGCAAACTTACGAGAAGAATATAAAGTATTTCATATAACAGAAGAAGAGTTGTATATAGACTGGTTTATACAAACGGTAAGGAGTACGAAATGACAAATACGTATTATGAAGTAATTGATACAGAAATCTCGATTGAAGAGGTAGCGAAGAAGGTTATTCGCCGCGAATGTGGTGCTGTTACAACATTTATTGGAACGGTTAGGGAGTTTACGAAAGGGCGTCGTACATTATACTTAGAATATGTCGCTTATAAAACGATGGCAGAAAAGATGCTAGAGAAAATTGGCTCAGAAGTGAAAGAGAAGTGGCCAGGTACACACGTTGCGATTACACATCGCATCGGTACACTGCAAATTTCTGATATCGCGGTTGTTGTTGCTGTTTCAACACCGCATCGTAAAGCGGCTTATGAGGCGAATGAATACATTATGGAACGCATAAAACAAATTGTTCCGATTTGGAAAAAGGAGTTTTGGGAAGATGGAGACTCATGGATTGGTGATCAATTAGAGAAAACACCATATCCGGCGGGAGAGCCTGGGAAGGAGCTATAAGTATGATTCGAGTATTGTTATTTGCGTACTTGCAAGAGGAAGCAGGAACAAGTGAGTTACAAATAGAGAAAGAAAATATTACGGTTGCAGAGTTAAAAGATGTTGTTGCTAAAGAATATAATGTACCAATGGCAGCATCAATTATGGTTGCGATTAATGAAGAATATGCAAATGAAGATGACACGATCCGAGATGGTGATGTTGTTGCACTAATCCCACCAGTGAGCGGTGGTTAATATTGGATTCATTAAAACGACTTTCCTACATAGGGAAGTCGTTTTTTTATGGAAGTTTTGCGAACACTAACTTATAGAACAAGGAGGGTGTTATGAAAAAAATATGTGTAGTTATTACAACGCTATGTGCAATCTTTTTTTCTTCTCCAAGTGATTCTTTTGCGAAAGAATCTAGGGAACAGCTGTTAGAGAGTGCATTATCGAATAGGTACTATTCAGTTATTAGGCAAGTGACAGAAGATCAATATGAGTGTGCTTCAGTTATAAATATAAAGCGTCTCGGTAAGAAAGATGAGTTCGTTCCTAGATTTGAAGTCACGCTACAATTTCTTACGTTCCAAGGTGCACATAATCCGCCGAATGATAAAGTTACACTTACTTTGGAAGATCATTTAGATCACGTGAAAATAAAGAAGGTGGAGCGAGAAAAGAATGTTTCTGGTGCTATTGAAGAAAAGGTTTGTGAACGGGAAAAAGAAAAAATAAAAGCGCACTCTAATGATTCAGAGTGATAACTTATGACATTTAGTAAAGAAAGGTAATGAGCGATGGACATACTTTTAGCGATTTTACCGGCTATATTTTGGGGAAGTATTGTGCTATTTAACGTGAAACTGGGCGGGGGGCCGTATAGTCAAACGCTTGGTACAACGTTTGGAGCACTTATTTTCTCAATTGCTGTTTATATTTTTGTGAAGCCAGTATTAACTCCTACTGTTATTGGAGTTGGAATTGTGTCAGGTTTATTTTGGGCACTTGGTCAGGCGAATCAATTAAAAAGTATTGATTTAATGGGCGTTTCGAGAACGATGCCCATTTCAACAGGACTGCAATTAGTTGCGACGACTTTATTTGGAGTCATCGTATTTCATGAGTGGTCCACGACTATATCAGTCATCCTTGGCGTCTTGGCTCTTATTTGTATTATTATCGGTGTTATTTTAACATCACTTCAAAGTGAAGAAGAAAAGAGTGCAGAACAGGCGGGGAATTTCAAAAGGGGCATTATCATTTTATTGATTTCAACAGTCGGTTATTTAGTTTACGTGGTAGTGATTAGACTATTTAACGTAGATGGTTGGTCAGCTTTATTGCCACAAGCAGTTGGTATGGTGTTAGGGGGCATTTTGCTTACGTTTAAACATCATCCATTTAATAAATATGCAATACGAAATATTATTCCAGGATTAATTTGGGCAGCTGGTAATATGTTTTTATTCATTTCGCAGCCGCGTGTTGGAGTGGCAACAAGTTTTTCACTATCGCAAATGGGAATTATTATTTCAACGCTTGGCGGGATTCTTATATTAGGTGAAAAGAAAACGAAACGTCAATTAACGGGGATTGTCGTCGGTATCGTTTTTATTATCGCGGCGGGAATTATGTTAGGTGTTGCAAAAAGTTAAAGGAGGTATTGAAATGTATAGTGATTTAGCTGGAAAAGTTGTCGTTATTACAGGGTCAGCAACTGGTCTTGGAAGAGCGATGGGAGTAAGGTTTGCTAAGGAGAAAGCAAAAGTAGTAATTAACTATCGCTCACGAGAGTCAGAAGCGCATGATGTATTAGAAGAAATTAAAAAAATAGGCGGAGAAGCGATTGCTGTAAAAGGGGATGTGACAGTTGAATCTGATGTTGTGAATCTCATTCAATCTGCTGTGAAAGAGTTTGGTACGCTTGACGTTATGATTAATAATGCAGGGATAGAAAACGCGGTCCCGTCGCATGAAATGCCGTTAGAGGATTGGAATAAAGTAATCAATACAAATTTAACAGGTGCTTTTTTAGGAAGCCGTGAAGCGATTAAATATTTTGTAGAACATGATATTAAAGGTTCTGTTATTAATATGTCGAGTGTTCACGAGAAAATTCCGTGGCCACTATTCGTGCACTATGCGGCGAGTAAGGGCGGTATTAAACTAATGACAGAAACGTTAGCGTTAGAGTATGCACCAAAAGGTATTCGAGTAAATAATATTGGGCCAGGTGCAATAAATACGCCAATTAATGCAGAAAAGTTTGCTGATCCTAAAAAACGTGCTGACGTAGAAAGTATGATACCGATGGGCTACATTGGAAAACCGGAAGAAATTGCAGCAGTCGCAACTTGGCTTGCTTCCTCAGAAGCGAGTTACGTAACTGGAATTACGTTATTTGCAGATGGTGGAATGACTTTATACCCGTCGTTTCAAGCAGGGCGCGGGTAATATAAAAGGGCAAAGAGGTTTATCCCGCTATTTGCTGGGCAGTAAGACCACCACCTCAAAATTCAGCGGAAGCAAAGAAGTTAGGTGGGAGCTGATAATTAGTGGGGGATGAACAAAACCCCCACTGATTAAAGTTTTACTCTATCTCTTTGTCCTTTTTTCTGCAAAAAAAAAAAATAGCGGTCGGCTATTTTAAATTTAATGATTAATTGTATCTTGAAGAAATTCTGTTGCTTGATGTTCAGAAACATTTTGCACAAGTGCAACTTCGCTAATCATCATTTTGCGTGCATTATCTAGCATTTGTTTTTCGCTCGCATTTAATGCTCTCTCTTTATTACGGCGAAGTAAATCGCGAACAACTTCTGCGCTATCTTGCAGATTGCCGTTTTTCATTTTTTCCATATTCATTGTATATCTCTGTTTCCAGGAAAGTGATGTGTCTGATTCCCCGTTTTGAAATTCAAGAAGTATACCATCTAACGTACCTTTATCTACGATATAACGAATACCTGATTTTTGTAATTGATCCATAGGAAGCATTATTTGCATGTCTTTACTAATGATACGTATCACACAATATTGACGTGTTGTTCCTAATATTTCTTTCTCTTCAATGGCTTCGATGACTCCTGCGCCGTTCATTGGATAAACGATTTTATCGCCAATTTGAAACAAATCATCCACCTCCATATGTGGTAACCAATTTTAATGATAGCACATATGAGTAAAAATGTCAAATTTTATATAATACCATAATGTTTATATTATAGTCAATAAGTAAAAACTCTTTTTTTTATATATTTTTTTGCTCTTATTTATTGATGATTTTTTTTGAAAAATAGTACAGGCGAAGAAAGAAGGCATATCCACTTATTTTTAAGCATAAAATGTAAAATCGCTAATACAATATACCTAAATCCGTTCTTTGTAGAGGAGGGAGAGAAGGTGGGGCGCACAATAAGAATTGATATTACAAATAAAGTTGTAGCTAAATTTAGACCGGATTATTTGGAATTATATACGAGTAAATTTATGATAGGTAAGTTTTATGTCTATACTGAAGGTAAACAATATGTGTTAGAAGACGGATATATATATGAAGATGGAAAATTTTATCGCATCATAGATACGCACCGTGGCAATAATCAAGCGGCGGAGGGCTGCGATCTAGGATGGTGTTAACATGATTCGTGTGAAAGTGTTTGATGAAAGTCACGAAAAAGACTTAGAAGACGTTGTAAATGTTTTTTTGAAAAAGATTGATGATAGTAATTTTGTAGATATTAAGTACCAAGTCGGTGTTTCCATTAATGATGACGAAAACCAAATTTATTGTTTTTCAGCGATGATTGTTTATAAAGCATAAAAAAGAGCTGGGTGAGCCAGCTCTTTTTTATGTTTTATGTTGGGACGACATGTGTCGGTAATACGTTCATAATAGATTGGGGTGTGCCTAATTTCTTTGTCGTTAAGAGAGGTTCCCCAGTTTCATGATTTTGGGCATCTGTACACATACCAAGGTGATAACGATCACCTAAAAATGGATCAATATAAAAACCGTTTTTGAATACTTTATCATTCGGATGTTTTTCATGATGAATGTCAGAGCAGTTAATGCAATAGAACATAGCTTTCATCCCCTTTTTATGTTTGTTTGAAAAAAGTGAGTCGGTAGTCATTTCGCTCCTAAGGAAATGTTGAGGAGAAGAGAAATAACTACCTACTCAAATGGTGGGCATATTCCTTCTGATTTTTCATATCTCGCGTAGTGTCTCTGAGGGAAGGAGGAGAGACGAAATACGCATGATATACGTAAGGCGCTTCTTTCAAGATGAATGATGGAGTTTCATGTTGAGAGAAGTTTTTATTTTTTGTTGCCTTTGTGAGTATATTATGAGGAAATGCTCAGAGGGTGTTTGTCCTGTTGAAAAAATGTTGAGAATTTCTCAACATTAAAAAATAACTAGCGTTGACATGAAACTAAAAGGTGTTATATTATCGAAGTGTAACCAAAAGGTGTTATATTTAATTGGCGAATAAAGGAGAATGAAAATGGAACAACAAAATACATTAACTGATATTAAACAAACGATCGTTTTTAACGCGTCTATTCAAAAAGTATGGAATGTAGTATCAACTGCAGAAGGGATTGCATCATGGTTTATGCCGAATGATTTTGTATTAGAGGTAGGACATGAATTTCATGTGCAATCACCATTTGGCCCATCACCATGTAAAGTGTTAGAAATTGATGAACCAAACCATCTATCTTTCTCATGGGATACAGATGGCTGGGTCGTTTCATTTAATCTGAAAGACCTAGGAGATAATAAAACAGAATTTACGTTAATTCACGGCGGCTGGAAACATCCTGATGAAATTCTTCCGAAAGCGAATGCGAAGAGCTCTATTATTCGCGATAGAATGAGCGGAGGTTGGGTAGCGATTGTAAATGAAAAACTGAAAAAGGTTGTTGAAGGCTAAGTGTCCTCATCAGCAGCGAAATATGATGTATTTCAAGCAATTGCTGACCCAACCCGCCGAGAAGTAATACGGTTATTAAGTGATAAAGAGTTACCGATTTCCAAAATAACGGATCATTTTCCGATGAGCCGTACTGCGGTTGTAAAGCATCTTCATATTCTTTCAGAAGCGAATTTAGTAAGCGGAAGAAAAAGCGGAAGAGAGAAGATATATCGTTTGCATCCAGAACCATTAGAGGAATTACAACAGTGGCTCTCATATTATGAACGTTTTTGGGATAATAAATTGTCCATGCTGAAACATATTGTGGAGAATGAAGAGTAAAAAGAGGATGACCGAAATGGTCATCCTCTTTATTATTGCTCACTTGTTTGTGTAGCTGGTTTTAATAAAATCCAAGCGATAATTAGTGTAAATACTGCTAATATGAAAGTACTCATATAAATGACGTGTACACTTGATGCTAATGCCTCTTGCGATTCGGTTGCTACATTTGCTGTAGTTCCGCCGTGTCCACCAGATACAAGGTCAAGATTTTTAATGCCGCGTGCGTGAATCATCGTATTGAAGATTGTTCCAAAGATTGCAGCACCTAACGTTTGACTAAATGTATTAATAAATGTGTTTAAACCGACGGCTGTTCCGCGTGTATGAGCTGGTACGGCTGCTTGAATTGTTACCATATAAATTGGTGTCACAAGCCCCATTCCTAAGCCAAATAATCCGACTGCTACATAAATAAGGAACGATGGTGAATTTGTTGATAATGTAAATAATAAGAACGTAGCGACTGATAAAATGCTAGCTCCAAGTAAAATGATTTGTTTCGTTTTTAATTTTCCTACTAAGTTACCAGAGAAAATAGCGCCAAATGTCCACATAACAGGGATTGGCATTAAAATAAGTCCGGCTTCTGTCGCATTTTTTCCTAATACACCTTGGCTCCAAATTGGAAGGTACATTGTAATACTAATGATCATCGCGCCAGCAATGAGCGTTAATATGTTTATCGTAGATAATGTACGGTTAGAAAAAAGTGCTAGCGGAATTAATGGTTCCGGAGATTTTTTCTCGATAAATAAGAAAATAATGAATGAAACGACGGCGAAGATTAGTAGGCCGATAATTGTTATGTCTCCCCAGTTTTGCTTGCTGCTACCTGTTAATAATGCATATAGTAGAGCGATCGTACTTAATGAGAAGACTGTTGCACCAAGATAGTCGATATGGTGTTTAGCTGGCTTAATAGATTCTTTGTAGTAAATTACAATCATTAAACAAGCGATAATTCCGAATGGAACGTTTAAGAAGAAAATATAACGCCAAGATAGGGAATCCACTAAGAATCCACCTACTAACGGTCCGATAACACCCGATACACCCCAAACGGCACTCATCCAACCTTGTGCTTTCGCGCGGTCTCTCGCTTCGTTATATAAGTCTCCAATAATCGTCATTGTGATCGGCATAACAGCACCAGCACCTATACCTTGAAGAGCACGGAAGAAAATTAATTGTTCCATTGACGTAACGATTCCGCAAAGCGCAGAACCGATTAAGAAGATTGTAGCTCCGATGAGTAAAACTTTTTTACGGCCGAATAAATCAGCTAGCTTTCCGTATATTGGAGTCGAAACAGCTGTTGCAAGCATATAAATTGCATATACCCAACTAACAAGTTCGACGCCTGACAAATCACTCGTTATACGAGGGATCGCTGTACTAACAATCGTTCCTTCTACCGCAGAAAGAAACGTCATTAGCATTAAAGACATCATGACTTTTTTTCTCATATTTTTTCCCCTTACCCTTTTTCAAATATTCAACAATATAAAATATAAAGGTACTAAGGTATATAAAGCAACAAAAAAGCAATGGGAAGTTACGTGGAGCGGATATTTGTCGCTTCTTGTCGGTAAGTCGATAAATTCGGGAAATTGCCGATATAAGTTGAAGAATCGTTGATAAATTCGGGGAATCGCCGATATAATTTCATGTACCTATAAAAAAAGAAACAGGAATCCCTGTTTCTTTTCTAGTATTGCATTTTCGCGTTTTCTCCAGCTGTTGTTCCGGCAATTCGACCAGTAACGAGAGCAGATGTAATATTATAGCCGCCAGTATAACCGTGAATATCAAGAACTTCTCCGCAGAAATATACGCCGTTCGTGAATTTAGAAGACATTTCTTTCGGGTTAATTTCTTTAACGGATACACCGCCGCCAGTAACGAATGCTTTTTCAATTGACTGCGTACCATTTACATTCACAGTAAACTCTTTAAAGTCTTTCACAAGTGCACGAATCTTCTCGTGAGAAACTTGTCCAGCTTGTTCACTACCGTCAATTTCATTTTTTTCTAATAAGAATAGGAAGTAACGTTCAGGTACATAACCTTTTAAAACATTTTTAATTCCTTTTTTCGGATCTTCTTTCATTTGTTTCAGCATGCGCTGGAATAGTTGTTCACTATTTTCTTCAGGCAATGCATCGATGCTCATTTGAATCGTGTTCGTTTTAAACTTTTTCAGTGCTTTCACGACGAATTGGCTACAACGAAGAGCGGCAGGACCGGATAGGCCGAAATGAGTGAAGAGCATGTCCATTTTGTGAGAAATGATAGCTTTTCCTTTCGGGTTTAATACGCTTAAGTTTACATCGCGTAAAGCAAGACCTTGTAAGGAGCGGTCACGAATAAATGGTTCGTTTGAAAGGATTGGTACTTCTGTTGGGAATAGTTCTGTAATTGTGTGACCAGCTTTTTCAGCCCAAGCATATCCATCTCCAGTAGAACCAGTTTGAGGAACAGATTTTCCGCCAACAGCGATAACGACGTGATTCGTTTCTAACACTTCACCAGTTTGTAGTACGACTGCTTTCGTTTGACCGTTCTCATATTCAATCGTTTCAACAGGTGTATTTGTACGGATTTTTACACCTAAGTCTTTTAATCGTGTTAAAAGTGCGTCTACTACTGATTGTGCTTTATTTGATACAGGGAACATGCGACCATGATCTTCTTCTTTTAGTTGCACGCCAAGCTTTTCGAAGAATGTAATAATATCTTCATTATTGAAAATAGAAAAAGCGCTGTATAAGAAGCGACCGTTTCCTGGTATATGTTTAACGATTTCATCAAGTGGTAGACGGTTCGTTACGTTACAACGACCACCACCAGAAATCGCAAGTTTACGTCCTAGTTTATTTCCTTTATCAAGAAGTAAGACACTTGCGCCTTCTTCTGCAGCACCGATTGCAGCCATTAGCCCAGAAGGCCCGCCGCCGATGACAATAACATCATAATGCATAATATATCGACCCCATTTTCTACATTTCCTGCCTAAAAGAATAGCATGTTTTCCCTTAAAAGAAAAATAGAGTGAAGTACTGCTTAAGGAGAGAATTGTGGTACAATACAAAAGTTAGAGTTCAGCACTATCCTGCTATTTGTGGGCAATAAGACTAAAACCTTAAGATATAAGAGAAATAAAAAGGGTATTTGGTAGCCTGTAAATACTCGAATAGTTCAACTAATTATAGTTTCACTTTATGTAGATGTAGGAGGATTTTTGTATGTCCGATTCGAAATTTCTGCGCGGAACGCTTATTGTTACGTTAGGGACATTTTTAGTAAAGTTCTTAGGCATGATTTACGTCTTTCCGTTTCATGCATTAGTAGGTACAGAAGGCGGAACGCTCTATACATATGGATACATTCCATATACGATCTTTTTAAGTATTGCAACGGCAGGGGTGCCGCTTGCTGTTTCCAAATTTGTTTCCAAATATAATGCGCTTGGCGATTATAAAACGAGCCGGAGAATGTTCCGCTCGGGAATGGTTATGATGATAGTAACAGGAATTCTTTCGTTCCTAGTTCTATACATGACAGCGCCACTGTTTGCAGAAGCAATGCTTGGTAAACAAAGTATACACAGTAATGTAGAAGAAGTTACGACGATTATTCGTCTTGTAAGTTTTGCACTTATTGTTGTACCAGCAGCGAGTTTAATTCGTGGTTATTTCCAAGGTCACCAATCGATGGGACCGACTACTGTTTCGCAAATTATTGAACAAATTATTCGTATTGTCTTTTTATTAGCGGGTAGTTTTATCGTTATTAAAGTACTTGGCGGTACAGTTGCAACAGCAGTTGGGGTAGCGACATTTGCTGCGTTCGTTTCAGCAGTTGGAGCGCTCGGTGTACTCATTTGGTACTGGTTAAAACGTAAAAAACATTTGGATCAATATTTAATTGAACAAACTGTACCAGAATCGACAGTGAGTACGGTTCAGTTATTTAAAGAATTATTTGCATATGCGATTCCTTACGTTGTAATTGGGTTAACAATTCCTTTATATCAACAAATTGATACATTGACATTTAACTCAATTATGCAAGCGATTGGCCAAGGTGATATCGCAGAGCGAGCGCTTGGTATTTTCACAATGTGGACGCATAAATTAATTATGATTCCTGTATCGCTTGCAACAGCGTTTAGTTTAACGCTTGTACCAGCGATTACAAAATCATTTACTGAAAAACAATACCGTTATTTAAAGTTACAAATTACACAAACATTCCAGGCAAATATGTTCTTAACATTGCCAGCAGTTGTCGGTATTTCAACACTTGCATATCCAATCTATACTGCGTTCTATGACTCAGATCCACTAGGTGGACAAGTATTAATGTGGTATGCACCGGTTGCGTTGTTATTCGCTTTATTTACAGTAACAGCAGCAATTCTGCAAGGAATCAATCAACAAAAACATGCGATTGTCGCGCTTATTATGGGTGTTATTTTGAAATTCGTATGTAACGTAATCTTTATTCGTTATTTCGGTACGGTTGGAGCGATTTTAGCAACAGCGGTCGGATTCTTAGCTTCCGTATGGTATACGAATCGACAAATCAAAAAACATGTACACTATTCGTTTGGTGTTGTATATAAGAGAACTTTCCAAATTGCAGTATTAACACTTGTAATGGTCATTGCTGTAAAGTTATCACAATGGATTCTGTCCTTCATGATCTCGTCTGATGGCCGAATGGGTGCTCTTATTACAGTTGTGGTTTGTGCAGGTATTGGTGGTCTTGTGTACGGATTGTTAGCAATTCGCACAGGAGTACTTGAACGAGTGTTTGGCGGAGAAGCGTTAGAGAAAATCCAACGTAAACTTGGCAATAGATTCAAAATAAAGTTGAAATCAAAAGGGGCGTAATTACGTCCCCTTTTCTATGATAAATAAAGAAGGTGAAAAACGTGAGATTAGATAAATTATTAGCAAATATGGGATATGGAAGTAGAAAAGAAGTAAAGAAATTATTGAAAGACGGCGTTGTAAAAATTGACGGAACGCCAGTGAAAGATGCGAAGGTTCATGTAAATGTAGAAGAGCAAGAAGTTATGATTCACGGAGAAGTTGTGGAATATAAAGAGTTTGTTTATTTAATGTTGCATAAACCACAAGGCGTTATTTCAGCGACGGAAGATGATAATCATGAAACGGTAATAGATTTATTAGAGTTAGAAGATGCAATCTTTGATCCGTTCCCAGTTGGACGACTTGATATTGATACGGAAGGTTTCTTATTAATAACAAATGACGGGAAGTTATCACATCAATTGTTATCTCCGAAAAAGCATGTGCCGAAAAAATATTATGCACACGTTGCAGGAGTAGTAACAGAAGAGGATGTAAAAGAGTTTGCTAAAGGTGTTATTTTAGATGATGGCTATGAAACAAAGCCAGGTGCACTTACAATATTAAAAAGCGATGAGATTTCTGAAATCGAGCTTGTGATTACAGAAGGAAAGTTCCATCAAGTGAAGCGTATGTTTGAAGCGGTAGGGAAAAAAGTAGTCTACCTAAAGAGAACAGAGATGGGACCATTAGTATTAGATGAAGAGCTAGAACTTGGACAATACCGAGAGCTATCAGATGAAGAAGTAGAAATGTTAAAAACATATCAAGTAGATACTGAGAAATAGTGCTGTTTTTGGCGCAGAAAAGACCCCTTTCTAATGAGTTAGAAAGGGGTATGTATTTATTTACATACAATTATTTTTTCATTATGAGGTCATTCTCACTTTCTTTCCTGTTGTTGTCCACTTACCGCGGCAAGGGCTATACACGAGTTCATTAAACTGCAACACATTTAGATCACGTTGTATCGTTCGCGGTGTGATCCCGAACTCATCTACAAGGTCTTTCGTCGTTACCGTTCCGTTTTCATTGATGTACATATAAATTGATTTAATGCGTGTTAGCATACGAGTAGTTGTAGGTTTCAAGAGAAAACCACTCCTCTACTAGTTTTTTTGACCCCATTCAGGAAAGAAGGTCGTTACTACCATTGTACTCTACATGATAAAATTCATGCTTTAATCTACTTAAATTTTACAAAAGTTTAACAAATATTCATATAGAAAAATATTGGTAGTTGACATTGTATATATGGTCAGTCAACTAAATCATAAAATTCTACGTAAAACGCCAAATTCCTGCAAATTTTTTTGAAAAAATAAAAGAAAAACTAATGAGAAATATCTGAAATATTACAATTGTTCGGTATTTAGTTTTCGTGTATGGCATAAGAGATTTCGGTTTGTTATGATGAAAGAAACAATATAGTGAAGGATGGATGCGTGATGTCAGCGATTAATTGGACAGAAGAAGTTGCAAAACGAAAAGATGATTTAATTCGTGATACGCAACAATTTTTACAAATTAAAAGTGTATGGGAAGAAGAATCGGCGAAAGAGGCCGCACCATTCGGTGAAGGTGTAGAAAAAGCTTTATCTTTCATGTTACATAAAGGGGAAACTGAAGGTTTTACTTCTAAAAATTTAGAAGGATATGCAGGTCATCTTGAAATGGGACAAGGAGAAGATTTACTAGGTATTCTTTGTCACGTTGACGTTGTACCAGAAGGAGATGGCTGGACGACTCCTGCATACAGTGCAGATATTCGCGATGGAAAGATTTTTGCACGTGGTGCAATTGACGATAAAGGCCCAACGATGGCAGCTTATTATGCGATGAAGATTGTGAAAGAATTAGGTTTACCTCTTTCAAAACGCGTTCGTATGATTTTAGGAACAGATGAGGAAAGCAATTGGAAATGTGTAGATCACTACTTTAAAAACGAAGAAATGCCAACAATCGGTTTTGCGCCAGACGCAGACTTTCCAATTATTAATGCAGAAAAAGGAATTTCTGATATACAAGTTGTGCAAAGTGGTAGTGAAGAGAAGAAAGGTACATATGAACTTGTTTCATTTGAATCAGGTCGCCGTTTAAATATGGTTCCTGATTTTGCAGAAGCGATTATTACAGGAGAAGATGTAAATGCTCTTACAGTAGCATATGAAGAGTATTTACAAACTGCTAAAAAAATAGGTGAAGCAATTGTAGAAGGTAATACGGTGACGTTGCAAATTAAAGGGGTTTCAGCTCACGGATCTACTCCGGAGAAGGGCGAGAATGCAGGTTTATTACTGGCAAACTTCTTAACGAAAGTCGCTCTTGATGGAAAAGGGGCTTCGTTTGCATCGTTTGTAACAGAAACATTTACAGGAGATATTTTAGGAGAGAACGCTGGTATTTCTTATAAAGACGATATTAGCGGACCATTAACAGTGAATGTTGGTCGACTTTCTTATACGAAAGAAAAGGGTGGTAATTTAGGATTAAATGTACGTTATCCAGTTACGACTAACTTTGAAGAAATGATCACGAAGTTAAAAGGATATGTTGGTACTCATGGATTTGCAGTAGCAGACTATTCGAACTCTCGCCCGCATCACGTTGATAAAGACCACGTATTAATTCGTACGTTACAGCGCGTATACGAAGAACAAACAGGTGAAAAAGCAGAGCTATTAGCGATTGGCGGCGGTACTTACGCTCGTTCATTGAAAGCTGGCGTTGCATTTGGTCCGTTGTTCCCTGGAAAAGAAGAACTTGCACATCAAAAAGACGAGTACATTGAAATTGAAGACTTATTAAAAGCGACAGCAATTTACGCGCAAGCAATTCATGAATTAGCGAAGTAATGGATATATAAATAAGAAGAGGCCGTCCCAATACATGTTTTGGGACGGTTTTCTGTTACGCATCGTTTGTTGTTAAGTCGATATTCCTTGTCGAAATGTCGATATAATTTCATTTATTAACGCGACCTTAACTTGGTTAGACTTTTAGAGAAGTTTGATTCTTTTTAATTGAATGAGATAAGAAAGAAAAGCAACAATAGAAAGAAGGAGAAGATGTACATGGAGCTGCATTATTTTGTCGCGATTAAGTTACCAAATCATATAAAAGAAGTGCTGTCTAACTATAAAGAAGAAATGCAGGAGGAATTACCATTTCGTTCATGGGTACATAAAGAAGACTATCATATTACCCTTTCATTTTTAGGTAGTGCGACAGAGGAACAATTAGAAGGAATAAAGAATGGATTACAAACACTTACAGAAACGAAAGAACTATCGTTCACATTACAAGGATTTTCAACGTTCGGTATGGAAGATAGGCCACGTATTTTTTGGTCGAAGGTAAGCGAGAATCCCGATTTGTTCCAGTTACAAAAACAAGTACATGCTATTTGTGAAGAGAATGGATTTTCTTTAGAAACGCGCCCGTATCATCCGCATATTACTGTTGCTCGCAAATGGGTAGGAGAAGAGAAGTTTGATTTAGAACATATAAAGGAAGTGCCTGAAATATCATTTCAAGCGGATACGATTACTTTATACGAATCTCACGTAAAGGAGACACCGAAGTATAAAGCGATTGCTGAAATAAAATTACAAAAATAGAATGTATGAAAACGTTTTTTATACAGGTGAATATACTATAGAGAATAATGTGTTACTGTATAGAGCCTTGCTGATAAGAAAAGCCTTATCATTTGCAGCTCGTTTCATTTAACTTTAAGAATGATGGTGATTTTTTTATGTTGAAAGTAAAACGTCCATTTGATGCCTATTTAGATGAAATGAATAAAATTACAATTTTGCTCCCACATGCGTATGGAACAAGCCGGACATTTCGTTTGCAAGAAGGAAGTAACGTGAAAGATTTACCGATTTCTCATACAATTGCGCTTCCGGATGCAACGAAGTATGAGTGCTTTATAGAAGAGCCGCTAGATGTGGGGAAGTATTATACAGTACGAGATGAACGGAATGAAGAAACAGATTTACAAATAGGTGCTGTCATAAGAACAGTGATTTTCGATGAAAAGTATTATTACGAAGGTACAGATTTAGGAGCCGTGTATCAAAAAGAAGCAACGACATTTAAAGTATGGGCTCCAACTGCGAGGCTTGCGAAAGTAAGGATTTATAAAAGTGATAAAGAATATACCGATCATGAAATGCATAGAGGAGAAAATGGGGTTTGGACTCATACATTACAAGGCGATTTAGCCGGAGCAAAGTATACATTTCTTGTTTGTATTAATTTAATATGGAATGAAGCGGTGGATCCTTACGCAAAGTCAGTGACTGTAAATGGGAAGTACGGCGTTATTATTGATTTGGAAAAGATAAATGTAACAAAACGAGAGCAATTACCACCATTACAGGCAATGACAGATGCCATACTGTATGAACTGCATATTCGTGATGCTACGATTCATCAGGGCAGTGGAGTGAGTAAAAAAGGAACGTATAAGGGGCTAATGGAAGAAGGAACAACAGGGCGAAATGGGACGTTAACAGGCTTGTCCTATATAAAAGATTTGGGTGTTACACATGTTGAATTATTGCCTTTATATTGTTTCGGTGGTGTAGATGAGGCGAATCCTTCCTCTGCATATAATTGGGGTTACAATCCGTTATATTACAATGCGCCAACGGGATATTATGCTACAGACCTCTCTGATCCGTATAACAGGATAGTAGAGTGTAAAGAGTTGATTGAAACATTTCATGAGCACGGCATTAGGGTAATTATAGATGTTGTATATAATCATGTGTATGAAAGAGAGCTATCATCATTTGAAAAGCTTGTCCCAGGATATTATTTTCGTCATGGTGAAGATGGTATGCCTTCTAATGGGACTGGAGTCGGAAATGATATAGCATCTGAACGGAAAATGATGAGGAAATTTATTGTAGAGTCTATTTTATATTGGCTTACTGAATACAATGTTGATGGATTCCGATTTGACTTAATGGGAATTTTAGATGTTGATACAATGAATATAATAGAAAAAGAAGTGCGAAACATAAAGCGAGATGCATTGTTATTAGGAGAAGGGTGGGAGCTACAAACACCACTTCCTGCCGAAGAAAAAGCAACGTTAAATAATGCAAAGAAAATGCCGCATATTGCGCAATTTAATGATCAATTTCGTGATGGGATAAAAGGGAGTACCTTTCATATAAATAAGCGTGGTTTTGCATTTGGTGGGCATGTAGACTGTAATCATTTGCAGTATATAGCATCGGGAAGTCTTTTGAGTATGAAAGAAACAGGTCTGTTTCTAGAGCCTGTGCAAAGCATTAACTATGTAGAATGTCATGACAATATGACGATGTGGGATAAACTAATGCGGAGTAATGAAGAGCCAGAAGAGATTTTGAAAAAACGTCACCTTCTAGCGAGCGCAATGGTGATTCTTTCGCAAGGCATTCCTTTTTTACATGCTGGGCAAGAGTTTTATCGTACGAAGCAAGGAAATGAAAATAGTTATAATGCAAATGATGAAATTAATCAATTAGATTGGGATCAAAAAGAGGAAGAGATAGAGACCGTTAACTATATAAAAGGTTTAATTGCGATTCGCAAAGAGCACAGAGCATTCCGATTACAAAACGCAGACCTTATAAAAAAACACATGACTTTTTTGCAAACATCTCCAGAAGTACTTGCATATCACCTAGAGCATGCAGAATCATTTGGACCGTGGAAAGAGATTATAGTTTTATTTAATAGCGGTTTAGAAGCTAAAACGGTGCAACTTCCGAAAGAAGAAACGTGGCATGTGTTAGTAAACGAAAAGCAAGCGAAAATAGAGCCAATTTCTTCATTTAGAGGAAAGGAACTTAGGCTCGCTCCGATTAGCACGTATATATTGACGATAATGTGACAAATCGCTACTTGACGATGAGAATGTAATAAATGTAGAATTGACAAAGGTGACGATTTTGATAAGTTGTCATTCTATGACTGGTTTTGTAAAATAAAATAGAGAATTTTTGGCTTATGCCAAGTTTTCTTTTCATTTACAGTAAAATATATGAATCCACAACATGTGTAGAAATGTTGCGGTTTTTCTTTTCATAACTATAAAAGATAAGGATTTGTTAACGGGTAATGAATATGGAATGGTTGGAACAATTATTAGGAAAAGAGTGGAGTCTTGTACCGGCTGGTGGAGTAACGGGCGATGCGTATATTGCGCAAAACGGACAACAGAAGTTATTTTTAAAGCGGAATACATCGCCCTTTCTAGCGGTATTGTCAGCAGAAGGAATTGTTCCAAAATTACTTTGGACAAGAAGGGTAACGAACGGTGATGTAATTTCTGCTCAAAAATGGCTTCCGGGACAGAAGCTAGAGCCAGAGGATATGAAACTAGAACGTGTTGCGAAACTTTTGAAGAAAATACACTCCTCTAAAGCACTTGTACAGATGATTCAAAGACTTGGGAAGCAGCCGCTTCACGCACAAGAGTTATTACAACAACTGCAACTTGTTTTAAGAGGAGATATAAGGGATGATGAAACAATTCAGCAAGGCCTTCAATATTTAATGGATTCATTAAAAGATATTGAATACAATGAATTCGTTGTATGCCATTGTGATGTGAACCATAACAACTGGATATTGTCGGATGAAGATGAGTTGTTTTTAATTGATTGGGATGGAGCCGTAATTGCTGACCCAGCTCTAGACCTCGGTATGTTATTATATTGGTACATTCCGCGCCATGAATGGAGCGAGTGGCTCGAATATTATGATATTGAAATGGATGAATCGCTGCTTAGGCGTATGAGATGGTACGTAATAGCACAAACGATTTTGTCTATGCAATGGCACACAACAAAAAAACAGCAAGCAGAAGCTGAATATTGGCATCAATATTTACAGCAACTACTTGCTTCAGAGTAATACTTAAGAAAAATTGTCCATTCCAGCAATCCACTGAGTAAGTTGTTCTTGATTATTGGAAATGTGGTTGTCCAAATTAGAGGAAGATTTACCCGATTGACTATAAGAATATACATCGTTTAGCATTGCTTTAGCGTCACTACTTATACTATCGTTTGCGAGTAACGATTGAATGAGACGCTCTAATTGCTCGCATTCAGAAACTGTCCCGCAACAATCACTTTGGTGATTGACTAAAATATCTTTCAGCACTTCTAATTGATGTTGTTGATTAATTGGCATGAACGGATCATCCTTTCGATTGTTTTTCTCTTCAAATGTACGAGAAAAAGCTGTTTCGTCATGGAATGTTTAATGCTGTATGTAGTTTTTATCAAAATGGTACATCTTATACTTGAAAGAAACGGACCGAGTGCTCGTACGTACTTGGTTTTTTGTTTGGGAGATTGATTAAAACAGAGAGAAGGAATTATTCCTTTAAAATAGCTATGTAAAGAGAGGGAGACATCTATGCGTTTAAGACATAAACCATATGCAATGGATCGAATTAATGAGTATTCACATATCGTAATCGGAAACCCAGAGGAGCGCGCTGGTAACTGGAAAGAAGTATTTGGAAATGAACAACCAATTCATATTGAAGTAGGTACAGGTCGTGGCCGCTTTATGTATGATATGGCAAAAGCAAACCCACATATTAATTATATTGGAATTGAAAAATTCACAAGTGTTGTTGTAGATGCACTTGATAAATTAATTGAAGAAGAAGTACCGAACTTAAAGTTAATTAATAAAGATGCTGAAGATTTAACAGTTTTCTTTGCAAAAGGTGAGATTGATCGCGTTTATTTAAACTTCTCAGATCCATGGCCAAAGAAACGCCATACGAAGCGTCGTTTAACGTATAAAACGTTTTTACGCAATTATGAAGAAGTGTTAGTAGAAGGCGGAGAAATTCATTTCAAAACAGATAATCAAGGTTTATTTGAATACTCTCTAATGAGTATGGCTGAGTATGGTATGTTATTAACTTACCTGAGCCTAGATCTTCATAATAGTGATTATGAAGGAAACATTATGACAGAATACGAAGAGAAATTCTCAAGTAAAGGTCATCGTATTTACCGAGTTGAAGCAAAATATCGCACAGAGCCTATGCAGTAATGCATAGGTTTTTTGTAACTAAAATAATCGGAATTTTATGTTAATATTGAAAGGAAAGGGGGATGAAAAATGGAACAGTTACAAATTGGAGATATAAAAGTGACGTGGTTAAAAGGCGGGAACACACATTTAGATGGAGGAGCAATGTTTGGTGTTGTACCGAAAGTACTTTGGTCACGTAAATATAAACATAATGATACAAATCATATTTATTTACGAACAGATCCGTTACTTTTGCAAACGAAAGACGGTAATATGCTCATTGATTCCGGAATAGGGAATGGTAAATTGAATGAGAAGATGAAGCGAAATCAAGGTGTAACAGAAGAGTCATCGGTTTATAAATCATTAGAAAAACTAGATTTAAAACCTGAAGATATTCAGTACGTCTTAATGACACACCTGCATTTTGATCATGCATCTGGTTTAACGAAATGGGAAGGTGATCACCTTGTACCATCGTTTCCGAATGCAAAAGTGTATGTAAGCGAAACAGAATGGAATGAAATGAGGAACCCAAATATCAGGTCGCGCAATACATATTGGAAGGAAAATTGGGAGCCGATTGTAGATCAAGTTGTTACATTCCAGCAAGAAATAGAAATTACGGATGAAATAAAAATGGCGCATACAGGTGGTCATAGTGATGGACATGCAGTTATTGCTTTAGAAAGCAAAGGTGAAACGATGCTTCATTTAGCAGACCTATTGCCGACGCACGCACATCAAAATGTACTATGGGTGATGGCCTACGACGATTATCCGATGACATCGATTGAAAATAAGCAAAAGTGGATGAAGTACGGCGCTGAAAACGATGCTTGGTTTACGTTTTATCATGACGCATATTACCGTGCAGTAAAATGGAATGAGGAAGGGCATATTGTAGAAAAAATAGAGCGGAAAACGAGTGTAGAAGCATAAAAAAGGGGAGGTTGTTCCAGCAGTCTGTTGGAGCAGTCTCCTTTTCGTTTTTTGTCGGTAAGTCGATATATTCGGAAAATCGCCGATATAATTTCAATTACTATCCACAATTAAAAAATAAGAGGTTCACCTAATGGGAACCCTCCTTTTTATGCTGCTATAACCTCTAAAACAGTACCTGTTTTAGCATCAACTAAAAATTCAAATCGTTCTTGTATATCATCTAACATCGTTGTAAGACCGCCACGATAAACTTCGTATGCGACATCATATTTTTCAAATGTCTCTGGAACCATATGTACCCAAGAGCCAGTAATTTCACCTTTATGACTTAATGCTTGTTTCACCATTTTCAATGCTTTTTCTGAAGAAATATGGGATTGTTCTTGTACTTTGTTTGCAACAAGATAACCAGCTGCGAAACCAACGCCAAGACCTGCAACTAAACCTTTCCAGCTCATATATTCACCTCAATTCTATAAAATAAAAATAGTGTACCAATAATAATTATAAATCAAATACAGCTAAAAAAGAAGAAACTAGAAACATTTCGAAAATTTCGTTACAATAAAAGAGGTATTCTACTAAGGTTTGAAAGAAGGGGACTTCGTGAATAAAGAGACATTACATTTATTTCGTACGTTAACAGAATTACAAGGTGCATCAGGATTCGAACATGATGTACGCCGTTTTATGAAGCAAGAATTAAGCAAATATGCGGATGAAATTGTGCAAGACGGTTTAGGTAGCGTATTTGGTCTGAAAAAAGGGGACGAAACTGGCCCACGTGTTCTTGTAGCTGGTCATATGGATGAAGTAGGTTTCATGGTTACGCAAATTACGAAAAACGGGATGCTTCGTTTTCAAACGTTAGGCGGCTGGTGGAGTCAAGTGTTATTAGCGCAACGTGTACAAGTTATGACGAAGAATGGTCCTGTTATTGGGGTTGTTGGTTCTATTCCTCCTCATTTATTAAGTGACGCGCAACGTGCAAAACCGATGGATATAAAAAATATGTTAATTGATATAGGTGCAGATAGCTACGAAGATGCGATTGAGATTGGTGTAAAACCAGGACAACAAATCGTGCCAATCTGTCCGTTTACGCCGATGGCAAATGAAAAGAAAATTATGGCGAAAGCTTGGGACAACCGTTACGGATGTGGCCTTGCAATCGAATTATTAAAAGAATTAAAAGACGAAACATTACCAAACACATTATACTCTGGTGCGACTGTACAAGAAGAAGTTGGTCTTCGCGGTGCACAAACTGCTGCAAATATGATTCAACCAGACATTTTCTATGCGCTTGATGCAAGTCCAGCAAACGATGCATCTGGTGATAAAACACAGTTCGGTCAATTAGGAAAAGGTGCTCTTCTTCGTATTTATGATCGTACGATGGTAACGCATAGAGGAATGCGCGAATTCATTTTAGATACAGCAGAAACACACAACATTCCGTACCAATACTTTATTTCACAAGGTGGTACAGATGCGGGCCGTGTACATACAAGTAACTCAGGTATCCCATCAGCAGTAATTGGTGTTTGCGCACGTTACATTCATACACATGCTTCTATTTTACATGTTGATGATTATGCGGCAGCAAAAGAACTTATTACGAAGCTTGTAAGAGCAACGGATAAAACGACGTTAGAGACAATTAAGAATAACGCGTAGAGAAGAAGGGCTGAAGAGCCTTTCTTTTTTTTATCGATGAGTGGTGGCCGTGCTCCCATGTATAAAGAGTAATTTGATTAAGGTAAGATGATGAATGTATATAGAGGTGAACGAAATGAAAGTAGTAGTTGGATCGAAGAATAAAACGAAAGTTGGTGCTGTGGAGAAGGTTTGGAAAGATGCTACAATTACATCTCTTTCTGTTCCTTCAGGGGTAGCAAACCAGCCGTTTACAGATGAAGAGACGATGCAAGGAGCGGTTAATAGAGCGAAGCGAGCGCTACAAGAAGGAGAAGCTCAAATTGGTATTGGATTAGAAGGCGGCGTAATGAAAACGGAGCATGGTTTATTTATGTGTAACTGGGGCGCGCTAGCAACAAGTGCCGGTAAAATATTCGTTGCAGGCGGTGCACGTATTACGTTACCAGATGATTTTTTAGCACCTCTTGAAGAGGGCAAGGAGTTAAGTGAAGTGATGGAAGAGTTTGTACAGAGAAAAGATATTCGTAGTCACGAAGGTGCGATCGGTATTTTTACAGATGATTATGTCGACCGCACGGAATTATTTGTACACGTTGTTAAGTTACTTGTTGGGCAATATAAGTATGATGAAAAGCAAGCATAAACCTTGCACCATACGCGATGTATGGTAGTATAAAAGAAAGATTATAACATGAAAAAAAGCACTCGTTAGAGGAGGAAATATAGATGAAATCATTAGAAAGCATGGAGCAATTCCAACAATTGAAAAATGAAGAGAATGTAGTCTTTATGTTCTCAGCAGAATGGTGCCCAGACTGCCGTTTTGTAGATCCATTTATGCCAGAAGTAGAAGAAAAATATAGTGATTTCTCATTTTACTATGTAGATCGTGATGAGTTTATTGATCTATGTGTAAAATTAGACGTATTTGGCATTCCGAGCTTTGTAGCGTACAATAAGGGTGAAGAAACAGGTCGCTATGTAAACAAAGATCGTAAAACACAAGAACAAATCGAAGAGTTTATTGAAGGTTTAAAATAAGGCAATTTGCCAATTGAATTGTAAAACAACCTCTACCTTCGCGGGGGAGGTTATTTTTTTGGAAGGGAGGAAAAAGAGATGAAGATGACAAGTAAAAAGATGAAAGATGAGTTAATGAAGAAATTATCTCGCCCAGAATGGGACTTTCAGTATGATAGCGAGAAAGAAGTTCTACGTATAGAACAGAAAGACTCGAAAAAGGGTATTAACGTATCGCTTCCAGGAGTTGTGGCAAAATGGGAAGTGAATAAAGAAAAAGCAATTGAAGAGGTTGCCTATTACGTACAAGAAGCGTTAATTGCGATGCATAAAGAAGAAAATAGCGCAGCGAAAATTTTACCTGTTATTCGCTCTACTTCTTTCCCGAAACAAGCAGAAGAAGGAAATCCGTTTATTATGACGGATCATACGGCGGAAACACGTATTTACTACGCATTAGATTCGAATAAAACGTATCGACTCATTGATGAGCGTCTATTACAAAAATTAGAACTTACAGAGCAACAAGTGCGTGAAATGGCATTATTCAACGCTCGCTCATTAGGTTATGAATTTAAACAAGAAACAGTAGCAGGGAATACATTCTACTTTTTAAACACAAATGATGGGTATGATGCGACGCGTATTTTAAACGAATCGTTACTACAATCGATGCGTGAAAAGATTTCTGGTGACATGGTTGTTGCTGTTCCTCACCAAGATGTATTAATTATTGCTGATATCGTCAACGAAATCGGTTATGATATTATTGCACAAATGACAATGAAATTTTTTGCCGAAGGGCATGTTCCGATTACATCACTTTCATTCGTATATGAAGATGGGGACTTTGAACCAATCTTTATTTTAGCGAAAAATCGGAAGAAGACAGATGGAAAAGAGAAAGGATGAACGAAGTGAACGTTTTTTACAACCTTGAAGGAATTGGTGACACTCTAATTGTTGCCTTACAAGATATTACTTTAGAGAACCGTACTTTTGATCGCAAAGGAGATGTTGCACGCGTATACGATCGTGAAAGCAATGTAACAGCAGGGTTCAACATCTTTAATGCGTCTTCTTACTTAGAAGTAAAAGAAACAGGTAACCTAACATTAACGAAAGAATTTGTAGAAAAAATCAATGGAATTTTAGCGAAGAACGGCTTTGAAGAAACAGTAGAAGCAGATCTTTCTCCAAAATTTGTTGTAGGCTATGTAGCTGAAAAAGAGAAGCATCCAAATGCTGATAAGTTAAACATTTGTAAAGTAGAAATCGGTACAGAAACATTACAAATCGTATGTGGCGCACCGAACGTTGATGCAGGACAAAAAGTTGTCGTTGCAAAAATTGGCGCTGTAATGCCAAGTGGTATGCTAATTAAACCAGCTGAACTTCGCGGTGTTCCTTCTTCTGGAATGATTTGCTCAGCACGTGAATTAGAGCTTCCAGATGCTCCACAAGAAAAAGGTATTCTAGTATTAGAAGATAGCTTTGAAGTTGGACAAGAGTTCAAATTTTAATTGATGTAAGAAAAGAGAGGTTGTCCTTTTAGACAGCCTCTCTTTTCTGTTGAATCGTTGATATATTGCGAGTTGTGACAGATATATTCAAAAAATCGTTCATATTATAAGGATGTCACCTTTTTTCTCAAAAACTATATTGTATTTTATAGACAAACTAGTTAAAATTTAGAAAAATAGAAGGGGATAGACGTATGAAGCAACAACTAAAAATTGCAGAACTTCTGAAACGAATTGAAACTTCAAAACAGCAAGATATCGAACTAGGTTCTTATGAAATATATGTGTTTAGCGAAAATGAATTAGAAAAAGGACAAATCGGTTACCGATATGATAAACATAAACATTCATTAATAAGTGAAGAAAACGGTAAATGGCAAGAAGAATGGATTGTTATTGGATATGAAACAGATATGGGGGATCCTGTTTTTGTAAATGTAGCTGATGATGCTTATCTAGTTTATACTGCAGAGCGTGGTACAGAAACGTGGCAACCCGTTCATATTGGAAATATGGATGAGATTATAAAACAATTATAAGAAAAACTTTGAGACCGGTGCAAAGTGACGGGAGAAAAACATGAAGTATATAAAAATAATGAGCATGATTGCATTCATTGGAATATATATGGGAGGCTGTTCGCAAGAAGAGCCGAAAAAAGAAGTAACATCTTCTATGAAGGAAACAAACAAAGATAACAAGGAAGACGCACCGGTAGAAAAGCAGCAGGAAGAACAAGAAAAGAAAAAAGAACCGCAAGCAGTTCAAAAAAATCAGCAAGTGGAGCATAAGCAGGAGGAAGTGCCGGCCGAGGAAAAGAAACAGGAATCTACGCCAGTACAGCCAACTGAGCAACCGCTGCAAAATAATGAACAAAAAGTACAGAGTAATGAAAAACAAGGAAAGTTTCTTGTTGTTATTGATCCAGGGCATCAACAAAAAGCAAATTTAAATTTGGAGCCGATTGGGCCAGGAGCAACGACGCAAAAATATAAAGTGACAGATGGTACAACTGGTGTTGTGACGAAAAAAAGAGAGGCTGTTCTCGTATTAGAAATGGCTTTCGTATTAAAAGAACAGTTAGAAGCAAAGGGAATCCAAGTATTAATGACGAGAACGTCACAAGATGTGGATATAAGTAATAAAGAACGCGCGACATTTGCGAATGACCATAAGGCGAATTTGTTTTTGCGTCTTCATGCAGATGGTTCTGAAAATCCGAATCAAAGTGGATTTTCTGTATTAACGCCGGCAGAAGGAAGTCCGTACACGAAAGAGATTTATGCTGAAAGTCTTCAAATCTCTCAAACGATTGTAAATAAAATGAGAGAGAATCAGCAGGTGAAAGTAAATGGAATTAAATTCAGGGAGGATCTTTCTGGATTTAATTGGGCAAAAGTTCCTGGCGTATTGTTAGAACTTGGGTTTATGTCAAACCCTGAAGAAGATAAAAAATTATCTGACCCACAGTATGTAAATTCTTTATTGCAAAGTGTAACGGATAGTGTAGAGGAATATCGGAAGAGCAAAGCTTAAACGCAGTCTTACATGTAAGGCTGCGTTTTTCTATATGAAAACACTCGTAAATTAGAATATTATGGATAAATATGACATGCTTAATTTTACCTGCACTTTTTGCCGAATGCTGATACAATAAAGGATGTTACTATTTAGTAGAAAGAGTGGTAAGCATGTTAGATTGGATGAAAAAGCTGTTTAACAAAGAGGAAGAACAAACAGCGATAAATAAAGAAGTACCAAAGCAAATCGAAAGTCAGCCGAAGATCCCTCGTGTAAACCACTACACTGAAGCAAGAGAAGCACAAATGGCAAGTCGGAATGCAGGTAAATGCCGTTTTCCATTAGTACCGGATAATGGGTTCGATGAAGAGGATGTTATAGCAACAGGGCATTTTGAAGAACAACCTGTTCAAGTTGTAACATATGAAAATCAGCCTACTCAAAGAGGGGTCAAAGTGGAAAGAAGTAGACGACAGTATGTGGAAAAGGTAGTTTCTACATATGAAGAGCCGGAAGTACAATATGAACCGGAGAGAGAGCCTGTCGTAAAGAAAGCATCTGCACCTTCGCAAGAAAGTAACCGTAGACCATTTCGTCCAACAGAAATGATCTCGCCAATTTACGGATATAATCGTCCTTCTGTAGAAAAAAAGGTAGAAAAGCAGGAGGAAGAAAAGGAAAGAGAAGATCTTGAAATATCTGTAGAGGGCAAATCAGTCGTTGATGCATGGTTAGAGAAAAAAGGATATACATTATCTGATTTCTCAGAAGGACAAGTAACAAATTCTTCCAGTCATGAAGGCGTTGATCAGCGAGATCAACAAAGTAAAAAGGAAGAAAAGTCAGTTGTCGATCAATGGCTAGAGAAAAACGGTTATGAAATTGAACGCCAAGAGCCTATAGTAGAAGAAAAAGAAGTGGTTCAAGAAATTAGTGCACAGCAGGAAGTTCCAGCGGGTGAAGTACCTTATCAAACAATTGCTGGGCGTATGGAAGATGCTAAGCAAGAAAGTGATGTAGAGGCCAAAAACATTCTACAAACGGAATTAGTAGATTCTAAAGTAGAGCACGAGGATACAATATTATCAGAAGAAACTAAACGTAATACAGAAATAGAACAACCTACTATTGAAGTAGAAAAGCAAGCTCCAGAAGAATCAGTGATTGTCAAAGCAGAAGAAAAACTTGAAGAAACAATCATCGTGGAAATACCAGAAGAAGTGGAAGTAATTGCGGAAGCAGAAGAGCTAGAAGAAGTGGAAGTAATTGCGGAAGCAGAAGAGCTAGAAGAAGTGGAAGTAATTGCGGAAACGGAAGAGCTAGAAGAAGTGGAAGTAATTGCGGAAGCAGAAGAGCTAGAAGAAGTGGAAGTAATTGCGGAAGCAGAAGAGCTAGAAGAAGTAGAAGTAATTGCGGAAGCAGAAGAGCTAGAAGAAGTAGAAGTAATTGCAGAAGCAGAAGAAATAGAAGAAGCAGAAGAACTAGAAGAAGTGGAAGTAAAGCAGAAGAGCTAGAAGAAGTAGAAGTAATTACGGAAACGGAAGAGCCAGAAGAAGTGGAAGTAATTGCAGAAGCGCCAGAAGAAGCAGAACCTGTAGCGCTTGAGGAAACACAGCAAGAAATGGTTTTAAATGAAGCGATTGAACAAACGAATGAATTCATACATGTTGCTGAGGCTGATGAACAAACGAAAAAAGATGTTCAAAGCTTTGCAAATGTTTTAATTGCAGAAGAACAACGAGTTGTAGAAGAAGCACCGATTGCGGAAGAGCAGCCAGTTGTAGAAGAAGCACCGATTGCGGAAGAGCAGCCAGTTGTAGAAGAAGCATCGATTGCGGAAGAGCAGTCAGTTGTAGAAGAAGCACCGATTGCGGAAGAACAACCAATTGTACAAAAAGAAGAACCAAAACGTGAGAAAAAGCGTCATGTACCATTTAATGTTGTTATGTTGAAACAAGACAGAACGCGATTAATGGAAAGACATGCGGCTAGAGCGAATGCAATGCAATCTTCTATGAGCGAACGAGTAGAGAATAAGCCTGTACAACAAGTAGAAGAAACACCAGTGCAACAAGTAGCAGTGGACCCACAAGTGGAAGAGAAACCAATGCAGCAAGTAGCAGTGGAACCACAAGTGGAAGAGAAACCAATGCAGCAAGTAGTGGTGGAACCGCAAATGGAAGAAATACCAATGCAACAAGTGGCAGTGGACCCACAAGTGGAAGAGAAACCAATGCAGCAAGTAGTGGCAGAGCAAGTACAAAAGCCAACTTCGAGTACGGAAGTACAAGAGAAAGCATATGTTGTAAATCAAAGAGAGAACGATATGCGAAATGTATTGCAAACACCACCGACATATGCAATTCCGCCATTAACATTGTTGTCAATTCCGCAGCAGGCAGCGTTAGATAATACGGAATGGTTGGATGAACAGAAAGAATTATTAGATACAACATTTAATAATTTCCACGTTGGTGCACATGTTATTAACGTATCGCAAGGTCCAGCGGTAACTCGTTTTGAAGTACAGCCAGACCCAGGTGTGAAAGTAAATAAAATTACAAATTTAAGTGATGATATTAAACTGAGTTTAGCAGCGAAAGATATTCGTATTGAAGCACCGATTCCAGGGAAGAGTGCGATTGGAATCGAAGTTCCAAATAAAGAAAGTAAGCCAGTATTCCTTCGTGAAATTTTACGAAGTCCTGTGTTTACAAAGAGTGAATCACCGCTTACAGTTGCGCTAGGACTTGATATTTCAGGCGATCCAATTGTAACGGATATTCGAAAAATGCCACATGGACTTATTGCGGGTGCAACGGGTTCTGGTAAAAGTGTGTGCATTAACGCAATTTTAACGAGTATTTTATATAAAGCAAAACCGCATGAAGTGAAGTTAATGTTAATCGATCCGAAGATGGTTGAGCTTGCACCATACAATTCTGTTCCACATCTTGTAGCACCTGTTATTACGGATGTAAAAGCAGCGACAGCGGCTTTAAAGTGGGCAGTTGAAGAAATGGAGCGTCGTTATGAATTGTTTGCGCACGCGGGTGCTCGTGATTTAACTCGTTACAATACCATTGTAAGTGGGCGAGAAATTCCAGGAGAGACATTACCTTATATCGTTATTGTCATTGACGAGTTAGCCGATTTAATGATGGTAGCACCTGGTGATGTTGAGGAAGCGATTTGTCGTATTGCACAAAAAGCACGTGCTTGTGGTATTCATTTATTAGTTGCGACGCAGAGACCATCTGTAGACGTTATTACAGGTTTAATTAAGTCAAACATTCCAACGCGTATTGCGTTTACTGTATCATCTCAAGTTGATTCGCGTACAATTATTGATATTGGGGGCGCGGAGAAATTACTTGGTCGTGGTGATATGCTATTTTTAGGCAACGGTACGTCTAAACCAGTTCGTGTACAAGGTGTATATGTATCGGATGATGAGATTGAGAAAACAGTTGATCATGTGAGAAAGCAAATGAAGCCGAACTACTTATTTAAGCAAGAGGATTTATTAGCGAAAACAGAACAAGCTGAGTCGGAAGACGAATTGTTCTTTGATGCATGTCAATTTGTTGTAGAACAAGGGGGAGCGTCCACATCTTCTGTACAGCGAAAATTCCGCATCGGTTATAATCGCGCGGCACGTCTCATTGAAGAGATGGAATCGCAAGGGATTATTTCTGAAGGAAGAGGAACGAAACCGAGAGATGTCCTTATTTCTGAGGATGAATTCGCTGCTATGCAGGAAACAAATGTATAGTAAACGGTTTTGCTGTATACTAATAGAAAATGTTGGATAGTAAAGTAGGGAGTAAAGCGACATGAAAGAAATTGAATTAAAATTAAAAGGTGAAATAAATAGACTAACAAATAGAACATTTAAATTTGACGAACGTGTTGGAGAAGGTTGGTTTTCTGCCGTTTACTTTTTAAAGACTAGAGAAATCATTGAAGAATTTCGCCCGAAAAGTGTTGTGACGATGCAATTTTTCCAAAAGGAAAATGCAGTTCTTTGCGGAACAGATGAAGTGATTGCATTGCTACAAACATTCGCAAAAAATCCTGAGGAACTTGAAATTAACTCTTTAAAAGATGGCGATAATATTAGTCCGTTTGAAACAGTGTTAACAATTCATGGTCCTTATGAAAATTTCGGATTTTTAGAAGGTGTCATTGATGGGATTTTAGCCCGTCGTACATCAGTTGCGACAAACGTATATAACGTTGTCCAAGCTGCACGTAGTGTAGATAAAGAAAAACCAGTTATTTTCATGGGAGATCGTGACGATCATTATACGCAACAAGCTGGTGACGGTTATGCAGCATACATCGGAGGTATGAGCGCACAAGCGACGCATGCGATGAATGAATGGTGGGGCAGAAGTGGTATGGGGACAATGCCTCACGCATTAATTCAAATGTTTAATGGTGATGTTGTGGAAGCGGCAAAAGCATATCATAAGAAATTCCCAGAAGATGAATTAGTTGTATTAATTGATTACAACAATGATGTCATTACAGATGCACTTCGCGTAGCGCGTGAATTTGGATTAACATTAAAAGGTGTACGTGTAGATACGTCGCGCACGATGATTGATCAATACTTCATTCGCCACCCAGAAGTACTTGGAACATTCGATCCACGTGGTGTAAACCCATCGCTTGTATTCGCACTTCGTAAAGCACTTGATGAAGAAGGATTCCAGCATGTAGACATCGTTGTAACTGGTGGATTTGATGAGAAGCGTATTCGTGAATTTGAAGCCCAAAACGTACCTGTTGATATATACGGAGTAGGAAGTAGCTTATTAAAAATGAATATTGGCTTTACTGGTGATAACGTAGAATTAAATGGAAAACCAGAAGCGAAAGCTGGTCGTAAATATCGTCCAAACCCACGTTTAGAGAGTGTTCAATTAGAAAAAAGAGAAGATATGTAAAAGAGAGAAAAACTGATAGGTGATTGACCCTATCAGTTTTTCTGTTATCATAGTATAGCGGCTTCTTTTTTGCTATAATGGATTTGTTATGGACATAAAAAAGAAGTACGTACGAGTTTATCCTGATAGGTGAAGGGAAGAATAACTTCACTACATCAAAAATGTATGATGATTACCAAAATAAGAAAAGATTCATATACTGTCTTATAGATAGGCCGTTGTATTAGTTCGAAATGTTGGAGGTTCTTTAAGATGACAGTTTACCATTTTGTAGGAATTAAAGGAACAGGAATGAGTTCATTAGCTCAAATTCTTCATGACATGAAGCATACTGTTCAAGGGTCTGATTATGAAAAGCGTTTCTTTACACAAACAGCGTTGGAAAAGCGTAATATCTCGATCCTTCCTTTTGATAAAAATAATGTAAAAGAAGGACAAGTGATTATTGCAGGAAATGCATTTCCTGATACGCATGAAGAAATCGTAGCAGCAAAAGAATTAAACATCCCAGTACATCGTTACCATCACTTCTTAGGTGATCTTATGAACCAATACACAAGTGTTGCTGTAACTGGTGCACATGGAAAAACATCAACAACTGGTTTGTTAGCCCATGTAATGCAAGGTGCACACCCAACATCTTACCTTATTGGAGATGGAACAGGGCATGGGGTAGAAAATAGTAAGTATTTTGTATTTGAAGCTTGTGAGTATCGTCGTCATTTCTTGTCTTACAATCCAGACTATGCAATTATGACAAACATTGATTTTGATCATCCAGATTATTTCTCAGATATCAATGATGTATTCAATGCATTCCAAGAGATGGCATTGCAAGTGAAAAAAGGCATTATTGCATGTGGAGATGATGAAGAACTTCAAAAAATTCAAGCGAAAGTACCTGTTATTTTCTATGGATTTGGAGAAGATAATGATTTCCAAGCACGTAACATTCAAAAGAGAACAGATGGTACTATTTTCGATGTATTCGTTCGTAATACGTACTATGACACGTTCAAAATTACAGGATACGGCAATCACAGCGTATTAAATGCATTAGCAGTAATCGCGCTTTGCCATTATGAAAACGTTGATGTAGAAGCAGTTAAGCATCAGCTAACAACTTTTGAAGGCGTAAAACGTCGCTTTAATGAAAAGCCAATGGGAGAGCAAGTTATTATCGATGACTACGCACACCATCCGACAGAAATTAATGCAACGATTGAAGCAGCTCGTCAAAAACACCCAGAGCGTGAAGTTGTCGCTGTATTCCAGCCACATACATTCTCACGTACAGAAAAATTCTTAGATGAGTTCGCTGAAAGTCTAAGCAAAGCTGACCAAGTATACTTATGTGATATTTTCGGATCAGCACGCGAAAACAAAGGTGAATTAACAATTGAAGATCTGCAAAAGCGTATTGACGGTGCAGAACTAATTACAGATACAACAACGGATGTATTAAAGAAACATAAAAACGGCGTTCTAATTTTCATGGGCGCAGGCGACATCCAAAAATTCGAAGCAGCTTACGTAAAAGAAGTTCAAGTTGCAGAGAAGTAAGAAAAAAGACGCATAGCTGTGGCTGTGCGTCTTTTTTGTTGTGTTCGATATATTTTAAAAAGCGTTGATATGTTGATATTGTTTATTCTTTTTGTAGAGTTGTTTTAATAAAACGATATAAATTAAACTAAAAAGTACATATCCAATTAAATAATAGAATGAAAACATATCGAATTGTTTTGTTATCATAATTCGAATCGCGAAAAATGCAAATGGAAGAGCGATTAAAACGCTAGTACTAAATGAAATCACTGTTTTTAAAAATTTTAATTGCTTTGTATTCCAATGGTTTTCTCTATAGATGAACCAAATGTTGCTTGTGATAAAGGCTAATAAAAATGGTAAATTAGCTGAAATATTTATAAAGCCCAGTGCGATAGGTACTGATAAAGCAACGAGTGGAGCAACAGATAGTCCTGTAAAGTATTTAATAAATGTATTTGTAGATTGCTGTGCATCTTGAATAACGTCTGTATATTCTCTGGCAATTTCCTGTGCTAATTCTTTTGGAGGAAGAAATTCTTCAATCACTTGTGAAGGGATGCTTGCTAATGGTATCCCTTCACGTTCTTTACTTAATGCATTTTCATATAAATCAGATTTGATTTCTAGCACATGTTGTTCTCTTGCGGAGATAGGTAAGTTCATTAAACCTTTGTCGAAATCCTGTAAGAAAGAAGCAATGAGTTCATTTGAAAAGAATTGTTCCTTGTTCATTCTTTATCCTCCCCTTTAGCTAGTAACATTAGAGCTTGATACACTGCATCATAATCATGTAAGCGACTATGTAAAATTTCTCTCCCTTCATCTGTAATTTGATAGTATTTTCTTTTTGGACCATCACCGGACTCTTCCCAATAGGAAATAGCCCAATTGTTCTTCGTGATTCGATTTAATATAGGGTAAATCGAACCGTTCGGGATATGAAACACAGGGATATTTTGTAAGGCACTTGTAATTTCGTATCCGTACATAGGTTGTTTACTTATTAAAGACAAAATAGCGAGATCAAAAACACCTTTACGTAATTGAATTATAAAATTATCATTTTTTTCCATACTTTAACTATATATGATTCATATCTAGCTATCAATCATATATAGTTGTTATTCTTATATTAAACCGAAAAAAGTGTTAATATTTAACATTTTGCATCTGTAAGTGTTAGAATAATAAGAAAAATAAAAGGGGCTAAAAAGCATGTTCACACTTCGAGTAGATGACGAAATCGAATTACAGTTATTAGAGAAGCATTATAAAGAGGAATTATATGAATTATTAGATCAAAACCGTAACCATTTAAGAAGATGGCTTCCTTGGGTAGATGGGATGAAATCTGCTGGTGCGTATGATGAAATTTGTCCGATGTGGTTAAAGAAGTTTGCAGAGGGAGACGGTTTTGAAAGTGGTATACGTTACAAAGGAAAGCTCGTTGGGATGGTAGGTATTCATCCGGTAAGCTGGGGAAAGAAAGCGGCGAGTCTCGGATATTATCTGGCAGAAGACGCTGGTGGGACAGGTATTATGACGCGTAGCGTAAAGGCTGTACTTCACTATGCATTTGAGAATTTAAAATTAAATAAAGTGGAAATTAGATGCGGTGTTGAAAATGTGAAAAGCCGCGCTATTCCAGAGCGTTTAGGTTTTAAGTTAGATGGTATTTTAAGGGATGAAGAATGGTTATATGATCATTTTCACGATATCGCTGTATATAGTTTACTAGCTTCAGAGTGGAAGGAGATCCGATGAACGAGAAGATACGCATTATTCCGTATGAAAGTACGTTTCAAGATGAAGTAGTAGATCTTATCGTTCATATTCAGCAAAAAGAGTACAATGTTCCCATTACGAAAGAAGAGCAGCCAGACTTACTTGAAATAGAAACGTTCTATCAAAGGGATTATGGAAACTTTTGGATAGCAACTTATGATGATAAAGTAGTTGGAACAGTAGCTTTATTAGATATTGAGAATCGGCAAGTAGCGCTAAGAAAAATGTTCGTAAAAAAAGAATTTTGCGGAAAAGGGTGGGGCACATCACATAAGTTGCTCCAAACAGCAATTTCGTGGGCTGAGAATAAAAAGCTGAAAGACATTTACTTAGGAACGACAGTGAAATTTTTAGCGGCCCATCGCTTTTATGAAAAGAATAATTTCCAAAGTGTGAGTATAGACGAGTTGCCAAAAAGTTTTCCAGTGTTACAGGTAGATAAGAAATTCTATAGGTATATCGTTTAAGAAGGTCATTCAGAAATGGCCTTTTTTCATGACTAAAATGGAAAAAGTGGTATAATTTAGGTTAGGGGGTGTAGGTATGGACTTTCCGATTCAAAGAAGTAAGTCAGTAGTAATTTTCGTTTGTCTCACGTTAGTTTTTATGTTCGTATATCCACTTGTCATGATTATCTCAAATAAAGAGCAGTGGATGTCAGCGTTAATTGGAATGGGTTTATGCTTCCTTGTAAATGTGCCACTCGTTTGGGAAGTATTTATTAAAAAGCATAAAGTAGAAAATGGTGTATTAAAGTACGGCATTTTAAATGACGATATCGTATTGAAAGAGATAAGAATCATTCGTCAAGTTGGGAAATACCTTGAAATTACGACGAATGCATACAAAGTACATATGGTTGCGATACCGCAAGATATGAATGAATTTTTGGCGCTTATCGAGAAAGAGAATCCAAATGTGAAAATAGAAATGGTAGGTAAGAAATGAAATATGTAAAACCGTTGTTTTGTTTGTGCTTGTTGGTTGCACTAGAGTATATATGAAATGGGATCTGCCCTTATATGTACCAATATTAATAGGTACTATTGCAGTGGCGCTTTTATATTATTTTCATTTTGAGCAAACAAAAAGTGAGAAAAGTAGTTCTATATAGTGCAGGAGGATTAGAGATGAAAAAAATCTGTATGTTGTCTCTATTTTTGCTAACAGCATCATTTCTTATAATAGGGTGTAGTGCGAAGAAGGAAAAGGCAGATATGAACTTAGAAAAGGCACAAAAGGTTGAGATTGAATCACTTACGGATTCAAGTGATAAAAAAGTAATTACTGATAAGAAAGAAATTGAAAAGCTGTTTGAAGTCATGAAAATGGATAAGTGGGAAATGCAGTCGGCTCCTTTAGATACTCCGCAAGGGAAAACATTTAAAATGTACCAAGAGGATACAAAAAAAATATCGGAGTCGAGTAATGATAAAAAAGCGTTACATGAAATTGGTACTATGACAGTATATAAAGATGTTCCGTATGTTGAAGTTGAAATGAAAAATAAGAAGATGAGTTTTAAAGTGCCAGAAGATGTGGCGAAAGATTTATTAAATTATTAATAAAAAAACGCTCGGAGAACATTCCGAGCGTTTTTATTATTATTTTAAGTTCTCTGGGTTTAAAGCTTCTAATTCAGGTACAACGAAGCGTCCATCTTTACGGATTAGTACGTCGTCGAAGTAAATTTCGCCGCCGCCGTATTCAGGGCGCTGGATGCATACTAAATCCCAGTGAATGTTCGAGTTGTTGCCGTTCCATGCATCGTCGTAAGCTTGTCCAGGAGTGAAGTGGAAGCTGCCATCGATTTTTTCATCGAATAGGATGTCTCCCATAGGATGTAAGATGTATGGATTTACGCCGATTGCGAACTCACCAACGTAGCGTGCGCCTTCGTCTGTATCGAAGATTTTGTTAATGCGCTCTGTATCGTTTGCAGTTGCTTCAACGATTTGACCGTTCTCAAACTTAAGTTGTACATTTTCAAATGTATAACCGTTGTAAGGAGATGGTGTGTTGTAAGAAACTGTACCGTTAACAGAATCGCGAACTGGTGCAGAGTATACTTCACCGTCTGGAATGTTTAAATGACCAGAGCATTTAATAGCTGGAATGTCTTTAATAGAGAATGTTAAGTCAGTTCCAGGACCAGTTAGGCGAACTTTATCTGTTTTATTCATTAATGTAACAAGGCTATCCATCGCCTTATCCATTTTACCGTAGTCTAAGTTACAAACTTCGAAGTAGAAGTCTTCGAAAGCTTCTGTGCTCATTTTAGCAAGCTGCGCCATAGAAGCATTTGGGTAGCGAAGAACAACCCATCGCGTTTTCGGAACGCGGATGTCTCTATGAACTTTCTTACCAACTGTTTGACCGTGAATTTGCATTCTTTCACTTGGCACGTCAGCTTGTTCGTTAATGTTATCGCCAGAGCGAAGACCGATATAAGCGTCCATATCTTTCATTACGCTTGCTTCATATGCAGCGATTTGTTCGAAATGTTCTTCAGTAGCACCCATTAATAAAGAGCGATCTACTTGATGATCTTTTAGAGAAACGAATGGGAAACCACCAGCGGCATATGCTTCTTTTACAAGTGCAGTTACAAGTTCTTTTTGTAAGCCAAAGTTTTCAATTAATACTTTTTCGCCTTTTTGTAAGCGGATAGAGTAGTTAATTAAATTGTATGCTAACTTTTCAATGCGTGGATCTTTCATATGTAAAGCCTCCCTACTAATTATGTATCCTCTCCTATTGTAACCTACTTAGTGGAATTTGTTGAATCATTTATGTTAAAGTTAACGAATAAGTATGAAAATTCTAATGAAAAGATAGGGATTAGAACGAAACGGAAAATGATTGTATAATAGGGGAAAGTATGAAAAAGATAAAGGAAGTGATGAAATGCAAGTTCTTTTATATGTAAGTGCAGCTATTATCGCGGTTGCTTTCGCTGTATTAGTAGTGTATGTATGCAGAACGTTGTTATCGGTACAAAAGACGTTAGAAAACGTTGCAAGCACGTTAGAAGGTTTAGAAAAGCAAATGCAAGGGATTAGCGTAGAGACGGAGCAATTATTACATAAAACAAATGCGTTAGCTGATGACATTCAACAGAAGTCACAATCATTAAATAAAGTAGTATCGGGTGTAGATGGAATTGGAACAACAATCCATTCTTTAAATACGAAACTTCGTAATGCATCAGATTCTGTTACGGACGAAATTGAAAACAATGCAGATAAAGTAGCGCAAGTTGTACAGTGGAGTAGCGCTGCAATTGAAGTATACAATCATTATCGTGCGACAAGACAAGAGAAAAAGGTTGAAAAAGAAGAGCGTAAATTAGAAAGACTTGAGAAAAAAGCTGAAAAGAAAGAGAAGCGCTCTAGACTTCGCATGAGAGGTGAATCGTGATGAATATGACAAAAATTGAAGCAATTGAAGAGCTTGAAGTATTAGTAGAAAAAAACGAGCCTTATGTTCTTTTTAAACATAGTACGACATGCCCGATTAGTCATGGTGCATATACAGAATTTCAAGCGTATTGTAGTGAAGAACGAGCAGTACCAGCGTATTACTTATACGTACAAGATGCGAGAGATGTTTCGAATCGTGTTGCAGAACAGTACAGCATTAAACATGAATCTCCGCAAGTGTTATACATAAAAGATGGGATGGTAGTATGGAATACGTCTCATTGGAACATTAAAAAAGACGCTTTAGAAGAGAATATTAAGTAAAAAGAAGCAAGCTAAAGGTGCTTGCTTCTTTTTTTTGTTTTTGTTGAAATATATTTAATGGTACACTGTTATTAGTTCAAATTAAATAATTAGATTGTTGAAAGTAGGTTTTAAGTAATGAAGAAAATGGCATTATCCTTCGCGGTCGTAAGTTTATTACTAGGAGCTTGTAGTAATGATACGATTAGTAAGAAGGATGAAGTTATACAGAAGGATACGAAAGAAAAAAGCATGATTCCGAGAACTGCTGTTTCTAAAGATTATTATAGAACTGTAATTCCTTTAAAAGAACAAAAGGTTATAAATACAGCTAATATAAAAACAAATTCTAAATTAGATTTAGCAGAGTATGAAAATGGTTTAATGAATATTGCAAAAGAGCAATTTGATACAGAGAATCATGTACTACAATTAAATCAGTATATTCCGGAGAAGTTAGTTGATGAACTAGTCGCAAAAGTAGAAGCACCAGTTTTGACGAATATTATAGAACAAGACTATTTCGGAAAACAGAATTCAAACGAACTAAGTTTATCTGGTGTTATGATTGGTTTAGCTATGTCTTCAAGTGTATCGAATGAAGAAGCTATGTCTAAAGGTACTGAAGTTGCCAAGCAACTTATTGAAGCGATTAATAAAAATGACAAGTATAATAAGTCTCCAATTACGTTCGCTATCTTTAAGCAAGAAAATACAAGTTCTTTAAAAAATGGTACGTATATTGCTAGTGCTACCGTTCAAAAGAATGATACGAACCTTGGAAATTGGAGCACGATCGATGAACAAGCATTTTCATATCCTTCTGATGAATTTACAAAAGCACATGGAGAAGATAATACCAAAATAACTGAATTTGCTGATGCAATGAAAGGTTTTTCTCCGGCAGATTTTATCCCAGTAAATGCTAAAGTTTCTTACAAGAAAAACCAGATGGATACATTAAATATGAATATCGTTATTAAATATAACGGTAAAACAGAATTAATGGCTCTTACCCAAATGGCTGCTCAAAGTATGTTAGAAAAATTACCTAAAGATGCGAAAGTACAATTGCAGATAAAGTCCGAGAGTAAAATCGAGGCAATTATTATAAAAGAGAAAAACAGCGAAAAACCGTTTGTTTCCTTCTTATAAAAAAAAGACAGTGTTTAAACTGTCTTTTTTTTATTGAAAATGGTGTTATGGCGGATAAGCCAAATCAAATTCCAAAAAGTAAGGGGGAAGTCATATGAACTTAAGAGACTTAAAAAATAAACATATTAAGTATGATTGGAAAACTATTTTTGTAGGCGTCCAAGGGAATTATTTTAGTAAAGACGTTATTTCTGATTATGCAGTAGAATTGATGGGGATTGGTGATGAAAGTGAGTTTGTTAGTGAACTTTCATGGAGAGTCTCTAATGAAAATTTAGGTAAGGTGATGTTAGAAATAAAAACTAATTATTTTTCTCAATTAGATGAAGAAAGCACAGTGTTAGTAGAAGAGAAAAGAAAACTAAGATTTGTTTGTTTATCTGAAATAAAAGAAAGATGTAAAGAAGATAATGAGTTATTAAATGAAATTGCAAAGTTTTATGGAAATCATCACTATCCAGAAGATATGGTGAGTTTTGTTAATTATATGCCTCAAGAAGTTCCCACTACGAAAAAAGATTTGGTAAATAGGTTTGGGGAATTTTTGAAATTAGAGGAATCGAGATTTAAATGCTAATATATACAAACTATCAATAAATAGGTCGTGACTTACAATTAGTTTCTGAAACGGGAAGGTAAGTTATGCTATATGTAATCGCAGAGAATAATAATGAGCCATTTGAAACCTAGATGTTATAACATACTTTCCAAGCTCGTTTAGAGTTACAAGAAGATACGATTGTTGAAATTAATGGTGATGGAAATCAGCTTTTTATTATGGGACCATGCACAGTAGAAAGTTATGAACAAGTACGTCAATTTTCTGAAGCAATGAAAGATCGATGCGTAATACGCTTCATGTTTCCGCTGTGCCGATTTTAAAGAAAGAAACACATATTTACCTGTCGTTGTCGATATAACGCATTCTACAGGGCGATGTGACCTCCTATTGCCAGCCCAGATCCAGCGCGCATCAAATGAATATCATTTTCGGTTTCTGTCGGTAAGTCGATATATTTGAAAAATCACCGATATAAATTTCATTTACTATCTACTATCGTATTGCTTAAAATAAGGTTTCTACGTATTGAATATCTATATTTTTACAAAAAATGTCCTTTTTTTCATAAAAAATACGAAAATACGAGAAAAGAAGCGAATTTTTTCGAAACTTTTGCGGGAAAATATTGTATGAGCCTGCGTTTTTATCGTATCATTAGTAAAAGGAAGAACTCGGGACGATTGGTGGCATCTGCAAATAGAGTTGATGTCTTTTTTTCATTCAAGTAACCGATACATAAAAATAGATAACAAAAATAGAAGGAGTGTGCGATGAGATGAACGTAACAATTTATGATGTAGCGCGTGAAGCAAACGTTTCAATGGCTACCGTATCTCGTGTAGTGAACGGTAATCCAAATGTAAAGCCTACAACAAGAAAGAAAGTATTAGAAGCAATTGATCGTTTAGGGTACCGCCCAAATGCGGTAGCACGTGGACTAGCAAGTAAGAAGACAACTACAGTAGGTGTTATTATTCCTGATATCTCAAATACGTTTTATGCAGAACTTGCTCGTGGAATTGAAGATATCGCAACAATGTACAAATATAACATCATTTTAAGTAACTCTGACCAAAACAAAGAGAAAGAGTTCCATTTATTAAATACGATGCTTGGAAAACAAGTGGACGGAATTGTTTTCATGGGTGAAGATATTACAGACATTCACATTGAAGAATTCAAAAAGTCTCCAGTACCGATCGTATTAGCAGCGTCATTTGATGAGCAAAATGAAACGCCATCAGTAAATATTGATTATACGCAAGCAGCTTACGACGCAATGAAGCACTTTATTGAGCAAGGGCATACGCGTATCGGTTTCGTCTCTGGTCCTTTCATTAATAAAGCGGGAAGCGCGAAGAAGTTACAAGGTTATAAAAAAGCTTTAGAAGAAGCAGGTATTTCATATGATGAAAATCTTATAATCGATGGAGATTACACATATGATTCAGGTATCGAAGCATTCGAAAAGCTTTGGAGCAGTGATGAAAAGCCAACAGCAATCTTCGTATCTTCTGACGAAATGGCACTAGGTGTAATCCATGCAGCACAAGACGCTGGATTAAACGTACCAACTGATGTAGAAGTACTTGGTTTCGATAATACACGCCTTGCATTAATGGTTCGTCCGCAACTTTCAACAGTTGTACAACCAATGTATGATATCGGTGCAGTAGCAATGCGTCTATTAACAAAGTATATGAACAAAGAAAAAGTGGAAGATCACACTGTTATCTTACCTCACCGCATCCAATTTAGAGATTCAACGAAATAAGTATAAAAAAGCTCACAGCAATTGCTGTGAGCTTTTATTCGTATTCAGGGTAGTATGTTTTAACTATTGTATCTACCGTTTCATTTTTTTTAACGTGTAAAAATCTTGCGTACAACTCTGTTCCTGTTTCAAATGAAGTATCATTTAATTCAAATACATGTAGCACTTTTCGAAACTTCCATGTGACTTGTTCACCATACACATTATCGTACGATTCTTCAGAGTGTATAGCTATTTTTTTGCCTAATTCGTGAGCTTCCTCTAGGTCGTTTGCTTTAACGAGGATAATACTTTCTTCAAAAAGTTTATCGCGATTTTCTTCATAATGCTCATCCATTTTCGTAGGATGAGGCTCACCAGAATGAACAGATTCAAACAATAATTTTACAGCGTACATATTATGCTGCATGTTTCACCTTATAAATAATACTTGCGACAAGCGAAGCAGGTATTGTAAATACGTTGCTTTGATAATGATAGTGTATTTGGGATTCTTCATAAGACATGTTGTCATATAGTTCGTTTTGTGAAACATTCATTTTTTTCTGCTTTTCTTTGAGCATCTTAATATAGTTATACTGTATTGGGACGAAAATGATGAAATAGGCTAATACAATTAGTGAAATCCAAATCATATGAACACTCCCTTATAAAGGATATTTATATATATTAATTATATTGATTTACATAAAAAAATATCCATTTATTTCTAACGTTCAATTTCCTTTCCAAAATGCAAAAAGTTCTTCAGGACTTCGTAAATTATGTTTAAGGCATGTTTGTGCAGTGTGCTTAAAACTTTGTATTAGCGGTTCTAACCGAGAAGGATCATATTGTTTTACATTGCCAGCAATAATAGTTTCATCTTCTTCTAAGTTAATTGATATTTTTAGCAAAGTTATATTTGTTTCTAATTGCACAACTTCAATATAAAAAAACTTTTTGTCTAAGTCGATTGTAATATAATCGAATCGCTCTACTTGTTTAAAATATCCTACAATATCATCTTCCAATTGAAATCCTCCCTAGTATATAGCTTATCGGTGACTTCGCTACAAAATAGTATTAATCCTTGTTATATGTCACATAAGTGCAAATTTAACATATTATCCGAAAGAAGTTTCCTTCCTCAGGCGTGTGAAAGACGATAGTCTAGCGGCAGGTGGAGATGAATTTCGGTTTGGCGTAGCCGAACATTTGGTTTTCCTATTTATTTCGCCTCTGATATAATCAGTCTTATAAGAGGGGAATTTTAGTATAACAATGAAAGTAGATAATAATCTTGTAGTGTTCAGGTTGTGTGATCACCGTCATAGCTTATGGAAAATGAAGCGGAAAATGAGGTGAATGGATATGCCAAAGCAGAATAAGGCGTATAAATTTCGTCTGTATCCAACAGAAGAACAAGCACATCTCATACGAAAAACATTCGGGTGTGTACGTTTTGTGTATAACAAAATGCTGGCTGAACGAATAGAAGTATATGAAAAATATAAAGAGAACAAGGAAGAACTAAAGAAAGAAAAATTCCCTACTCCTGCAAAATATAAGACAGAGTATGAATGGTTGAAAGAAGTTGATTCATTGGCATTGGCCAACGCGCAATTAAACTTGCAAACTGCGTATAAGAATTTTTTTAGTGGTCAAAGTGATTTTCCTACATTCAAAAGTAAAAAGAGTAGAAAATCCTATACAACGAATCGAGTAAACGGAAATATTATGTTATTTCATGGTTATATTAAATTACCAAAGTTGAAAATGGTGAAACTGAAGCAACATAGAGAAATCCCGCCAAAACATATCATCAAATCGTGTACGATTTCGATGACACCTACTGGTAAATACTATGTGTCCATCTTGACTGAATATGAAAAAGAGATTGTACAAAAAGAAGTACAAAGTGTAGTTGGATTAGACTTTGCAATGGCTGAATTGTACGTGAGTAGCGAAGATGAGAAAGCCAATTATCCTCGCTTTTATCGTCAGATGTTAAAGAAATTAGCGAAGGCACAACGAGTATTAGCAAGACGTGTGAAAGGTTCAGAACGCTGGAATAAACAACGCATTCGTGTAGCGAAATTGCATGAAAAGGTCGCCAATCAACGTAAAAATTTTCTTCATCATAAGTCTAAAGAGTTAGCTACGAATTTTGACGTTGTAGCAATCGAAGACTTACATATGAAAGGAATGTCACGAGCATTTAGATTTGGTAAGAGTGTAGCGGACAACGGTTGGAGGATGTTCACGACATTTTTAGCATATAAGCTACAAGAAAAAGGAAAACAGCTTGTAAAAATAGATAAATGGTTTCCTTCTACAAAGATGTGTAGTAATTGTGGAAATAAAAAAGAAATGCCGTTATGTGAACGCACGTATACGTGTTTGTGTGGACTTACAATTGGCCGTGATTATAATGCAGCGATTAATATCAAAAAGGAAGCCATCCGCTTATTAGTGTTGGCATAAATAATAACAAAATAACCTTTGGAACAAGGGAGTTAGCTCGGCTGTCCTAGGACAAATTCGTTAGCTATCAAAAGTAGCGATGAACCGAGAAGCCCCTACTTCAAGTAAGCTCGTAAGAGGTACTAAGTGGTGGGTAGTTCACCTATTATAGGGCAATGTCATGTATAATAGAAAGAAAAGGCTTGTGAGGGGGGAGAAAAGATGATCGTTCTTTGGATAATTACGCTTTGTATGACTGCTATTTTTGCATATATGACGTTAAAACAAAATGGCTTAAAGCGATTTGTTCCAGGAAGTATTCTTGCAGGAATTGCCCTTATCACGTATGTAATTTCTATTTTTATTGAAAGTGTATCAGTGGACATGAGCACAAGTTTAATGTTCATGGGTATTACACTATTTGCAGGTAGTATTATGGTACTTATGGTTGCAGGTATTATTTTATTTATTCATATGAATTCGGAAACGTTATAGCATATAGAAAAGGCATGTCCCGAGGGGCATGCCTTTTTATCCGTTCAATTATGCTCTATCTTTAGAAGAATTTTGTTGTTTTAATAAGTCACGAATTTCGCTAAGAAGAACTTCTTCTTTCGTTGGCTCTGGAATTTCTTCTGTCTTTTCTTCTTCTTCTCTTTTAGATGTTAGTTTGTTGAACACTTTAACGAACATAAAGATAGAAGCTGCAATAATTAAGAAATCAAAAATAGTTTGGATGAAGTTACCATACATAATAGATGATTTACCGAATGTAAGTTTTAAATCTGTAAAGTTAACGCCGCCCAGTACCATACCAAGTAATGGTGTGATGATATCTTTTACTAAAGAACTAACGATTTTACCGAATGCAGCACCGATTACAACCCCGACAGCTAAATCGATTACATTCCCTTTGAATGCGAATTTTTTAAACTCGTTCCACATGTGTTAATCCCATCCTTTCCACGATTCAATATGAAATTTATAATTCCTATCAACATATTCTATAGAAATTTGTGATAGAAATAAAGAGGAAATGGGAATGAAAGTAAATTCTGAAAAATGTATCCGTTTTAATTTTTGCTTACAGCTTGCAGTAGAGATTGGAGCATTTGTTGAGATTTTAATCCTTCTAATCCATCTACAATAGGCTGTGTATCACCTTGTACACATTGGATAAAATGATGAACAGCATCTTCAAATCCGCGCTGCTTTAACGTTGTCTCCCATGATGGTGAACCACTTTGTGAAACGGAGTTTTCTTGCTCAATTTCAAATGTGTTCATATTTTTTACGCGAATGATTTTACCTGCCGTTACAAGTTCAATTTGTTCTAAATTTGTACCTGCATGGCGGTGCATCGCCGTAGAAAGTAAAAGTCCATTTGCAGTTGTATATGTATGATGTCCGTAAAGAAGTTCGTTCTTTTCATTGATTTGCATCATATTATGAACGATGTTAAGGTCATCGTTAGCTAACCAGCGAGCAGTATCTACAATATGTAAGTAATCATCTAACATAGTAAAGTCATACGTATATGGCCCCACTTTATTTGTGCGGTGCTTTTCAATTCGAACCCATGAAATATTATGAGCTTGCTCTTTTGCAGCAACATACATAGGAACGAATCTGCGATTAAATCCGACCATTAACTTTCGGTTATACTTTTCACTCATTTCAACTAGCTTCTCTGCTTGCTCAGTAGTAGCAGCTAGCGGCTTATCAACATAAACATCGATTCCTTTTTTCAGAAGTTCAGAAACGATTTCATAATGTGTAGCAGTTGAACTATGAACGAAAGCCGCATCACATTCTGAAGCGAGTGCCTGAAGGTTAGCGAAATCTTGAATACGATATTGCTCGCAAATTTGTTTTCTTTTATTAACATTAGGTGTAAACGCTCCCACAAAAGTCCAATCAGTTTCCTTTGTCAGTGTTGGAAGGTAAGCCTTTTGTGCAATACTACCTAATCCAATCATTCCAATACGAGGTTTGCTCATGTTTTTTTCCCACCCTATTATAAATATATAAGTTGTCTAGCTGTATAGCTATGTGACGAAATAACTGTAGCATAGACTGGGGAGAATGGCAAAAAATAGATTTGAAAATGATACGTTTTTTATAGGAAATGAGCTTTTATTTATTTGTCGCTAACAAAATCTTCTCTATCTCTTCAAAGTTATGAACACGGGCATGCTCTAGCGGGGTAACACCATCGTTGTCGGGAATATTTACATCTGCACCGTGCTCAATAAGAAGCTGAATGACTTGTTGCTGTGTTTCGTTTCCATTACTTAGTACGATGGCTTCCATTAAAGCGGTCCACCCGAGATTATTTACATGGTTAACATCAATAGTTGTTCGCGTAAGGAGTTCTTTAATAACATCAATATAGCCATGTTCTGAGGCGGGGATAAGAGCTGTTCCGCCGTAACGATTTGTAAGCGATGGATCTGCACCGGCATCAATCGTTAGTTTTAAAATATCAAAGTAACCTTCTGCACCGGCGTATAGAAAGGGATTGTTTTTCATATCGTCTTGGATATTTACGTCAGCCCCTTTTTTGAGTAATGATATAACAGTATTCGTTTCTTGTTTCTCAGTAGCTGTTAGTAGTGCTGTCTCCATGTTTGTCATCTCCTTTTTAACTTCTTGTTCTTGTGAGCATCCTTGTAAAAAAATTACGCAACATATCATGCTTACTGTTTTTTTGAACATGGAATTTCAACCTCCTTTTGCAAGCAATTCGGTATCCTAATTTAAACTGTAAAATAGGAACATTAAATTTTTATAAACTGACGCTAAAATTACTATAAAATCGCTTGAGTATTTGAACATATATTTTTATGCTTATGAGTAATAAGGTTTGGTAAAGTGAAACTTTAATCAGTGGGGGGGGCCCCCACTGATTATTAGTTGAACCAATCGGGCTTTTATGGGCAGTTGATTCCTACCTAACTTCTTTGCTTTCTCTGGATTTTGAGGTGGGGGTCTTACTGCCCGTTAATGCGGGGTAAAGTGAGGATGTAACATATGTCTATTAAAACAAGATTTTTATTCTCTTATATTGCTGTTATTTTCGTTTCCATTACGCTCATATTAGTCGCGGGATTTTTAATTGTTTTTTCCATAACAGGAGACTTGGAATCAGTGAAAAATTTCTATAAAAGTTCCTATATTCAAAAGCCGCTTACGCCAGAAGAAGAGAATACGTATATTGAATTGAAATTAGCGGCAAAGAAAAATCAATCTCAACTATTAGATGAATCGTTCGTTTCAACACTTGAAAAAGAAGGTGTGAAAATAGTTGTAAGAAAGGGAGAAACCATTTCTTATGCTACAAAAGTATTTGAAAGTGTATCTTTAAAAGAAGCCCTTCCGAAATTTGAATCAGCAAATATTAATAGTCGTGGTACAACGGAACTAGGCGATACATTTTATCGATATGTAAAATTTGATTTTTATTTTCCTGGGGATGAAGAAGGGAGTATATTTGTACTAAAAAGGCAAAGTTCATTTGTCGATCTTACACAAAAGTTATTTCCGATTTTGTTCGGAGCGCTTTTACTGTTAGCCATTTTACTCATAGGGCTATTAAGTTATTTCGTCTCAAGAAGTGTGATAAAACCAATTTTTGTACTGAAAGATGCGACTGGGAGAATTAAAGAAGGGGATTTAGATTTCCAAATTCCAGTTACATCCCATGATGAGATTGGGCAATTAAATCAAGGATTTGAGGAAATGAGGAAGAGATTAAAAGAGTCGATAGAGATGCAAACGCAGTATGAAGAAAATCGAAAAGAGCTCATTTCAAACATATCTCATGATTTAAAAACACCGATTACATCTATTATTGGATATGTAGAAGGCATAAAAGATGGAGTCGCAAATACGCCAGAAAAAATGGATAAGTATTTAACGACCATTCATACGAAGGCAAAGCATATGGATACACTCATTGATGAGCTCTTTTTGTTTTCAAAGCTTGATTTGAATCGAGTTCCTTTTCAGTTTGAAACGATAGAGTTAAACGTGTTTATGCAAGAATTATTAGAAGAGATGCAGATGGATTTAAGTGAGGAAGGTATAGAAGTTTATTTACAATTGCATTCATCACCACTATATGTAACGGCCGATTGTGAAAAGATAAATAGAGTGATATCAAATTTAATTCATAATAGTGTGAAATACATGGATAAAGAAGCGAAGAAAATTACTGTAACAGTATTAAGTGATAACAATACAGTCATTGTAAAAGTGGTGGACAATGGATCAGGTATAGAAGCTGATACGCTGCCGTATATATTTGAGCGGTTTTATCGTGCAGAGCAATCGCGAAATTCTAGCACAGGTGGTAGTGGACTTGGCTTAGCGATAGCGAAGCAAATTGTTGAAGAACATGGCGGAGAAATTTGGGCGGAAAGTAAGCTTGGGGAAGGTACAAGTATTTTCTTCTCATTGAAAAAAGTACAGGAATGTGGTGAGTAGAATGAAGAGAATTTTATTAGTAGAAGATGAAATAAGTATTGCAGAATTACAGCGAGATTATTTAGAAATTAGTGATTTTCAAGTCGATGTAGAACATACAGGAGAAGTAGGTCTACAAATGGCTCTTCAGGAAGATTATAATCTAATTATTTTAGATATTATGCTTCCGAAAATGAATGGTTTTGAAATTTGTAAACAAATACGTGCTATAAAAGACATTCCGATTTTACTTGTTTCAGCAAAGAAAGAAGATATAGATAAAATTCGCGGACTCGGTTTAGGGGCGGATGATTATATAACGAAACCGTTTAGCCCGAGTGAATTAGTAGCAAGAGTAAAGGCGCATATTTCTCGTTATGAAAGATTATCAGGAAATGTGAGTAAGCAACGCGATACGTTATATATTCATGGGATTTCTATCGATCAGCGAGCGAGAAAAGTGTTTATAAACAATGAAGAAATTGCGTTTACAACGAAGGAATTTGATTTACTAACATTCTTTGTAACGCATCCAAACCAAGTATTAAATAAAGAACAGTTATTTGAACGTATTTGGGGACTAGACTCAGCTGGCGATTTAGCCACTGTCGTTGTTCACATTCGAAAGCTACGTGAAAAAATTGAAAGAGATCCTGCTCACCCGCAATATATTGAAACAGTGTGGGGAGCTGGTTATCGCTTTAACGTGTAATGTACCTGCCGAGTAATTGGCAGGTTTTTTATTGTTATCTGGACTAAAAGGGAATAATAGGTAATTTATGTTAAGATATAAAGAGAGATAAAACATAGGAGAGCATGAGAGGGCGTGCTACATTTTGGGAGATACATTAAAAGATAATAAATTAAACAAGACTTTAAAGATTGGAACGAATATCGTACTTATCTTATTAATTATCGGTGCAATACAAATGTTTTATGATGGAGATTCTACGAATGATCATTTCGGTGGGTTATTTATGATGGTCTTTTTTGGAATTAAAATAATTTCTAGTTTTATGATGAGTATAAAAGAAGGAGATAAAAAGGCAGTATTACTTGATGTAGGCTTAATGATTTTTTTGTTCTTCTTGTTGTTTCTAGTGTGAAATACTTCTTTTGAAAAAAGCTCATATTCTTATAGAGGCTGTGAGCTTTCCTTAGTAATAACGGTACTAGTGTAACGATTTATAAAATGTTTGAGTAGTAGAAGTAAACTGAGCACATTATTCTAAAAAAGATAATGGTTACTCTCCTCAAATATCACAAAGATAGAATTACGTATGCCATCATGCATCTCAATAGAATACTGAATTGGGCACTGTACATCATGTCTTCCGCATATAATAAGTGTCTTTGTTTGGATGGAAGGTAAATGCTCTCTTAAATCAAATGAAGGATATTCATTTGAAAAAGCGTTCATCCGGCTAGCGGACATAGTTTTTTGGATTGGTTTACAAAAATAAGAGTTGTAGTTTTCTGGTTTATACAATGATAATTTTGTTCTCTTAGTAGATAGCTCTTTCCGTTCTTCACTTGTAAGGAGAGGGCTTTTTAAGTTTTCGATGAGTTGTTGCATATAATGAAACTGAGGATGTGCTGGGTGATAAATGCAAAAGGGTGTTTCGGTATAGTTACTTGCTGCGGCTCCAACGACGACTAATGATTGTAAGGAATTTGGATATGCAATCGCATATAAAAGTCCAAGCATACCACCTGTTGAATGGCCAGCGAAATGCCATGTTGGGAGTTGTAAAGCTTCTCGTATTGCTTCTAAGTCGTGAACGGTTTCAATCATACTTAATTCTTTTTCTGAATTGGCTTTTGCTGAGTTACCAGCGTTTCGTAAATTAATGAGCAATACACGATGCGTAGCAGTGAAAACATCCGCAAAGTAATCGCCAGTTTCATTAAATTGTGAATAGTGATGTGTAATGCAAAGTGGTTCGCCATTTCCTTTTGTAAAGAGTTCAAATGTGCCACGTTTCGTGCTAATTATTTGTAGTTTCCACATAATATCACTACCTTTTCTCATAAAAGTTGGACCAGTTAATTATGAAATAAAATATATCAGCGCAACTCGAAATATAGCGACTTACTGACAAAATCAGACAATAAATAAAAGGAGGCTATTCAAAAACGAGCCTCCTTTTCGTTTAGTACAAAGATTTTGTCATATTATTCCGAATAATTTCAAGGGATTTCGTTACAGTTAATGCGTTCTTTTCTTCAATTTCTGGTTTACGGGGGATCGGTTTATACATGTTGTTTGGATCTTCCCATGTGAGGGGAAGTTCTGTTTCAGCTTGTCCTTTCCAAGCGTCAATCCATTCTGGAGGGAGATAACCTGAGATGTTTTGGATGTTGTTCATTTCGAGCCAAATGAGTGCCCAAGCTCTTGGGACGACGCGCCAATGGTCATAGCCACCACCGCCGACAGCGATCCAGCGACCTTCGCAATATTCATTAGCGATTTCGCGAGCGAGCTTCGGTATTTCACGGTAAATATTCATCGTTGCGCAAAGGTGTGTAAGTGGGTCGTAATAATGTGCGTCAGCACCATTTTGCGTTAAAATAATATCCGGTTTAAAGTATGCGGCAACTTCTTTTACGACAGTTCGATATGAATCTAAAAACGATTCGTCTTCTGTAAAGGCATCGAGTGGGACGTTAAAAGAATAACTATAGCCATTACCTTGTCCGCGTTCATTTACAGCGCCAGTTCCAGGGAATAAATAGCGCCCAGTTTCATGTAATGAAATGGTGCATACGTTAGGATCATCGTAAAAAGACCACTGTACACCATCACCGTGATGAGCATCTGTATCAATATATAAAACACGTAAACCGTATTTTTTCTGTATATATTTCATTGCGATGGAACTATCGTTATAAATACAAAATCCAGATGCCTTGCCGCGGAAGCCGTGATGTAAGCCGCCGCCTAAATTAAGCGCGTGTTTTACTTTTCCGGAAAGGACAGCATCGACAGCAGTTAACGTACCGCCAACGAGTAATGCACTTGCTTCGTGCATATTTGGAAACATCGGTGTATCTTCTGTTCCAAGTCCATATGTCATCGCAATTGATTTTTCTAACTTACCTTCTCCAGCACGTTTTACCGCATTTATGTACTCCTCTGTATGAACGTAGGCGATTTCTTCATCTGTAGCCATTCGTGGTGAGATGATTTGGGAGGGAGAGATAAAACCGCCCTTTTGTAATAAATCATACGTGAGTGTGACGCGCAGTTGGTTAAAAGGATGATCAGGGCTAAACGAATAGCCCCGAAAGTCATCCGAATAAATAAACGCGCTACTCATGCTTGCATCCCCATAATATTCGGCCATAATACGCGGTAGCCTTCTGCTTCAAGTGCATCAATCACTTTTAGCGGATTCATCGTTTGAATGCGGAAAACGAGTACTTTATCATTCTCATCTTTTGCTGGGTAGACGAGAACGCTCACGATATTGATTTGTAACTCACTAAAAATGGCAACGACTTTTCCGAGAATACCAGGTTCATTTTTTACTTGAATTTCAATTTGTGAACTCGGTTGATGTGCTCCTGTTAATTTCACTAACGTGTGCAGTACAGTAGATTCAGAAATGATTCCAACTAGCTTGCCAGCCTTTGTAACAGGGAGACAGCCAATTTTATTTTCAAAAAATAAAGTAGCAATTTCTTCAACGAAATCGAGAGGATGGCAAGTCATAACAGGATGTTTCATAATAAGTTCAAGTGGTTGCTTCAGCATATCGAGTGAAACTTGTTCATCTAAAATAGACGGACTTGCATCTCTTACATCCCGATCAGAAATAATGCCTACGACATGATTATTTTGATCGACAATTGGAATGTGCCGAATGCCTTTCGTGCGTATCGTTCGGATTGCTGTTTCGATTGTATCGTTTGGATGTAGTGTCACTACATCTTGATTCATAATTTCTTCTACAATCATTCCAGTTGCCCCCTTTATTAATACATAAAACGATTGTGAAAACGTAGACGATCAAATGCTTGAATAGAATCTGTATCAACGCGTTTACCGATGCGGACCATTAAACAGTTAGCGGGATGCGAACAAATTTCAGGATCATCTGTAGCCATCCATTGTAAGCCACCGGCATTCATCATCTTTTCCATTACTTTTCGGTATTCCCAAACATTCAAGCCTGTTTGTTTTAAATCCCAGTGCCAATAATATTCAGTCGTCAATATAATGTAATCTTCCATATAATCGTCCATCATTGAAACTTCTAATAAGTTCTTTCCGACAGCGCAACCGCGGAAGGCTGGGACAACTTCAATCGCCCCGAGTTCAATTAAGTTTTCAATCTTTCCTTCTGACCATCGTTCAAGTGGATCGGGATATAAGTATGTAACATATCCAACAATCGTTTGGTCATGTCTAGCGATAATGAGACGAGCTTCTGGTAATTTAGAAATTTCGACAATTGCTTTATATTGCTGCTCGGCAGGACGAAACGCAACTAAATCGGGATGAAATTCATACATTTCTAAGTTATGTGTAGAGACAGGACCTTCAATAATTAAAGTGCCTTTCGCTGTTTTTAAGTTTCTAGCATTATATATTTTTTTATGAATCAATGTATTACTCACCACCTTGAGGGTTTGTGAATCTATTAATATCGTACTTTATAATATATGCGATGTGAATCGAAATTTGTCATTAAAAATTTGTCTAAAAATCAACAAAAATACTGAAAATTTTAAATAATGTCATTATAATAGATAATAGAATATATAGGAGGGGGATGTAAAGTATGAAAGTAGAAACGCTTCCTGTCATTAAAGGAGAAAATAATTTGCCGAATTATGATGAGGCATACGCGAATTTTAACTGGGAAGAGGTTAATAAAAACTTTACTTGGAATGAAACAGGCCGAGTAAATATGGCGTATGAGGCAATTGATAAGCATGCGAAATCCGATCGTAAAAATAAAGTAGCCCTTTATTATCAAGATGGATCGCGAAAAGAGAAGTATACATTTAAGGAAATGAAGGATTTTTCTAATAAAGCAGGAAACGTCCTGAAAAATTATGGCGATGTAGAAAAAGGCGATCGCGTTTTTATTTTTATGCCGCGTTCTCCAGAATTATATTTTGCCCTTCTTGGTGCAGTGAAATTAGGGGCAATCGTTGGTCCGTTATTTGAAGCATTTATGGAAGGCGCAGTTCGCGATCGTTTAGAAGATAGTGAAGCAAAGGTATTAATTACAACACCTGAATTGTTAGAGCGCGTACCATTAAATGATTTACCTGCTTTAAAAACAGTCTTCCTTGTTGGAGATAATGTAGAAGAAGGCGGTAAAACAGTAGCGTTCAATCCTTTATTTGAACAAGCTTCAAAAGAATTACATATTGAATGGTTAGGCCGTGAAGACGGTTTGATTCTACATTACACGTCTGGTTCTACTGGTAAGCCAAAAGGTGTGCTTCATGCGCAAAATGCAATGGTGCAGCACCATCAAACGGCAAAATGGGTGCTAGATTTAAAAGAAGATGATGTATATTGGTGCACAGCTGATCCGGGCTGGGTAACTGGAACGGCTTACGGTATTTTTGCACCGTGGTTAGTCGGAGCATCCAATGTTATTTTAGGTGGGCGATTTAGTCCAGAAGCGTGGTATGAAACGCTACAAGATTACGGTGTAACAGTTTGGTACAGCGCACCAACAGCGTTCCGTATGTTAATGGGTGCTGGACAAGACGCAATTAAAAAATACGATTTATCACAAGTGCGCCACGTATTAAGCGTTGGTGAACCGTTAAATCCAGAAGTAATTCGCTGGGGTATGAACGCATTTGGACTTCGTATTCATGATACGTGGTGGATGACAGAAACAGGTGGACAAGTTATTTGTAACTACCCTTGTATGGAAATTCGTCCAGGTTCAATGGGTAAACCAATTCCAGGTGTGAAAGCAGCGATTGTTGATAATGAAGGAAATGAAGTGCCTCCGTACACAATGGGTAACTTAGCAATTGGTAAAGGTTGGCCAGCGATGATGCGTGGAATCTGGAATAACCAGCAAAAGTATGAATCTTACTTTATGCCGGGAGATTGGTACGTATCAGGTGACTCTGCTTATATGGATGAAGATGGATACTTCTGGTTCCAAGGGCGTATTGATGATGTAATTATGACGTCAGGTGAGCGCGTTGGTCCGTTTGAAGTAGAAAGCAAATTAATCGAGCATGCGGCTGTTGCAGAGGCTGGTGTAATTGGTATTCCAGATCCGGTTCGTGGCGAAATTATTAAAGCATTTATCGCGCTTCGAGCAGGATACGAACCATCTGATGAATTAAAAGAAGAGATTCGTCAATTTGTAAAGAAAGGCCTAGCAGCTCATGCAGCGCCAAGACAAATTGAATTTAGAGATAAATTACCGAAAACGAGAAGTGGTAAAATTATGCGCCGCGTATTAAAAGCGTGGGAGTTAAACTTACCAACAGGTGACTTATCAACGATGGAAGATTAAGAGAGGAAGGTCTGAACGAAATAACGTTCAGACCTTTTTTTTATGTTATTATAAACTTATATATATAAGTTGAAGGGGCAGTAAAATGAAAACAGAAAAAGAAAAGATGATACATGGGGAAATGTACATCCCGGCTGATCCAGTTTTAGTACAAGAGAGGGAGCAGGCTCGTATTTTGACGAGAAAATTAAATGATACGCCAGAAGTACAATTAAAAGAGCGTAGCGAAATCGTAAAAGAACTATTCGGAACGACTGGAGATAACATTCATCTTGAATCTTCTTTTAGATGTGATTACGGTTATAACATTCAAGTTGGTGAAAATTTTTACGCGAACTTTGATTGTACAATTTTAGATGTATGCCCGGTGACAATCGGAGTGAACTGTATGTTAGCTCCAGGTGTTCACATTTATACAGCAACACATCCGCTTGATTCAGTAGAGCGCATAAGCGGATCAGAATACGGAAAACCAGTTACAATTGGCGATAACGTATGGATTGGTGGAAGAGCGATTATTAATCCAGGTGTAACGATTGGAGATAATGCGGTTATCGCATCTGGTGCTGTTGTAACGAAAGATGTGCCGGACAATGTAGTAGTTGGCGGAAATCCTGCAAAGATTATTAAAAAAATAAAATAATATTTGAACGAAGTGCCTTCCTCGTCTGTATACATTTATGAAAGAATAGATGAGGGAGGCTTTTTTATGTCTAATAAATTACTTCTTACTTTTGCTGTAATTGGAATTATAGTTGTATTTTCTTGTGGTTTGCTATTACCGATGCCAATCGGATTTAAAGTATCAATGATTACAGCTGGGGTCATGATGATTGTTATGTTTTCAATCATTATCCCATTTGATAGAAAACATATAGTACGGAAAAATGGATATAAAATTGATTTTACAAAAACAAAAGTTTATTTTCGCTGGAATGTATTTGATACGATTTCGGCTTGTCTTGCAGTGTATGCATGCATATGTGTGCAAGCATTAAATATTTTAGTTTCAACCGGACAGACAATTCAAAACCCGTATGTTCAATTTTTTACGAATCAATCACAAGTATGGATTATTGTTGCTAGTTGCTATTTAATTTCCCGCATTTCGTTAACGTTAAAAGGAATAAAGGAGATCAAAAATCATGGCGCAGATTGGGATTGAGGAGGAACTCATGCTTGCGTATCAAAGTGGAGATAAACAGGCGGGAGAAAAACTATATGTTTTAATCAAACCAGCGCTATATACATTTTTGTATCGATTTAACCGAGATGAACAATTAAGTATCGATCTTGTGCAAGATACGTTTTTGATGTTAGAACGAAAGAAACATATGTATGAACTTGAAAAAGGCAAAATAAAAACGTATTTATTTCAAATTGGTTATCGTCTTATGATTAATAAATTAAATAGAAGAAAAAAGTGGCGTACGCTTTTGCCATTTTTAGTGCCGATTCAGGAAAAAGAATTTTCTCACGAAGATCGGCTCACAGTAAGAGAAGCGATTTTGAAAGTTCCTGAAGAACAGCGAGCTGTCCTCATTCTTTCTTATTATCATGATATGCAGCAAAAAGAAATTGCAGAGATATTAAACATTCCAATTGGAACGGTGAAGTCGAGACTTCATAACGGGATAAAGAAATTGAAACAATTACTGGAGGTGGATGAAATTGAGCGAAAATCCCTTTAAGAATGAATATAAATTACAGCAACATTTAGATAGTGACCATGTAGAAATACCAGATTTTCCAAAAACGGTAAGTCGCTTCGATCGATTAATCGGATTTCTTGGTTCTCCAGCGAAAGATCCTGTGGAGGCGACGATTGGGAATGATTTATCGGTTGTGTTTCATGTGTCGTTATTAGTTGGGGTTCCAATTCTTTCTCTTATTACGATACTCTTTGCGACGTTGTAAAGGATTGGTAAGAAGAGAACACCTCCCTCTATTTGACACGCCTATATAAATGATGGTATAAAGAAAAGTATATGAATAATTGAGCGTGGAAAGGGAGAAGTAGTGATCATTTCCCTGTTTTAGAGAGCTGATGGTCGGTGAAAATCAGCACATAGATGATCGCGAATTACGCCCCTAGAGCATCTTTTTTCGATTGAATTGTATTCAAAAGGGAAAAGACGGTGCTAAGCCGTTATGTAAATAAGGTGGTAGGCTTTTTTTGGCCTGCAACTAGGGTGGTAACGCGATAATCAAAATCGTCCCTTATTTAAAGGGGGCGATTTTTTTATGTTTTCAACCTTCACGCCAGTAATGAACTTAAAGGAGAGTATGTAGGATATGGGTATTTTACAAGATCTTGAATTTCGCGGTCTAATTAATCAGCAAACAGATGCTGAGGGACTTGAGCAATTATTAGAAAAAGAAAGCGTTAAATTATACTGTGGTTTCGATCCGACAGCAGATAGCTTACACATCGGTCATATGTTACCAGTATTAATGTTACGTCGCTTCCAATTAGCTGGTCACCAACCAATCGCACTTGTTGGCGGTGGTACTGGTATGATCGGTGACCCAAGTGGTAAAAAAGCAGAACGTACATTAAATACGAAAGATACAGTTGCTTACTACACAGAAAGCATTAAAAACCAACTTTCAAACTTCTTAGAGTTTGAAAACGTGGACAACCCAGCAACAATGGCTAACAACTATGATTGGCTTGGTAACTTAGATGTCATTTCATTCTTACGCGATATCGGTAAAAACTTCGGTTTAAACTATATGTTAGCAAAAGATACAGTAGCATCTCGTTTAGATACTGGTATTTCATTCACTGAGTTTAGTTATATGATTTTACAATCATACGACTTCTTAAACTTATACCAAAACCATAATTGCCGTCTACAAATCGGTGGTAGTGACCAATGGGGTAACATTACAGCTGGCCTTGAATTAATTCGTAAATCAGAAGAAGATGCGAAAGCATTCGGTTTAACAATTCCACTAGTTACAAAATCTGATGGTACGAAGTTTGGTAAAACAGAAGGCGGCGCAATTTGGTTAGACCCAGAGAAAACAACTCCTTACGAGTTCTACCAATTCTGGATTAACACAGATGACCGCGACGTTGTTAAATACTTAAAATACTTCACATTCTTATCTCATGAAGAAATTCTTGAGCTTGAAAAGCAAGTAGCTGAAGCTCCGGAAAAACGTGCAGCACAAAAAGCATTAGGTTCTGAAATGACAAAACTTGTTCACGGCGAAGAAGCATTAGAGCAAGCGATTAAAATTTCAGCTGCATTATTCAGCGGCTCTGTAGCAGAACTGACTGCAAGCGAAATCGAGCAAGGATTCAAAGACGTACCATCTGTAGAACGTACTGCAGAAGATACAGTATTAATCGACTTACTTGTAGAAAGCAAAATCTCTCCATCAAAACGTCAAGCACGTGAAGATGTAACGAATGGTGCAATCTACGTAAACGGTGAGCGTACACAAGCATTAGACTACGTTGTAACAGAAAACGACCGCATCGAAGGTAAATTCACAATCATTCGCCGCGGTAAAAAGAAATATTTCTTAATTCGTTACTAATCAGAAACGAATATAAAACAAATAGTACCCCGAATTGTAGGATGAAAAGTCTATAATTCGGGTTTTTTTATGTATGAATTTAGATTGTCTCACCAGTTCTTGTAAATAGAATATGAAGAATTAATACGATCATATAAAGTAAGCTAATGAGCATAACAATAAATGCTGTTGGATAAAATTTTGCCGCATATATAAAGAAATCGATTTGATAAATATCTTGGTAATTTGAAACGGTGCCTTTAAAGTAATTCGTAAACTTAGCGCTATATTTCCATTCATCGGGATAGTCTATTAAATTACTTCCCTGATACCAATTAATAAGCGCGGAAGTAATAAAAAGCATACATGCACTACCTAATTGAACCATTTGGTTTATTTTCAAAATGAATCAACCTCCTATTTTATGGTTATTATAGCGTGCATTCATATTCCTGTAACCTTTTTGTTGTAATCTCCTTTTCGAATTCATACGGAGATCACATGTAAGCGGTATGATAAATGTATAACAAATAGAAAGGAGTGGTAAAACAAAATGTCACTAGAAGCGCTCATTATTTTTTCTTTGCTAAATGCGGGTCAGCTTGCAGAGAATTCGAAGGTTGATGTACATAAAGAGCAGAAAGATGCTTATGTATATGTGCAGAAAGAGGAAAATAAATAATTTTATTTTATATATAAACGAAAAAAGCCAATCCAGAGGATTGGCTTTTTGTCATTAACGAGAGTAGAACTCTACGATTAATGCTTCGTTGATTTCAGCTGCTAACTCAGAACGCTCAGCGTGACGAGTGTAAGTAGCTTCTAATTTATCAGCATCGAAAGTTAAGTATTCTGGTACGAAGTTGTTAACTTCGATCGCTTCTTTAACAACAACAAGGCTGTTAGATTTTTCGCGAACGCTGATTGTTTGACCAGGTTTTACACGGTAAGATGGGATATCTACGCGAGATCCATCAACTGTGATGTGGCCGTGGTTTACTAATTGGCGAGCTGCACGACGAGTGCGAGCTAAGCCCATACGGTAAACTAGGTTGTCAAGACGAGCTTCAAGAAGGATCATGAAGTTTTCGCCGTGCTTACCAGGCATTTTACCTGCTTGGTCAAATGTGCGACGGAATTGACGCTCAGTCATGCCGTACATGTGACGAAGTTTTTGTTTCTCTTGTAATTGTAAACCGTATTCTGAAAGTTTCTTACGTTGGTTAGGACCGTGAGGACCTGGTGCGTAAGGGCGTTTTTCTAATTCTTTTCCTGTGCCGCTTAGAGAGATTCCAAGACGACGAGACAGTTTCCAAGCTGGACCTGTATAACGAGCCATAGTTGACTCCTCCTTTAAAAATGTTTTTATTTACGTAAAATAAAAACAGACGTAATCGATATTTACGGGCATTTTGTTTTCATGTACCTTCGCTCCAGCAGCAGGGAGTTACGAGATACACCTCCGTAGAGGAACAAAATACAAACGATAAACTCACATTACAAGGCTGCCTTTTTATTTTACACAAACGCTATTATATCTTTTACCTAGAGTTTCGTCAAGCGGGTACGTTTTTGTTTTATGCATATAAATTTTGGAAATTAAATAAGAAGGAATTTAAAACGATATACAAGAAGTGATAGAAACACAAATAAAGCGCTTACATAAAATGTAGTAAAAAATGTTCATTAATTTTTTGTTGATGAATATGCGGTATAAAAACATAAAAGGGGATGTTTTTATGAAAAAGAAGCATATGGAGACAGCGTTAATTCATCACGGTTATACATCTGAGGAACATAAAGGAAGTTTAACACCACCGCTATTTCAAACGTCTACATTTACATTTGAGACTGCGCAGCAAGGAGAGGCGAGTTTTGCGGGAGTGGATCCATCTTATATTTACTCAAGACTTGGAAATCCAACTGTAAAATTATTTGAAGAACGTATGGCGGTGTTAGAAGGAGGAGAAGAAGCACTTGCTTTCGGATCCGGTATGGCAGCTATTTCCGCAACGTTAATTGGTTTTCTAAAAGCTGGAGATCATATTATTTGTTCAAATGGATTATATGGGTGCACGTACGGATTTTTAGAAGTGTTAGAAGAGAAATTTATGATTACGCATTCGTTTTGTGATATGGAGACAGAGGCTGATATTGAAAATAAAATCCGTCCAAATACGAAGCTTATTTTCGTTGAAACGCCGATTAATCCAACGATGAAATTAATTGATTTAAAACAAGTAATTCGGGTTGCGAAGCGAAATGGTTTACTTGTCATTGTTGATAATACGTTTTGTTCACCTTATTTACAAAGACCACTTGAGCTTGGTTGTGATGCAGTTGTGCATAGTGCGACAAAATATATTGGCGGTCACGGCGATGTTGTGGCGGGTGTAACGATTTGTAAAACGAAAGCGTTAGCTGAAAAAATTCGCCCGATGCGAAAAGATATCGGCGGTATTATGGCGCCGTTTGATGCATGGTTATTGTTACGCGGATTAAAGACGTTGGCGGTAAGAATGGACCGCCATTGTGATAATGCAGAAAAAATTGTATCGTTCCTGAAAAATCATGATGCGGTAGAAGGTGTTTGGTATCCAGAAGGTGAGTTAGCATCTCGCCAAATGAAACGGGGCGGCGGTGTGATTTCTTTTTCAGTAAAAGGCGGAAAAGAAGAGACACAAGCGTTTATCAATGACCTTCACTTTATTACAATTGCCGTAAGTTTAGGGGATACAGAAACGTTAATTCAGCATCCGGCAACGATGACGCACGCTGCGATTCCGGCTGAGCTAAGACAAGAAATGGGCATTTACGATAATTTAATACGTTTATCTGTCGGTTTAGAATCATGGGAGGATATCGTTTCTGATTTAGAGCAGGCATTAAAGAAAATATCTACTGTTAGTAATCAATAAAAAAGAGTGAGCTATCGGTTTCGTACGTGATGTACGCAATCGATAACTCACTCTTTTCTTTTTTAAATATGTTTTAGGAGTGTTTCCACAAACTTTTCTAAATAGCGCTGATCTACTTCATCAAAACGATTTTTTTCAGGGCTATCAATATCAAGTACACCAATGACAGTTCCTTCTTTCACGATCGGTACAACGATTTCTGAATTAGAAGCACTATCGCAAGCGATATGTCCTGGGAATTGGTGAACGTCTGCTACAAGCTGCGTCGTTTTTGTTTCAGCTGCTGCGCCGCAAACGCCTCGTCCAAATGGAATGCGCACGCAAGCAGGCATTCCTTGGAAAGGTCCAAGAACAAGCTGATTTCCTTCTGTTACATAAAAGCCAACCCAATTCACACGATCTAAAAATTGATTTAATAATGCGGACGCATTTGATAAGTTTGCGACTACGTTCGGTTCGCCAGTTAATAATGCATCCAGTTGTTTAATTACTGTCTCGTATTGTTCTTCACGAGAACCTGCATAACTTTCTTTTGTAAACATGGAAACAACTCCCTTTTTATCGAGATGTGTAAAATATTAGCAAAATACGATGTATTTCACATGACTTTGTCGATAGAAAATTAAAGGAATTTGTCTTAAAAGTCAAGAAATTTAAACTATAGCTGTTCAGTGAGAGGAAGTGAGCGCATGAAACAGACGAAACAAAAAGTAATTGATGCGGCAATAGCGTTGTTTAACACGAAAGGTTATGATGGAACGTCGGTGCGAGAAATTGCAAAGCGAGCGGATGTGAATGTAGCGAATATTTCATATTATTTTGCTGGAAAGCAAGGTTTATTAGAACAGCTTATTACTGACTTTTTAGAAGGATATATTCATGTGATTGAAATGTCGTTCGAACAGAGAGAATATTTGTCAGCTAAAGATGTGATGGTGCAAATGGTGCGCGGGATTTTACAATATCAATTTGAAAATAGGGAACTGACACGTTTCTTCTACCGGGAGCTTTCACTTGATACGACATTAATTCGCGAAGTGATGACCATTTACTTTTCTAAAGAAAGATATTATATAGAGCAAATGATTAGACAGGGACAAATAAAGCAAGAGTTTAAAAAGGTATCTTTTACAATGTTTATGACGCAATTAAAAGGCATGATGAATATGCCGTTTTTATATCCGCAATATATATCAGAAGTGCTGCATTCTTTTCCGTCTGAGACATTTTTCATAGAAATGTACACGAAAGAAATTGAGCAATGGATGGAGCAAACATTATGTATAACGAATATGTACTATGAATTGCCAAGAGCTGTTCATATGTGAAAAATCCCCACCTAACGAACTGAGGTGGGGATTCTTGTGCTTTCTTTCCTTTGCCATACATTGTTGCATAAGAGCGCGATAATTGTTATGGAAGCTCCGGCAATTTCAATTTTGTCGACTGTATAACCTCGAAAGATGGAACCGATAAGTGCAAGTACAGGAACTAAATTCATAAATAATATGCCGTTAATAGATGAAATATAGCGATTTCCTGTGTTCCAGCAAAATACAGCGATAACACCTGCAACAATCGACATATACAAGAGTTCAAAACGAACGCTCATAATGGTACGAAGTGACGGCATAGTAACGATGTTTGTGTAAGTGAAGAAAGTGACGATAACGATGAGTGAAACCGAGCCGAATAAACAAGTTAACGTCGTATATCGAAGTGGTGACCAAGATTGAAAACGAGCACCACCGTTCGTATAAATGACCCAGCAAGTAACGCCGCATAGCATAAGTATATTTGTTGAGAGGTGACTGGCAGCTCCAAATAAAAAGTGAATATTTCCTTTTGAAATGACAAGCATAACACCGAGCAATGCAACGAACATACAAAGGAATGTGTAGTTTTGTGGGCGTTTGTTTTTTGTTATCCACTGCAATAATAAAGCGATGAGCGGCATAAGAGATTGAATCATTGCAGCATGAATGGCCCCAGAAGGCCCGGCAAGTTGTTGGCCGTAAAAAATGAGAAAACCATATCCAGCGAAACCGACTGTTCCGTAAAAGAATAACGAAAGTGTTCTTTTTTCTAAGTGGAGTGAAGTTTTTCCTTCAGTAATGAATAGCAAAATAAGAAAAATAATAGCTGCTGATCCGTATCGGATAGTTGTGAAGAAGAACGGATCGATAAACTGCAGAGCATTTGCCATGACAGGAAACATAAATCCCCAAGCCGTTACGGCAAGTAAGCATAGGAGGGATCCGAGTAGCATTTGTTTTTTGTCCAAGAGTATCTTTCCCCTTTTCATTTCGTTATAGTAAGTTGATGAAATAAGTATAAAGAGTAATTGTTTATAGAGGGAAATATCGATTTTTTATGACAGTTATAACTTTTTGTTAGAGGTGTGTACGATGGATTTGGAAGCAGTACGATCGTTTATTGAAGTGAAGAATACGCGAAGTTTATCAAAGGCGAGTAAGCTTTTACATATTTCTCAACCGGCGCTTAGTAAGCAAATTCAAAGGTTAGAAGCGGATTTAGAGGTTACTTTACTGAAGCGTTCCGCGCAAGGAGTGGAATTAACAGAAGCTGGAGAGTTATTTATAACAAGAATGTTACCGATTTTGGAACACATCCATGAAGTGAAAGCCGAAATGAAGAATTTTCAAGAGAAGCGGAAAATTTCTATAGGCATATTGCCAAGTTTAGCAGCGCATTATATATCAAAATGTAAAGATGTATTAGGTGAAGAATTCGAAGTAGAATGGAAAATTGAGCATACGAAAGTACTAATGGGACTCTTTAAAGAGCGGAAGATTGAAGCGATGTTCGTCGATTCAGTAGTAGAAGACGCTACGTGTATAAAAGAAATGCGAGAAGAAAAAATTGTTTGTGTAGTTTCAAGTGATCATCTTTATAAAGAGAAAATAGTAATCCGAATGGAAGATTTGCAAAATGAAAAGTTAATCGTATATCCAGAAATTTGTGATGTAAGGAAAATGATTACGAATATGTTTCAAGGGATAGGTGCGAAACCAATCATTGCATTTGAAACTTCTTATGCAGAACCGATGCTTGCAATGGTCGGAGCTGGACTTGGTATTACGTTACTTCCAGAAATGGCAGTAGAGCAAGCGGTAAAGCAAGGAAATGTGCATGCGATTTTAATTGAGCCACCACTTGTGCGCAAAATTTATTTCGTATCTCATATGAAAGAGAACCTGTTATTACAATCATTTGATGATGGGAGATAATCCAAACAGAAGATTGAGAAAGATTACAATTGCATTGAAAGAAACATGAAATTTTAAAAAAAACTAGGTCAAAAACAAGCCATTACATGGTATGATTAGTACATTGTTAGTTGTTAAATATAGGGGGATTCCCTTTTTATACATAATGCCTTCCATTTCATAAACGGAACGGACAAAAAAAGAGATATAACTAGGAGGCTTTTTTGCATGGATTCTATCCTGACGATCGTTATCATTGTAGTAAGCTCTATTCTAGTGCTGCTCATGATAGAGCTTGTGATAAGAAATCGTTCATATAAAGATATTGAAGCACTGGAGCAGTGGAAACAAGAGATAAAAGATAAGCCTGTGGCAGATGAACTAAAACGGGTGAAAGACTTAAATATGACAGGTCAAACAGAAGAACTGTTTGGTAAATGGCGTGAAGAATGGGATGAGATTGTATCAACAACCCTTCCGAAAGCAGACAAAGATTTAGCGCAAGCGCGAAAATTCGCCTCGCAATTCTCCTTCCGAAAAGCAAAGCATGCGATGAATGAATCCATAAGTGGTTTAGATGACGCTGATAATCGTATTACAGACATTTTAAATGAATTACAGCAATTGTTAGAAAGCCATGAAAAAAATAGCTCGGAAATTGAAGGGTTACGTGATACATATCGTAGTATGAAGAAGAGTGTTCTTGCTCATAGACATATGTATGGAGCAGCAGAGCAGAAAATCGAAGAAATGCTAGACGCTGAATCTAATAAGTTTAAAAGCTTTGAAGAGGCAACAGATAATGGCGACTATTTAAAAGCGAGAGAAATTGTTATTAGTTTGGAAGAAGGTTTGGCAAACTTAGAAATCATTATTCACCAAATTCCAGATTTATTGGTAGAGTGTCAAGCGACGTTACCAGTTCAGCTGGAAGATTTATTACACGGACATAATGATATGGTAAGACAAGGTTATGTATTAGAGTATTTGGAAGTCCCTAAAGAAGTTCGTGATATGACGACACAACTACAAACATGTTTAATGGATATACAGGAGCTTCATATAACGGAAGCAGCTGAAAAAGTAGAAAACTTAAAAACGCGTTTAGATGGCTTCTATGATCAACTGGAACAAGAAGTACATGCGAGACATTATGTGGAGCAAAAAACACTTTCTGTTTATGAAGACTTAGAAGAAATTCGCATTGAAACGATTGAAACAAAAGCAGAAACACAACTAGTGAAACAAAGTTATCAGTTACAAGATAAGGACATTGAGTCTCAAAAAGTAATTGAAAAGCAAATGCACATTTTGATGAAACGTTTTGAAATGCTGCAATTACGCGTTGCGGAACAAGATATTGCCTTCTCTATTATTCGTGAGGAACTAGAAGAGGTTTATGAGCAATGTGAAACGTTAAAAGTACTTCATGCAGAATATAAAGAAATGTTGCAAACGATGCGTAAAGAAGAATTTGAAGCGCGTGAGAAGTTACAAGAAATGCGAAATATCATTTTTGAAACGAAACGTTTTATGAAAAAGTCGAATTTGCCAGGTCTTCCAGAAAGCATTATGGAAGATTTAAAAAGAGGACAAATGGCAATGCAAGCTGTATATGAACAGTTAGAAGTGAAACCGTTAAATATGAACGCTGTAAATAGCAGTTTAGAAGAAGCGTACACAACTGTTAATGGTGTAGCTGAAATGACAGAAGAGTTAATTGGACAAGCGTATTTAGTTGAAAAATTAATTCAATACGGTAATCGTTACCGCAGTCATGATGAGAACCTTGCAGAGAGCTTAAATTATGCGGAGAAATTATTCCGTGAATATCAATACGATGCAGCTTTAGAACAAGCGGCTTCTATACTAGAGCAACTTGAACCTGGCGTTGTTCAAAAAATAGCTGAATATGTAGACAATGAACAAACCCTTTCATAAGGGTTTGTTTTTTTGTGTAATTTTGGGGACGATGTTGCTATAATGAATAGCGGAATACAGTAAGGTTATTCGTTTTAAAATATAGTGAAACTGTAGTCAGTAGGGTCATCCTCGCTAATTATCGGCCTTCACAATCGGGATAAAATGGAACCTTTGAGTAGTCTTAGCGTAATTACACGTATTTGTGATATGATTATATGATGTGATAGCGCTGAAAGGGGAAGAACGATGATCTATTTTGATAATAGTGCGACGACGAAGCCATATCCAGAAGCCCTTCAATCGTACGTAACGGTTGCTGGAAAATATTTTGGAAACCCTTCTTCTATTCATTCGCTTGGGGGAGAGGCAGAGCGTCTATTAACACAATCAAGAACGATTGCAGCGCAGCTTCTTCATGTTAAACCTTCTGAGGTTATTTTCACATCAGGTGGAACGGAAGGGAATAACCTTGCGATTAAAGGAATAGCGATGAGGAATCGTTCGCGCGGTAAACATATCATTACAACAAATATTGAACACGCGTCTGTGTTTGAAGCATATAAACAATTAGAAGATCTCGGTTTTGATGTAACATATTTACCGGTTAATGAGCATGGTGTTGTATCGGTAGAGGATGTAAAACGAGCACTTCGTGAAGATACGATTCTTGTGTCAATTATTCATGTGAACAACGAGACTGGAGCAATTCAGCCTGTTGCTGAAATTGGAACGTTATTATCGAACTATCCGAAAATAAGATTCCATGTGGACCATGTACAAGGGATAGGAAAAGTACCGCTTGATTTATATGCTTCTCATATTGATCTTTGCTCAATATCTGGACATAAATTCCACAGTGTAAAGGGAACGGGTCTTCTTTATGTACGTGATGGCGTAAGGTTAGATCCAATTTTATCAGGTGGTCAACAAGAGTTTAAATATCGCTCTGGTACAGAAAACTTACCTGGCATTGTAGCGATGGTGAAAGCACTTCGCATGACAATGGAACAAGTGAAAGAAAAGATAGCTCATTTGCACAATTTACAAACAGAGCTTGTCCGTTTCTTTAAAGAGATGGAAGATGTAACGATCAATACGTCGCTTGCATATGCAGCACCGCACATTTTAAATGTATCATTTGTTGGTTTAAAACCAGAAGTGGTCGTTCATGCTTTAGAAGAGCACGGTGTATATGTATCGACGAAGTCTGCTTGTTCTTCAAAAGCAAATGAAGTGAGCAGAGTGTTAGTGTCAATGGGAGTACCCCATGCCGCTGCTGCAAGTGCTATTCGCATTAGTTTGGCACCAGAAAACACGATGGAAGAAGTAAAACAATTTGAAGGTATTGTGAAAGAGACGATGCCAAAATTACATGAAGTGATGAGGTAAAGGAATATGATGACATATGAATATATTTTAGTTCGTTATGGAGAGATGACGACTAAAGGTAAGAACCGCTCTAAATTTGTAAGCACATTAAAAGATAACGTAAAGTTTAAACTGAAAAAGTTCCCAAATATTAAAATCGATGCAACGCATGATCGTATGTACATCCAATTAAATGGCGAAGACCATGAAGCAATTTCTGAAAGATTGAAAGATGTATTTGGTATTCATAAGTTTAACTTAGCGATGAAAGTACCATCAGAATTAGAAGATATTAAAAAAGGTGCATTAGCAGCTTTCTTACAAGTAAAAGGTGATGTAAAAACATTTAAAATTACAGTGCACCGTTCTGATAAGCGCTTCCCAATGAAGACGATGGAGTTACTTCCAGAAATCGGTGGACACATTTTAGAAAATACAGAGGATATCACAGTAGATGTTCATAATCCAGATGTGAATGTACGTATAGAAATTCGCAGTGGTTACAGCTATATTATGTGTGGTGAGCATATGGGAGCTGGTGGTTTACCAGTTGGCGTTGGCGGAAAAGTAATGGTACTTCTTTCTGGTGGTATCGATAGCCCAGTAGCAACGTACTTAACGATGAAACGCGGCGTGTCTGTGGAAGCAGTTCATTTCCATAGCCCACCTTTCACAAGCGAGCGTGCAAAACAAAAAGTAATCGATTTAGCACAAGAGTTAACGAAGTACTGTAAACGTGTAACGCTTCACCTTGTTCCATTTACAGAAGTGCAAAAAACGATTAATAAAGAAATTCCATCTAGCTATTCAATGACAGTTATGCGCCGTATGATGATGCGTATTACAGAGCGTATCGCAGAGGAGCGTAATGCACTTGCAATCACGACTGGTGAAAGTCTTGGGCAAGTAGCAAGCCAAACGTTAGATAGTATGCATACAATTAACGAAGTAACAAACTATCCGGTTATTCGTCCACTTATTACGATGGATAAATTAGAAATTATTAAAATTGCTGAAGAAATCGGCACATATGATATTTCAATTCGTCCGTACGAAGATTGCTGTACAGTATTCACACCAGCAAGCCCAGCGACGAAGCCGAAGCGTGAAAAAGCGAATCGTTTTGAAGCGAAATACGATTTCACACCATTAATCGATGAAGCTGTAGCGAACAAAGAAACAATGGTATTACAAACGGTAGAAGTAGTGGCGGAAGAAGAAAAATTCGAAGAACTTTTCTAAAACCATAAATTACCATATCTAAAATATGTATGAAGTCATGTTGTTTATCACACTCTATACTCACAAGGAGGTGATACAACATGGCAAGCACAAATAAATTAGCAGTATCTGGTGCTCAAGCAGCATTAGATCAAATGAAATACGAAATCGCTCAAGAGTTTGGTGTTCAACTTGGAGCTGATGCAACATCTCGCGCTAACGGTTCTGTTGGTGGCGAAATCACTAAACGTCTAGTTTCACTAGCTGAGCAACAATTAGGCGGTTTCCAAAAATAATCCCATATATGATGGCTTAGAAAGAGCGGGTTCTCCCGCTCTTTCTTTTTGTTGTTTGCACCGTTATACATTTATTTCGACATAGACATAAAAAATTTGTCAAAAGAAGAGGGTTCAAAATTAACTGAAAATTCTTTATTATATAAGGGAGGCATAGAAATGGAGGAGGATATTGTATGAAGAGAGAAGAATTGTTGGCGCCGCCGTCTTATAATTTAGTTTCTGAAATAGAGAAATATACAAGTGATAAAGAGAAGCTTGCTTTAATTTGGCAAGATGATAAAGGGAATAGACGAGAAGTTACATACGCTGAGTTAATGAAAGGTGCGAATAAAATTGGAAACGCTTTTATAAAGAGTGGTCTCCAAAAAGGGGACAAGCTCCTCATTATGATGCCACGTTTAATTGAAGCATACATGACGTATATCGCTGCGATTAAAGCGGGATTTGTCGTAATTCCGAGTTCGGAAATGTTGCGCAAGAAGGATATTGAATATCGTATTGGGCACGGGGAAGTAAAAGCAATCGTAAGTTATGAGCCGTACATTGGGCAGTTTGATGATATAGAAGCGATGAAATCTCTTCAAAAATTCGTTCTGAGCGAGCAGTCAGTAGATGGATGGATTAATTTAAAAACAGCGTTAGAAACAGAAAGTGACCTGTTAGAAATGACAACGACAGATAAAGAAGATATGGTCTTTTTATCTTACACGTCAGGGACGACAGGAAATCCAAAAGGTGTTGTTCATACGCATGCATGGGCATACGCTCATTTACGTACGAGCGCTCCAAACTGGCTCGGGATTGAAGTGAATGATGTTGTATGGGCGACGGCTAGTCCAGGCTGGCAAAAGTGGATTTGGAGCCCGTTTTTAGCAACTCTCGGATCAGGTGCAACAGGATTTGTATACAACGGTAAATTTGAACCGAAAACATATTTAAATTTGTTAGACGATAATAAGGTGAACGTGCTGTGTTGCACGCCGACTGAGTATAGATTAATGGCAAAAGTAGAGGACTTAAGTGAGTACAATTTAGAAGCGTTACATAGCGCTGTATCCGCAGGTGAGCCGTTAAATAGGGAAGTCATTGAAACGTTCCAAAAGCACTTTAATATTACAGTGAGAGATGGCTATGGACAAACGGAAAATACATTGCTTGTTGGTGTAATGAAAGGGATGGATATTAGACCAGGATCAATGGGAAAACCAACGCCAGGCAACCACGTTGATATTGTAGATGAGGAAGGTATTCCAGTACAGGTAGGAGAAGTTGGTGATATTGCAGTTCACATTGAAACGCCAGCCCTCTTTAAACAATATTATAAAGACGATGAGCGCACAGCGATGCAATTCCGCGGTGATTATTATATTACCGGCGATAAAGCGAAGAAAGATGAAGAAGGCTATTTCTGGTTTGAAGGGCGCGGTGATGATATTATTATTAGCTCTGGTTATACAATTGGACCGTTTGAAGTAGAAGATGCGCTCGTAAAACATCCTTACGTAAGAGAGTGTGCGGTTGTCGCAAGCCCTGATGAAATTCGCGGAAGTGTCGTGAAGGCATTTATCGTATTAAGAGAGAATATAGACAAGAACGAAGAAACATTAATCCCAGTACTCCAACAACACGTCAAAGAACTCACTGCACCATATAAATACCCTCGCAAAATTGAATTTGTAGATGAACTACCAAAAACGATTTCCGGAAAAATTCGCCGTATTGAACTTAGAAAACAAGAGATGGAGATTCCGTCAAAATAATTTTGAAAACAGTGAAGGAAATAGTTGAATGAAATGGCAAACAATGATAAGATAAAAACGAACGTAAGTTCGATTTTATAAATTTAAAAAAGAGGTGTCCGTATGATTTTAGGGATTAATCCGTACTTAGTTTTAGATGGTAGTGGGCAAGAGGCTGTACAGTTTTATAAAGAGGCGTTAGACGCAAAAGTAGAAGTCATGCAAACTTTTGGAGATATGCCTGAAAATCCAGAATACCCGATTCCAGCTGAAGCAAAAGAGCGCGTTTTACATGCTACTTTAAAAGTTGGTAATACGGACCTTATGATTTCTGATACATTCCCAGGTCAAGGGCATGCAATCGGATCTCAAGTAACAATCGCAATTCAAATTAGTAATGCAGAAAAAGCGAAAGAAGTATTCGAAAAGTTACAAGAGGGTGGAGAAGTTATTATGCCACTTCAAGAAACGTTCTGGAGCCCAGCATACGGACAACTAAAAGATAAATTTAGCATTGAATGGCAAATCACAACGAATCCTACTGAGCAAAAGTAATTTTTAGAAAAGCACCATGTTTTGAAATGGTGCTTTTTTTTATACAATAAATACAAAGGAGATGGGATATATGGGAGAAATTTGGTATGGCGGCACCATTTACACGATGCGAGAAGAGAATGAAAAAGTAGACGCTGTTTATGTTGAAAAGGGCATGATCGTTGATGTCGGGAGTAAAGAAGAGTTAGAAGACCGATATGCTACGGTTAAATTTCACGATTTAGAAGGCAAAACGATGATTCCAGGTCTCGTTGATAGTCATATGCATCTGATTGGTCATGGGGAGAGATTACTTCGATTAGATCTATCAAATTGTACATCTTATAGCGAAGTGTTGACTCTTGTTCAGAACCGAGTAGAAGAAGCGCCAAAAGGTTCTTGGATTATTGGAGAAGGCTGGAATGAAAATAATTTTACAGATACAAAAAAAGTTCACGTACGTGATCTAGATGAAATCTCTAAAGAACACCCCATTTTATTAAAGCGCGTTTGTCGCCACGTTACATGGGTGAATTCATACATATTGCAAGAGGCGAACATAACAGAAATGACGCAAGACCCGAAAGGCGGGAAAATCGGCCGGGATTCATTAAATATGTTAACAGGCCTTTTATATGAACAAGGGCAAGAATTAATTAAACATGTGCAGCCGGAAATTGATGAAGCTTATTTACAAAGAGCCCTGCAAACAGCAATTAAAAATTGTTGGCAATATGGACTCGTTGGCGGGCATACGGAAGATTTAAATTATTACGGTGGTTTTAGAAAAACGCACAATGCTTTTTCTCATGTTATAAAGGAAATGTCATTTAAAGCACATTTACTCGTTCACCATGAAGTAGCAGGTGAACGAAAAGAATATGAAAATGAGCATTATATTGAATTTGGGGCGATGAAAATTTTTTCTGATGGCTCTTTTGGCGGAAGAACAGCTTTATTAAGTGAACCGTATGAAGATGCGGAGGAAACAAATGGAGTTGCAATTTTCTCACGTGAAGAGCTTGCGGAGTTAGTGAAAAAGGCACGAGATTTACATATGTCAGTAGCGATTCATACAATCGGTGATTTATCGCTCCAGTATGTTATTGATGCACTTGAATTATATCCACCAGTAGAAGGATTACGCGACCGCATTATTCATTGTCAGCTCGCTCGTGAAGAGTTGATTGAGAGAATGAAACATTTACCGGCTATTATTGATATTCAGCCCGTCTTTGTGTCATCGGACTTCCCATCAGTCATTGAAAAACTAGGCAAGAATCGTCTTCGTTATGCATACGCGTGGAAGACGTTACTAGAAGCAGGATTACACTGCAATGGTGGATCTGACGCACCAATTGAACAAGTGAATCCGTTTTTAGGCATATATAGCGCTGTTACACGTAGAAGTTTTATTGACGGTGTATGCTATATGCCAGAGGAAAGATTAACGGTATATGAAGCTATCTCTTTATTTACAACAGGAAGTGCCTATGCAATCGGAAAAGAAGCGAAGCGAGGAAAAATCGCAAAAGGATATGAGGCAGACTTTACCATAGTAGATCGAAACATATTTGAAATAGAGGCAGAAGAAATAAAAGAAGTACAAGCAGAAATGACCGTAATTGATGGGAAGATTGTGTATAGGAAAGACGCGTGAAAATATATCGACTTACCGACAAAAAATGACAAGAATAGTGGCCGGTAGCGAGAGAAATAAATAACCGCCGAATTATGGAATCCCGTAATTCGGCGGTTATTTTAATACTATAAAAACGTTCTCTGTACTTTTTCCCAGAAGGAATTGTTTTTTAATTTAACTGTTTTAATTTGTTTATCGCTTAAGCGTACAACAACTTTTTCCACTTGTTTAATGCTAAGCGCTTCATTATCCATACCGATAACAGGATAATCGTTACCGTTTGGTTTTAGTTTTAAAGTTAATGTACGCTTGTGATTTAAAATGAACGGTGAACCGAGCGTACGGTATGTGTTGTTATTTAATGATGCGAGTTCGCTTACTTGGAAGCATGGGATGAGCGGATCAACAACCGCACCATGTAACGATTTATTGTAAGCTGTACTTCCTGTTGGGGTAGAAACAACTAAACCGTCCCCTCTAAATGTTTCGAAATATAGATCATCAACGTGAACATCTACTACGAATGTTTTAATAATGCTAGAACGTAATGAGAACTCATTTAAACAATGGAAAGATGTACCGTGATCTACATCTACCTGAATTGTTGGGTATTTTCGCACTTCAATTTCATTTTTTGTAATTTCTTGAAGGGCTGTATCAACGTGATCAATATGGAAATCGCAGTAGAACGAAATTTCATCTTTCGTAGAAATCCCTGCGTATAAGCAATCTTCTCTAAAACCAGTTTTACGAACGGCTTGTAAGAAAGTTGCATCATCTCCAACACTGACGATAGCGTTTGCATTTTTTGGATTATCTAATATGGTGAATCCATTCTCTTCTAAAATACGATAGATTGGTTTCATTTTTTCAACGAGCGTTGCTTTGTCATCACCATAAAAGAAAAATAAATTGCGACGATCTGCCATTATGTATCCCTCCACTGCAGTTAAATTTTCTGTTTTTCGTGCTACATATCATCCAAATACGTTCTTGAAGATATGTTCAAATAATATATTTCGATATAAAATGTCAAAATCCTTTTTTATTTTTAGAAAAATTTTTATATTCAATCTTAAAGGATTCTGTTTAATGATGAATAAACTTGTCGATAATGGGTACGGAGTGAAAGGATGATACGTATGAAGTGGCTCGTGATTGGAATAATAATTCTTCTCCTTTTTATTTTGCTTATACTATTGTCGAAAATAAAACTTAAAGTGACATTTTTATATTCAGAAATGGAAAAGCAATGTTTGTTTCAAGTGAAAATATGGATGATTCGATATACGTTTGATGTATTGGAAAGAATTGAAAAACAACAGAAAAAGACAGGGCAGAAAATCGAAAAAGCTGAAAAAGACGGTGGATTAGATAATAAAATTATGGCGCAACTTGATAGTATGGGGGAGCTGATAAAAAAGCTACAAGAAGTTCATACTATTGTTAAAGATTTTCTCAAACGAGTGAAAATCAATGGGTGGAAATGGCACACGCAAATTGGAGCAGGCGACGCAGCTAGCACTGGAATTGTCACTGGATATGCATGGGGGACAAAAGGAATGGCTGCTGGAGTTGTAGGACAATATATGCATATTGTCGACGTACCAGAATTTGAAATTACCCCTGTTTTTCAAGGGAAAGGATTTGCATCAAGATGTGAGTTAACAGCATCTTTTCGTATATTCCGTACTGTAAAAACAGCGGTAAAATTACTTGTGTTTATGAGGAAGCAAAGATCTGGTATGACAGAAAAATCTGTTCAAGCATAGGGGGGATATAGAATGGACCATCCAATTCAAGGTTTAATGACAACCGCAATGCAGCATTTAAAACAAATGACTGATGTAAATACAATTGTTGGTGATCCGATTAAAGCGGCAGATGGAAGTGTAATTCTTACCGTTTCGAAAGTTAGTTTCGGATTCGCTGCTGGTGGAAGTGAATTTGGAAAAGTAGAACATTCAGGCCGTCATCCATTTGGCGGGGGAAGTGGTGGAGGAGTTTCTATTAATCCTGTTGCTTTTCTTGTTATAAATGGAGACGGTGTAAAAGTGTTGCATTTAGATAAGCAAACACACGTCATCGATAAAATAATTGAATTAGCGCCACAAGCTGTTGATAAAGTGAAGGAAATGATGGATAAACGAAAAGAAGACGATCCTGAATTTCAAATTTAACAAATAAGAAGCTAATCAATGGATTAGCTTCTTTAATTTTTTTGTAAATAAAGCGATTTTATTTGCATTATCGATAGGGACAAACTATCATTTACATTGTACATATTTTGTTTAAATAAGGGAGGATTTTCAAGTGGCAAACGTAACTTTTAAAGGTAACCCAATGACTTTAGTTGGAACAGAAGTTAAAGTTGGCGATCAAGCGCCAAAATTCCAAGTATTAGCAAATGACTTATCTCCAGTAAGTTTAGAAACATACAAAGGCGAAGTAAAATTAATTAGTGTTGTACCTTCAATCGACACAGGTGTGTGTGATGCACAAACACGTCGTTTTAACCAAGATGCAGCAGGTATTGAAAACGCAAAAGTATTAACAATTAGCGCTGACTTACCATTCGCTCAAAAACGCTGGTGTGCAGCAAACGGTTTAGAAAATGTTGTAACACTTTCTGACCACCGTGACCTTTCATTCGGTGAAGCTTACGGCTTAGTAATGAAAGAGCTTCGTTTACTTGCTCGTGCAGTATTCGTAGTAGATAGCAACGACAAAGTAGTTTACGCAGAGTACGTAAGCGAAGGTACAAGCCATCCAAACTATGAAGCAGCATTAGAAGCAGCTAAAGCGGCAAAATAATGTGAAAGAAATGACCTCTTATAAAGAGGTCGTTTTTTCTCATGTATTGCTGCGTAATGGTACCAATATATGAGAAAAAACGTTATATCATATATAACTTAAAGGGGAGCTCTTTGCAGGAGGTCGCTTTTTCTTTTTGGAAAAAAACACTTTGTGGTATGATATAAGTTATGTGTAAAAGAGAGAAGGAGGAATGTACGTGAGTCAGACAGTAGAAACATTATTTTCTATTTTTGATTCTTCTGCGGTAGTTTTACGTAAAGAATTAGATGTAACATATTTAGAGGCGCTTGTAGAAACAGGTAATAACTTGTTTGAAGGAGCAATTTTACAAGAGGAATTATCCGAATCAGCAATTGAAAGGCTGAATCGTGAATATAGTACGTTTAATGAAGAAACATATAAAGGTGAAGAAATTCGTAAAGCATTTCAGTTAGCCATTTTAAAAGGAATGAAAGAAGGCGTACAAGCGAATCACGAAATGACGCCTGATGCAGTTGGAATGTTCATGAGCTACTTATTCCATAAATTTATGCAAGGGCAAAACGAAATTACTGTTTTAGATCCTGCAATTGGAACAGGTAACTTAATGACTACAGTATTTAATAGCGCCAAAGAAGGAATAGCAATGAGTGGATTTGGTGTAGAAGTGGATGAAGTGCTAATTAAACTTGCTTTAGTAAATGCGAATTTACAAAAGCATGCAATCGAATTCTTCCATCAAGATGGACTAGCGCCACTTTATATCGATCCGGTTGATGCAGTCGTTTCAGACTTACCGATTGGTTACTATCCAAATGAAATCGGTGCAAGTGAATATAAGTTAAAAGCAGATGAAGGAATGTCGTATGCCCATCACCTATTTATTGAACAAAGTGTGAAACATACGAAAGAAGGCGGGTACTTATTCTTCCTAGTACCAAACTTCATTTTTGAAAGTCATCAAGCACCAAAATTACATGCATTTATTAAAGAAACATGTTTTATTCAAGGGCTATTACAGCTACCTGTTTCCATGTTTAAAAACGAGAAAAATGCAAAAAGTATATTTGTTCTCCAAAAGAAAGGTCCTAGTGTAACAATGCCAAAACAGGCGTTATTAGTGGAGTTACCTAAATTCTCCAACATGAAGGCGATGGAGAACATTATGGATCAATTAAATACTTGGTTTGCAACCCACAAATAAGGCAAGGTATATGTAACAGGGTTAGTAATTCATGTAGTACAGTTTTATATGATATGTCATATTTTTAAATATATACTAGATTAAACTGAATTTTTTTGAAATCTGTAATATATATTTTTTCTTGGTGTTACAATTTTTTCACTTGAAATATATGTCGGACGATGTTTAAATTAAAATCGTGAGTATAAAATTTACTAATGATGAAACGTTTTCATAATGAGTGAATTTAATTAGATAAAATCGAGCGGTTTGTGGACATATCCACACAACTACCAAGAGAAAAAGGGGCGAAAGACTAGATGTCAAAAATCATCGCGATTAACGCAGGAAGCTCTTCCTTAAAGTTCCAATTATTTGAAATGCCAAGTGAAACAGTATTAACAAAAGGTTTAGTAGAACGTATCGGTTTAGAAGATAGTGTCTTCTCAATTACTGTAAATGGCGAAAAACAAAAAGAAATTACAAACATCCCAGATCATGCAGTAGCAGTTAACATGCTTCTTAAGAAATTAACTGAAAACGGAATCGTAAAATCTCTTGATGAGATTGGCGGTATCGGTCACCGTGTTGTACACGGCGGCGAAAAATTTGCTGATTCTGTTTTAATTACTGATGAAGTATTAGCTGATATCGAAGAATTAAGCGATTTAGCACCACTTCATAACCCAGCAAACCTTGTTGGTATTAAATCATTCCAAGAAGTATTACCAAACGTACCAGCAGTAGCAGTATTCGATACAGCATTCCACCAAACAATGCCGGAATCTGCTTTCCTATACAGCTTACCATATGAGTACTATGAGAAATTTGGCATCCGTAAATACGGTTTCCACGGAACTTCTCATAAATACGTAACTGAGCGTGCGGCTGAATTATTAGGTCGTCCACTTGAAAGCTTAAGCTTACTTTCTTGTCACTTAGGTAACGGTGCAAGTATCGCAGCAGTAGAAGGCGGTAAATCTATCGATACTTCTATGGGCTTCACTCCACTTGCTGGTGTAACAATGGGTACACGTTCTGGTAACATTGACCCTGCGTTAATTCCATACATCATGGAAAAAACAGGCCAAACAGTAGAAGAAGTAGTTAACGTATTAAACAAGAAGAGTGGTATGTTAGGTCTTACTGGTTACTCTAGTGACCTACGTGACATCATCACGAAAGAAGAAGAAGGCGACCACCGTGCGAAAGTAGCACTTGATGTATTCGTAAGCCGTATCCACAAATACATCGGTTCTTACACAGCTCGTATGAAAGGTGTAGACGCAATCATCTTCACAGCTGGTATCGGTGAAAACAGTGCAGTTATTCGTGAGCGCGTATTAGAAGGCCTTGAGTACATGGGTGTATACTTCGACGTAAAACGTAATAACGTATTTGGTGAAGAAGCATTCATCAGCTTCCCACACTCTCCAGTAAAAATTATCGTAATTCCAACTGACGAAGAAGTTATGATCGCTCGTGACGTACTACGTCTTGGAGATATTGGTTAATATACTATATGAAAAAAGACGAGATCCTATAGGGTTTCGTCTTTTTTTTGTTGGATATATTTCAAGATTCCATCTGGATATAGTGCTTTCTCTTTTTGAATGAATGCTGTCATGGGAATCCATTTCGCATATGATGCTGTTTGCTCATCTTGTATATTCAGTATTTCCATTTCATATAGTGATGTGTCTAATAAGCGTAAAGAATATAGTTGAATGATTTCATGACCAACTTCTCCATCAAGATGCAAGATGTTTTCTAAGCAGCCTAAATAATTGGTGATTTCCACTTCTGTATGAAGCTCTTCTTTAAATTCACGAATAACGGTATGTGCTGATTTTTCACCAAGTTCAATTGAACCGCCAAGAGGTCGGTAATATGTTTCATCGCCTGTATGATATTCTTGTACGAGAAGGCGATCGTGATGTATAGCAATGCCAAAAGCTTTTGCACGTGGATACATATATAATCACTCCTTATTTCTTTTGTATAAGGATGATTATAAGGCAGTGTGTAATAAAAAGTATCGTGTTTAAGCTTGCGGTCTAATCGTGATCCCATCAAATAAATCATTCCAAAATGCTTCATTGTACTGGTATACATCCATAATAGGGCATTTTATAACACAAATGTTTTGTAATCCCCAATCTTCTTGGGCGATAGTTGGTACATCTTCAGGAATGAGTAATAGGACAGAGAATGTATGTTTAACTATTTGAGATAAAATTTGTTCCAAGGAACGTGCTTCTTCGTATGTTCCTCCAGTTCGAATAAACGATATGGATTCTGCCGTTTCCATTGTAGTTAGAAAACGATGAATTCGATGCTCATAGTTTAACTTAATTTCTGTATAAGAAGGCCAAGATGTTGGTGTGTTTACATCTGTTTTAAAGTCGTGGCAGGAGTCGATTTCATATAGGTTGTCACGGAGTCTTAATTTCGCACCATCATCCCAAAATGAGATGAAGGATAAGTTTTCGAACTGTAAAAAACGGTCAAATCGATTTTGTAATAATACATTCACTTTTTCTAATGAAGGGCTTAGCATAAAATCGATAACGCCAAAAAAGGGTGATAAATAGAATTGATATAAAGCCCAAGCAGGCCAGCAGTTTTGTCCTAAGCTGAATACTGCATTATATTCTTTTTTTATATTGGATAGATTCATGTGATTTATCTCATCCTTTTTGCTAATATTTTATGTCACTAAAAAATGGTATGTGAATAAAGATAGACAAGCATATTTGCAAAGAATAAGCAGAAATATGTTACAATAGAAAAAAATCGAACGAGGTGGTTGTTACGATGCGATCGAAGCGAGAACAAGCCATTTTAGACAATATAAAAGAATGGGAATCGCAATTAGTTGAGCAAGAAGCGACTGATTTTCAAAAAATGTTTGATAAATGGGTACATACTACAATTGCGAAATTGCCGGAGAAAAAACGAAAAGATTTCTTTACGAAAGCAGATGGATGGCTCTTTCATTTGCATGCATTGATTCAAAGTTCACAATCACAATTAGATGCGCGTAATCGTATTTTAGGAACGTCGAGATTATTTGATGAATCGATTGAGCAACTAGAAGATTTGAAAGCATTATCTATTGATCAATTAACATACATAGCAGAGCAACAAACAGCACGACATCGCCTATATTCATTCGTACAAGGCGGAGCAACGGGTGCTGGGGGTTTATTATTATTAACAGCTGATTTTCCGGTTATGATCGCGTTAAATGTGAAAGCTGTTCAACTTATTGCAACATCATTTGGACATGATGTGAACAAGCCTTATGAAATGATGCTTGCGTTAAAGGTGTTTCATGCGTCATTACTACCAGGAAGGCTTCAGCAATACGCATGGTACAATTTACTGCAAGAGCTAGAGCAAGAAGATTCGTTCTTTTATGAAGGAGACGAAGCGGTGTTACAGCCAGCTTCTACTGAAGTTGTGTTAAAACAAATTTTGAAAACATTTTCGATTTATGCTTTACGTCGTAAATTATTCCAAGGTATTCCGGTAATTGGAATGGCAATCGGGTCTACAGTGAACTATCGTTTAACGAGAAACGTTACTGAATTTGCAAATAGATTTTATCAAGTGCGCCACATAGTCGAGAAGGAAAAAAGAGCGTAAAAAAAAGCGAGAGGCCGAAGCCTTTCGCTTTTTTAATTTGTTGCATGCTTTTTGGACATTGGAATAGATACTGGTTGCTTTTCTGCTTTCTTCTCTGCTTTTGGATAATAAATTAAATCCAATGTTTTTGCCTGTACGGCAATCGAAAGAATAGTAAAAGCAATTTCTGTCCAATTTAAATAATATAATGAAAGCGCAAGAACAATCGCGTCAAAGACGAAGAAAATTTGCCCAATTGTAAAACGAGTTCGTTTACTCAATACAATTGTTAAAATATCGTCTCCGCCGGTTGCACCGCCAAATCGCAATATAAAACCGAGTCCAATACCAGCTAACGCACCGCCAACTACTGCAGCTATAAATAAATTATTTGATAAATCGACCGTAAATGGAGAATAATTTTCCATAAGAGAATAAAATACTCCGAATGAAATCGAACCTAGGAATGAATAGCCAACCATTTTTTTACCTAAAAATGAAGCACATAGTAAAATAATTGGGATATCCATAATTACAGTTGAAATGGATGGTGAAATATCATAAAAATTTTGGATGAATAGTGCAATTCCTACAAAGCCACCTTCTGTTAAGTGGTTTTGGAAGTGAATGTGATATAGCGCTGCTGCTAAAATAAATGAACCGATTAAAACCATAAAAATTTCTTTAATAATTTGTCGACTTTGGATGTTCCTCATCGTTATTCCTTCTTTCCGTAGTTAGTAGTCCTTTTTGTGTTGTAAACTAACTACGAGCTCACATGTAGCTTCAGTTAGTTTACGAAAAAAACTAACTACGCTATATGTCGCTGAAGAAATAACGAATAATCCTCTCGTCCATCAATTCTCCCTACCTTCGTTTTAGTTTAAGTCTTAAAACGACTAAACAAAACGTAGAGTAGGATTCTTCATTTAGCAATCCTGCTCTTCTTTGTTTTGTTTAGCTAGTAACAATTAAGTCCTAAACAAAACGCTATGTGTAAGAAGAGTCTTTTTTTTGCCAAATTATCCTTCGGGCAATCATAATTTCCCCACTCTCGTATTTTTTTCGCTAGACTAAAGTATCTGAGCTGAAAAATACGCTACGTGTATGATTCGTCAATACGATGCCACATGCTCCTTCGAGCGATCATGATATCAAAATCCCTTCCTTCAAGATTTATATTATTATATCATACTTTCAAAAAATGTATGCGGATGGAAACCGACAATAAACGGAGGGAATCTACAAAAATTGTTATGTTTAAATATTTTTGTAGAAAAGCCTAAGTTATTTCGTGAAATCGGACAGTGTTTAAAAGTTTGTCCAATAAGTAAGAAAAAGATGGCGTTTATTCAGTTGTATCTTTCTGGTCACCTTTATCTTTAAAAAACGCATCCCAGCTAATCACACTTAAAAAAGTTAAAGCGATAATAATGAAAGCTCGCATAAAATTGAGACCTCCTTTTGTACATAGTATATGAATAATTTGTTTCAGAATGTGTCATTTTTTTACAAGTCTTAATTATTATGAGATTATATCAGTATAGATAGATGAAAGGGAGAGAGAAGATATGCTAAAAGACATGTTCAAAAGAAAAGAATTAGTATGCGTTTCATGTCAGAAAAAGATTCAATATGAAGAAGAGCTCGTTGCTTTTGTAAAGTTGCCAAAGGAAAGAAGTATATTAGTTGGACCGTTTGATGTATGTTTGGCGAAAACAGCACAAGAAATATATTGTAAATCGTGTTACGACAAAAAAGCATGACCCAAAGTGATTGAGGGGCATGCTTTTTTTCATTGGTGTGCTTTCCCCTCAGATACATTTTGAGTGAGTCGATACCAAAGCCAAAGGTCATTAATGATGGAAGCGAGATCGGCAATTTCTGAATTAAGTTTGCAGGAAATTTCGAAGTTTTCTTCGTTATTTAAATGATGCTGTTTTGCATTAATATAGTGTTCAAGCTCTTTTATACGATCAGGAATCTTTCCGCGAACTTGTTCCCATTTTAATAAAATAGCATGCTGCATTTTTTCGGGGATACTTTCCCAGTCTTCTTGTAAATGCGGAATTTCAATTCCTAGATGTTCATTGTATAAGAAATACTTTTCCATCAGTTCACCCCCGTTTTCCTGCTTATATTGTACATAAAAACAGAAAGAAGTTCGACGAAATTGTTTGAAAAAATTTGAAAATGACTCTTGATACATTTTGTAAAAGGTGTTAAAGTGTGTATTATTATAAAAGAAAATGAATATTTATTCTTTAGGGGGATGCAAAATGGAGAAGAAAAAAGTGGTATTAGCATATTCCGGAGGTCTTGATACTTCCGTTGCAATTAAATGGTTACAAGAGAAGAATTATGATATTATCGCGCTTTGTTTAGACTTAGGGGAAGGTAAAGACTTAGCATTCGTAAAAGAAAAGGCACTTTCAGTAGGTGCAATTAAATCATATATGATTGATGTTCAAGAGGAATTTGCAAATGAATATGCATTGATGGCTATGCAAGCACACACGTTATACGAAGGGAAATACCCTCTCGTTTCTGCATTATCTCGTCCACTTATCGCTAAGAAATTAGTAGAAATTGCAGAACAAGAGGGGGCGACTGCAGTTGCACATGGATGTACAGGGAAAGGGAATGATCAAGTTCGTTTTGAAGTTTCTATTCAAGCGTTAAATCCTTACTTAGAAGTGATTGCGCCTGTACGTGAATGGAAATGGTCACGTGAAGAAGAAATTGCATATGCAAAAGAAAACGATGTTCCAATTCCTATTAATTTAGATAGCCCATTTTCAATCGATCAAAACTTATGGGGACGCAGTAACGAATGTGGCATTTTAGAAGATCCATGGGCAGCACCGCCAGAAGATGCATATGAGATGACATTGGCATTAGAAGATACACCGAATAAACCAGAGTTTGTAGAAATTGGCTTTGAAGCAGGAGTACCGACTACTTTAAATGGTACTGTATATTCACTTTCAGAATTAATTAAAAAGTTAAATGCACTTGCTGGAAAACATGGCGTTGGACGTATCGATCACGTAGAAAATCGCCTTGTTGGTATTAAATCGCGTGAAGTATACGAATGTCCAGCAGCAATGACATTAATCACGGCGCATAAAGAGCTAGAAGATTTAACACTCGTAAAAGAAGTAGCGCATTTTAAACCGATGATTGAGCAAAAAATAACAGAACTTATTTATAACGGTTTATGGTTCTCTCCTTTAAAACAAGCGCTTAACGCTTTCTTACAAGAAACGCAAAAGAATGTAACAGGTACAGTGCGTGTGAAACTATTTAAAGGCCATGCGATTGTAGAAGGACGTAAATCTGAGTACTCTTTATATGACGAAAAATTAGCAACATATACTGCTCAGGACGAATTTAATCATGATGCAGCAGTTGGATTCATTTCATTATTCGGTTTACCGACGAAAGTATACAGCCAAGTGAATCAAAAGAAGGTGGAAGCGTGAGCAAACTTTGGGGCGGACGTTTTACAGAAGAAGCGGAAGCGTGGGTTGAAGAGTTTGGAGCATCCATCTCCTTCGATCAACAATTAGTAAATCAAGATATAAACGGAAGTATTGCACACGTAACGATGCTAGCAAAGCAAGGCATCGTTACGAAAGAAGAAGCTGAGAAAATAAAGGTAGGGCTTCAGTATTTATTAAAAGAAGCAAAAGAGAATAAGCTTCAATTCTCAGTAGAAGCAGAAGATATTCACTTAAACATTGAAAAAATGTTAATTGAACAAATTGGCGAAGTAGGAGGGAAACTTCATACTGGGCGAAGCCGTAACGATCAAGTAGCGACTGATATGCATTTATATTTAAAAGAAAAAGTAGAGCATATTATTAAAGCTACAAAACAATTGCAAACGGTTCTTGTTCATCAAGCGGAAAATAATATTGAAACCATTATGCCTGGCTATACGCATTTGCAGCGTGCGCAGCCAATTTCATTTGCGCATCATATTCTCGCTTACTTTTGGATGTTAGAGCGTGATGTGAATCGTTATGAAGATTCATTAAAGCGCATTAACATTTCACCATTAGGAGCAGGAGCATTAGCTGGGACAACATTCCCGATTGACCGAGAATATAGTGCGGAGCTTCTTGGATTTAATGGAATCTATGAAAATAGTTTAGATGCAGTAAGCGATCGTGATTTCATACTGGAGTTCCTAAGTAACTCATCTATGCTCATGATGCACTTATCACGCTTCTGCGAAGAACTTATTTTATGGAGTAGCCAAGAGTTTCAATTTATTGAAATGAGCGATCAATACGCAACGGGAAGCAGCATTATGCCGCAAAAGAAAAATCCAGATATGGCGGAACTAATCCGCGGTAAAACGGGCAGAGTGTACGGTAATTTATTTAGTTTACTTACAGTCATGAAAGGATTACCGCTCGCTTACAATAAAGACTTGCAAGAAGATAAAGAAGGAATGTTTGATACAGTAAAAACAGTAGAAGGATGCCTTCATATTATGGCAGGCATGTTAGAGAAGATGACTGTCAACAAAGAAAAGATGGGGCAAGCTGTAACGCAAGATTTCTCAAACGCAACAGAAATTGCTGACTACTTAGCAAGTAAAGGACTACCATTCCGTCAAGCTCATGAAATTGTTGGGAAGCTAGTGCTACACTGCACACAAAAAGGAATTTATTTACTAGATGTACCACTAGCAACATATAAAGAAATGAGCTCATTATTTGAAGAAGATTTGTATGAAGTTCTTTCACCATATGCAGCTGTAAAGCGTCGTAACAGTGCTGGCGGGACAGGATTTGAGCAAATTGAGAAAGCTTTGGAGAAGGCGAAAGGATTAGTTAGAGAGTTCGTTGGAAGTTGATTGGTTTATAGGGCAGAAGGTACGCGAATCTTAGTAGAGAGAAGCGTACCTTTTTTGTGATTTTTATAGCTTAAAGTTAATCATACTTATGCCGATCTTCTGTAATTCGAATATACTCAATATCCATCAAATCACGTAGTAATGCACCATTACTTAGTTCCACACCATGTTTTTCTTTAAAATGTGTACGGATTGTATGTAACATTTCGAGCTCTTTCCCGTTCACATCTAAAATAATACGTTCAGAATCATTCATGTAGCATCCTCCTTTTTTAACATATATATTTTTTCCGTCTATTTCTAAAAAATGTATGTTAACCTAAAGTTAGGAAATCAGAAAGGAATGGACAATGAGACGTATTTATTTTATAGGGATAATTTTGTACACGCTAATTGTATTACATGTTGCATTCCCAAACATCTTTTCATTTAAGGATGTAGAAACAGTACACGTTGGGATATTTATCTTTATTCTATTTGTAGTAGATTGCTGTATTTCAATATGGCTTTCGAAAAGAAAACATGTACAAGATAAAAAAGAAATGGAACGGAAAAAGAGAAAACGTTCATTTTGGATGATGACGTATTGTTTTTCTTTAGCGATTGCTGCTGCTTTTTTTAGTGAGAATATTCCATTGGAAAGATTCGGTATTGGATTTGGAGCGTTCGTATTCGCATACTATTTTTTCGTGCACTTTCTTCCTTATATGAAAGAAAAGCGAGGAGAAGAGGAAGATCCGCTTGTAGAAGAAGCGAGAGAGCAAGAGCATAAGAGAATAGAAGAAGATATAAAGAAGCTCGGAGAACAAAAATGGTATTTAAAATCTAAAATCATATATGTTCTTTGCTTCATTACGCCGCCAATCGGTTATTTGTATGTGTTCTTGCTTCGTAAAAAAATGACAGAAGATGCAAAGCAAACGTACTTAACGATTGCGACGATCATGATGGCATTATGGTCTTTGAAGTTCTTACCGCCATATGTGTTGGCAGTAGCTGTTGTAGTGGTTGTTTGTCTTGTATTTATAGTGAAGTATGTGAAATGAAGAAAAACAAGAACCTGTGTTATTAAGCTAATAGATAGATTAAAGCAAGAAATGTTATACTACAATTTGCTTATTTAGTAATAATAGTTCAATCAATAGTTCATATCGCATTAGTAGTAAAAGACTACGATGAGGCAATAGAGTTCTATACAAAGAAACTAAATTTCACACTAGTCCAAGATATATATCAGCCAGAGCAAAACAAAAGATGGGTAGTGGTATCTCCTCCTGGTTCAGTCGGCACCACAATATTACTGGCTAGAGCATCTAAACCTGAGCAAGATTCCTTTATCGGTAACCAATCAGTCGGCAGAGTTTTTCTTTTCTTAAATACTGACGATTTTTGGAGAGATTATAATGAAATGATTTCAAGAGGAATAGAATTTGTGAGAGAGCCGAAAGAGCAAGAATATGGAATAGTTGCAGTATTCAAGGATTTGTACGGGAATTTATGGGATTTGTTACAACTAAAAGATGACCATCCAATTGCTCAAAGAATTAAGTAGAATACAGTTTAAACTTGATTAAACAATCAATTGAAAAATGAGGATTTTAAAATCCATGCAAGAGTAGAGAAAAAACAGAGAAGATTTATTTTTATGAGTAACATTAAACATCTTTATTCTTCTTACACAGTCGTGAAAAAAGGAGTGGATTACCCACTCCTTTTTTATCATTATTTAACAACATGTATTTATTGTTCATTCAAGCCTAAAGCTTCATTTCCCTTATCCACCAGTAAAACATGTGGACTTGGTGTTTTATTTATAAATTAAAGATCGCCTTGCTCCTCATCACCACGAACAACAAGGACATCGCATTTCGCATAGCGAATAATATGTTCAGAGACGCTACCAATTAGGAAACGCTCAACAGCATTTAAACCAGTTGCACCACACATAATTAAATCTACTTTATGGTTTGGAGCAATTTCTTTTGAAATTTTAGATTTAGGATTACCAAATTCTAATACAGTTTCAATTTTTTCAAGGCCAGCTTCAAGCGCAGTTTTTTTGTAGTCTTCTAATAAGTCTTCTGCAAATAGATTTGCACGTTCAGCGATTGCGCGGCTATAAGCTTCTACTGCTGAGTATGCTTTTACATCAACGATATGAGCAATTGTTAATGTTGCATTGTTACGTTTTGCGACTTGAATTGCTTTTTTAAAAGCTCTTTCTGCTTCTTTAGAACCGTCCACCGCGATTAAAATATTTGTATATGTATTATTCATAGTAAATTCCTCCCAATCATTTTTATTACCGTTTACAACTTTATTATAAAACAAATTTTGGTAATGTGCTTGTCGGAAACGTTACAGAATTTTGAAAACTTTGCTTTAATTCATTTTAGTTGTAATTGGGGCGAGAACTTGTTACATATGAAGTATAGCAATTTAAAAGGAGGCATGTTTGTGAGACACGCGCTCATTACAGCCGGTACGAAAGGTTTAGGAAAGCAAGTAACAGAAAAGTTATTGGCTAAAGGATATTCAGTAACAGTAACATACCATAGCGATATGGCGGCTATGGAAACGATGAAAGAAACATATAAAAATATGGAAGAGCGTCTACAATTCGTGCAAGCGGATGTCACGAAAAAGGAAGATTTACATAAAATAGTAGAAGAAGCGATAAGCCATTTTGGCAAAATTGACTTTTTAATTAATAATGCTGGTCCATATGTATTTGAACGAAAAAAGTTAGTTGATTATGAAGAAGACGAATGGAATGAAATGATTCAGGGTAATTTAACAGCGGTGTTTCATTTGTTGAAACTTGTCGTTCCAGTTATGAGAAAACAGAACTTTGGTCGTATTATTAATTACGGATTCCAAGGGGCAGATAGTGCACCAGGATGGATTTATCGTTCAGCTTTTGCAGCAGCGAAAGTAGGACTTGTTTCATTAACAAAAACAGTTGCTTACGAAGAAGCAGAATATGGTATTACTGCAAATATGGTATGTCCTGGTGATATTATTGGTGAAATGAAAGAAGCGACAATTCAAGAAGCACGTCAGTTGAAAGAACGTAACACACCAATTGGTAGATCTGGAACAGGTGAAGATATCGCAAGAACGATTTCGTTTTTATGTGAGGACGATTCCGATATGATTACCGGTACAATTATTGAAGTAACTGGTGCAGTAGATGTTATTCATAGACATCGATAGAATAAAATAAAGTGAAGTCTCGAATAATTGGACAGTTTATCCTGTATGCTGAGAGGTGCGGATAATACTGTCCTTTAATGTAAGGTTAAATCTATCGGAAAGCTTGTATTAATTTTTGTCAAATATTGAGATATTATGTTAAAATATAAGAGCATAGAAAGCGCTTTAAAAAATGATTCAGGGGTCATTTCATAACTCAAGGGGGAACTAATAATGCGTATCGGTATTCCAACAGAAATTAAAAACAATGAAAACCGCGTGGCGATGACGCCAGCGGGAGCTGTACATTTAGTACAAAATGGTCATGAAGTTTTTGTTCAAAAAGGAGCAGGTATAGGATCAGGCTTTACAGATGAAGAATACGTACAAGCTGGTGCGAAACTTGTTGAAACTGCTGAAGAAGCATGGAATCAAGATATGGTTATGAAGGTAAAAGAGCCAGTTGCAAGTGAATACGGCTATTTCCGCGAAGGTTTAATTTTATTCACATACTTACACTTAGCTCCAGAACCAGAATTAACGAAAGCATTAATTGATAACAAAGTGGTATCAATTGCATACGAAACAGTGCAATTAGACAATCGTTCTTTACCATTACTTGCACCTATGAGTGAAGTAGCTGGTCGTATGTCTGCACAAATCGGTGCACAATTCCTTGAGAAAAACAAAGGTGGTAAAGGTATTTTACTCGCAGGCGTTCCAGGGGTAAAACGCGGCAAAGTAACAATTATCGGCGGTGGTCAAGCTGGTACAAACGCAGCGAAGATTGCAGTAGGTTTAGGTGCAGATGTAACAATCATCGACTTAAGTGCAGAACGTCTTCGTCAATTAGACGACATTTTCGGTAACCAAGTAAAAACGTTAATGTCTAATCCATACAACATTGCAGAAGCTGTAAAAGAGTCTGATCTTGTTATTGGTGCGGTATTAATTCCAGGTGCAAAAGCGCCAAAACTTGTAACAGAAGAAATGATTCAATCAATGGAACCAGGTTCTGTCGTTGTAGATATCGCGATTGACCAAGGTGGTATTTTTGAAACAACTGACCGTATTACAACTCACGACAACCCGACTTACGAAAAACATGGCGTTGTTCATTATGCAGTTGCTAATATGCCAGGAGCAGTTCCACGTACATCAACTCTTGCATTAACAAACGTAACAGTACCATATGCAGTACAAATTGCGAACAAAGGCTACAAAGATGCTTGCTTAGGAAACACTGCATTACTAAAAGGTATTAACACATTAGATGGATACGTAACATTCGAAGCAGTTGCAGAAGCTCATGGCTTACAATACGCTGATGCGAAAGAGCTTCTTGAAAAAGCTCCTGCTTTATCATAATAGAAATACATGTAAGCCCCTCCTTTTGTAAGGAGGGGCTTTTTACTTGGGTTAATTGTCTAGTTTCTTTACAATTCTCAATCCGAACATCATTGTAAAGAAAAGAATGCCGAACAAGTAATACAAGGCATACTCAACTAGTATCATCGAATTTTTGTCAGTGATATATAAAATAAATAGTATCGCAGAACCGATTAAATGAGAGAGGCCGAAAATTTGCGCCATAAGTTTTAAACTCATCTTCTCGATTCTTTCATCCATCTCAGGTAATGGATATTTCTCGGAATCGTTCTTTTTTTTCTTAAAGAATATTCGTTTCACTATGAATAGTATTAAGGCTAAGAGTATGTATACGCCAGCGAATAGAAGGACAGAACTAATCTTTTCTTCATCATTATTATTGAAATAAAGAAAAGTTGAACCTAACAATAAAATGGTAAGATGCGAAATGAACTCTTGATTAAAAGTATTTTTCATTCTTTTTCCTCCCCAGTTTTATCTAATTGAAATAAATCTTCTACTTTACAGTTGAAAAACTCACATAATTTCAATGCTAATTCTAAACTCGGGTTGTATTTATTCTTCTCGATAGCGATGAGGGATTGTCTAGTGATTTGAACAGAGGAAGCTAATTGTTCTTGGGTGATGTCTCTAACGACGCGGAATTGTTTCACCTTATTTTTAATCAAATATACAAAGTCTCCTTTTTGTAAATTTGTTACATTTATCATATCCATTTTTAGGTAATAAGTAAATAAAACTTTACAAAAAGTAAACAAAACTTTACGTAAAATATAGCTTGTTATGATGTTGTTTTTTGTGATAATTTGGAATTAAATGAAAAGTGAAAGTCGATAGAGGGGATTCAATGGGGAGTAAAAATAGGAAGAAAAAGCAAGCCAAAAGACAAAAGTATATAAAGAAAAAACAGGAACAGAACATACCTCTTTCAAAAAAAGTAGTCATTATGATAGAAAAAACATTTCGGTATATTTGTATGGTCCTGTATGTAATTTTGTGTCTTTATTCAGCTAGGGTGTTTTACAGTTTTGGGATAACACCCAATATTATTGAGAATGTTTTTGGATATATCCTTGTCGCAATAGAGTTAGTCTTATTCTTTATATTATTTAATAAAGTATGGCCTAGTCATGAAAGTAAGAGGGATAGGAAAAGCAAAAAGAGCAAAAAATCTTCATCCGATTCAAGCTCATCAAGCGGATTTGGTGATTATAGTAGCAACGATTGTAGCAGCTCAAGTGATGGTGGAGGAGATTGCGGAGGTGGCGGAGACTAAGTTAGTTTTCAGAAGAACGACTAGTGAAAGGGTGAGATGAAATATGGAAACTGTGAATTTATTAGAATTAACAAAGGACATTCAAGATCAACACAAAAATTTCGTCGTTTCAAATGTAAATAATCATTGCTTACGAATCGCCGTATTTACTGGTGAATATGATTGGCACTATCATTCTAATTCGGATGAATTGTTTATTGTGTTAGAGGGAGAACTACTTATCGATTTTGAAGATGGAGAGACGGCGGTTTTAAAGCCAAATGATTCTATCTTAATTCCAGCGTGCAAGATCCATAGAACGAGAGCATTAAAGAGAACAGTAAATCTTTGTTTTGAAAATATAGAAGCTGATACGATTAAAGTGGAGCAGTTATGAAAAAATTATCTGTAGCCGAGTATAGAAAAATCCTTCCGATTTTAGAAAGTAATACAGGAACGACGACGTTTGCTTATGCGGTATGTGACCAAATGATAGATGGTGAGATTTTTGCCAACGAGAAGTTAACAGCAGGATTAATTCGTACAGCTAATGGTATCTATTATTTATTTGGTGATACTTATGATCAAAATTATAACGAAGATTTATTTTCCTATTTAAAAATGGCTATTGAAACAACAGAGAAGAGATTTACACTCTTCACTTCGAGTGACGAGTGGGAAATGATGATTGAAGGGCGTTTTAGTAATGCACTTCGGGACATGCCTCGAATGAAATTCCAACGAGAAATTTCTGAAGAGAGAAAACGAGATGCAAACAAAAATACATATGAAGTGAAGCGTATTGATAAAAGTGATATAGAACGAAGTAGTGAATTTACAGAGGAGTATTATAAAGAATATTGGGGATCAAAAGAGCTATTTTTGAACGGTGGTTTCGGATTTTGTATAGAACAAGATGGGATAATTGTAGCTGAATGTGTTTCGATATTTAGTGGGAATGGATTTGCTGAAATTGATATTGTGACGCAGGAAGCATATCAAGGGAAAGGATTAGCCCAAGCTGTTGCACAACGGTTCATTGAACATTGCACACAAAATGATATTACACCGTGCTGGGATTGTTATGTAGACAATATTCCTTCGCAAAAATTAGCTAGTAAATTAAGTTTTTATAATCCAATAGAATATAGATTGTTTGTACGTAAGAAAACGGGGGAATAAAAATGAATGTGGAGTTAACGAGATTTAAGGTGAAACAAGGTAAAAGTCATCGTGTAGATGAATGGATGCAGCTTCTTAATGGCAATATGAAAGAAGTGCTTTTGACACTAAACGACGAAAAGATGTACGTTGAGACAATTTTCCGGGAAATAAGAGATGGAGAAGAGTACTTATATTGGTATTCTGTGCAAGGAGAAGGCGGGGCTCTTGTCGAAAATTCTCATCATGAAATTGATAAAAAGCACTTAGCGTTTTGGTATGAATGTATTGATGAAGAAGCACGGTCTGTTGATATGAAAACAGAAGTCGTTATGATTCAAGATGTTGTGAAGGAAGCGATGAAATAATAGAATAGTATGTTGGAGAGAAGTGCATCAAAATAGGTGTGCTTTTTATTTTGAAAAAATTTTAAAAAGAAAAGTGTTATTTAGATATCTTTGAAAATAAAGGAGGGTGTCAAAAGAAATTTAGGACAAACTATAATGAGATGAAAACTTCGAATCAAAAGACCTACCAATATACGGTGTAGTTGCAACAGGCAAAACAGAGGATTTACAAAGTTTACAAGGAGCACCATATATTAAGGCTGCTGTTAGAGGTGTAACAGTTGAGAAATATTGATTACAAGCGATAAATGTGAATAATCAGAAAATTTATGTTATAATATGGGAAAAGGAGGTTCATATGAGGCAAATACATGGAGCAATTTATATTTACATAACAATGTTTTTCGTGGCGATATCCTATGGATTAGGGCACGTGTATTCGCATCCTATACTAACTTTTTTGAGCGGAGCATGTATGGCGTTTGCGCTTCTTGTCCACCTTTTCTCAGTTTGGATCGTGAAATTTCAATTAAATATTAGTGAAATAGAAGAAGGCACTTTTTAAAGGGCCTTCTTTTTTAGTAATGTTGGCGAAGTCCTTGTAGTAATTTTTCAATTTCGTATTCAGTTTCTTTACATATAGACATTGTACGTAATCTGAAAAATAAGCTACGTAAGAAAGATTTTATATTTCCGTATAGAAACTCGTACGATTCAATATGTAGTGTTTGTTTTTGGACTGGTAATTGGTCTACTAAGTCATGAAGAGCTGCTATGAGTACTTCTTCCTTTAGACCATTTTGTAGCATTGAGACAATCGGATAAACGAGTCGTTCGTCTTCTTCATGTTTATAGTAAATAGAATGGACACAAACTTTGTTTAATAAAGTTTGTAATATTTCTTCGTAATATAAAGTTTCCAGTTTAGGACTACGAACAAGCGCTTCAAATGTATCAGAAGCATGAGCGATACTGTGTGCCCAGCCGTGGTCTTGAACATATCCACGGAAATCATGTTCATTGTTCATATATAGAATCAATTGATCTTTTACAGTTAAAATATCATTCTGTGATAAGAAATTATATTTTGTATCAGCATCAATAATGAGCGCAAGTAATAATGTCGTAAATGCACGAGTAAATACAGCATCTTCGTCATCCGAATGAATTTTATACAATAAATATTTTTCACTAATGCTTTCTAATAATAGTTTCTGTAATTGTGTGTGTGAAATGTAGTCCTTTTTGATGAGATGGTAAAAAGTAGAGTAAATAAGTTTGTCTCTTAAATAGCTATCGGTAACACCGATATGCTCAAACATATTGGAACTTAAAGAATCAATGTTAAGTGTGTTATCCAATATGTAATTATTATTACGAATTTCTTCTAACTGTTGTTGTAACATATAAACCTCCTATTTTAGAAAATTCTGTATTTTTATAATATGATAAGAGGGAGAAATAGACAATAAATAAGTGCTTTTGAATGGAGGGGGCATTATGAAGAGAGCGTTATTCTTTTTCATTAGTATTTTCTTTTTAGGAAGTTGTTCGATTTCGTATGTTACTTTTTCTAGCGAGAGCAAAAGTTGGACGGGGCAATATAAAGGGTATATTAAGGATGACAGTGAAGATGGAATGTTTACGTTTCAATATAAGGGCGGAGATGGAAAGACAGAATTTTAAAATTTAGAGATTGCTATTAATGGAGCCTTTAGTGCAATGACAGAAACGTCAGAAGTTCATAAAGGAGCAAGGATTGAAATGAAATCTTCTTGTGTAAGTTGTGCACCTCTATCTAAAGATGAACCGATAGAAGTTGTAATTAAATGGGATGATAAGTATGAGGAGAAGATGGTGTTAAATTTGAAATAGTAGAGAAATAAAAAAAGGCAGCACTTACGCTGCCTTTTTATTATTTCACAAATTGTAATTCTTTCGGGAATTTCGTTAAAATTTCTGACCCGTCTTGTGTGATGTAAATATCATCTTCAATACGAACGCCACCTACGTTTGGTACGTAAATACCTGGCTCGATTGTGAAGACCATACCTTCTTTTAATGGAGACTCGTTACCAGCTTTTACATCTGGATATTCGTGTACGCTAATTCCAAGTCCGTGACCAAGGCGGTGTGGGAAGAAGTCGCCGTAACCTGCATCTGCGATAACAGAACGAGCAGCGTTGTCGATTGCGCCAAGTGTAACACCTGGTTTACATGCTTCAACTGCTTGTAGTTGTCCAGCAAGTACAGTGTTATAAATGCGAGTTTGTTCTTCAGAAATTTCACCGAATGCCACTGTACGTGTAATGTCAGAGCAATAACCTTCAATGATTACGCCTAAATCAAATAGTACGAAATCGCCGCGTTTCATTTTGTTTGCACCTGGAATACCGTGTGGAAGAGCAGAGTTTGCACCTGCTAATACCATCGTATCAAATGACATTTTATGTATGCCTTTTGTTTTTAATTCGTGTTCAATAATTGCTAATACTTCTAGCTCGCTACGATTTTCTTTAATTGCATTTACACCAACTTCAACAGCGTAGTCCGCCATTTTAGCTGCTTCGCGTAAAATAGAAAGTTCTTTTTCATCTTTAATTAAGCGAAGTTCACGAACTTTCTCCTCAGCTGATTTGAAAGCTGCATTTGGGAATAACTTTGTTAATTCTTCGTAGCGCTCTACGTTTAAATGTTCTTTTTCAATTGCAACTGCATTTGCATTGATGCCGCGGTCTTTAATTGCTTTTGCAATCATATCCCATGGTCTGTCAGTATCAGTAAATCCGATAATTTCATGTGCCCAGCCAGCGTTACGCGCTTGACCTTCTTCCATTTTAGGGCAAATTAAAATAGGTTCTTTTTCTTGGAATACAAACATGCCAAGAAGTCTTTCGTGTGGTTCACAGTGGAAGTTTGTCATGTAGAAAACGTTTGGTGTAGAAGTTAAGAACGCAGCTTCTACGTTTTTTTCTTTTAGCCATTGCATTAAATTTTCTAATCTAGCATTCATCGATTGGCACCCCCGAAATATTTAATTACAAATATAACTTTACATCGGAGGAAAGCGTTATGACAAGTAAATCGATGTTAGAAAAGACAGGGAATTGAAAAATCATGTAGAATAAAAAGTGAGAATGTGAATAGGGGAGGAATGTAATAATGAAAGTATCTTATCATGGACATTCAGTTGTAAAAATTGAAACGAATGGAAAAGTGATTTTAATTGATCCATTTTTAACTGGAAATCCGAAGACAGATTTAAAGGCCGAAGATGTAAAAGTAGATGCGATTCTTTTATCACATGGACATGGTGATCATGTTGGAGATACAGTAGAGCTTGCGAAGAAAAATAATGCAGTTGTTGTGGCACCATTTGAACTAGCGACATTTTTAAGTTGGCAAGGTGTAAATACACATCCGATGCATATTGGTGGTTCGCATGAATTTGACTTCGGAAAAGTGAAGTTTACACAAGCATTCCACGGTTCTAGTTATATTGATGAAGAAAATAAGACGATTACATATACAGGTATGCCAGCAGGTATTTTATTTACAGCAGAAGAGAAAACTGTATACCATGCAGGAGATACCGCTCTATTCTCTGATATGAAATTAATAGGGGAACTGAATAACATTGATATAGCGTTTTTACCAATTGGTGATAATTTCACAATGGGACCAGAAGATGCTGTTTTAGCAGCGAAATGGACTCAGGCGAAAACTGTTGTACCGATGCATTACAATACGTTCCCAGTAATTGAACAAGACCCATATCAATTTGTAGAAAAGCTACAAAATTGTACAGGAAAAGTATTAGAAGCTGGAGAAAGTATTACACTATAGAAAAGAAACCCTTCATTTGAAAAGACAAGTGAAGGTTTTTTTACGTGTGTAGGACAGCTTTTAAAGGTTGTACTTGTTTTGATGATTTTTTTCTTTTTGGAAGTGGCTGTTCAGGTGTTTCATTCAATTCCATTGCAACTTTTTTTCCGTCTACGAAAGCTAAAAATACAGCACTTACAACTTCTAATAATTTTTTCATCATATATCCGCTCCTTTGTTTCATTTCTTGTCTTAATTGTATATTGAAGCGGCTGGACAAACTATCGAACGAGATGACAAAACCATTCCATTGTTGTAATAGAAGAAGTAGTGTCATGTAAGCCGTATTTTGTTATAAAAAAAATAGTACAGATATATAAAGAGAGAGTGTAACAGTTTTGAAAATATAGTATACTAAAAATACAACACATGAAGAATTTAGGGAAAAGAAAGTATGGTGAAACCATTTGGCTACCAAGCATAACCAAATTTTAGAACATATTAATGGCCTGCCAGTAGGGCATAAAATTTCTGTAAGGCAAATTGCAAAAGATTTGAGTGTAAGTGAAGGGACAGCTTACCGTGCAATTAAAGATGCAGAAAATAAAGGATATGTTAGTACGATTGAACGTGTCGGAACAATTCGAATTGAACAAAAGAAGAAAGAGAATATTGAAAAGCTGACATATGCAGAAGTCGTTAACATTGTCGATGGTCAAGTACTTGGGGGCAGAGAGGGACTACATAAAACGTTAAATAAATTCGTAATCGGGGCAATGAAATTAGAAGCGATGATGCGCTATACAGAAGCTGGAAACTTACTTATTATCGGTAACCGTACGAACGCACATCAATTAGCGTTAGAAGCCGGAGCTGCGGTATTGATTACGGGCGGATTTGATACGGAAGATCATGTGAAGAAATTAGCAGATGAATTAAAATTGCCGATTATTTCAAGTAGTTACGATACATTTACAGTTGCGACGTTAATTAACCGTGCAATTTACGATCAGCTTATTAAGAAAGAAATTGTCCTCGTTGAAGATATTTTAACGCCAATTGAAGAGACGTTATATTTAAAGCCGAATGATACAGTGCAACAATGGCATGCGTACAATGAAGAAACGATGCATGGGCGTTATCCAATTGTTGATGAAAATAAAAAGGTGTTAGGTATCGTAACTTCAAAAGATATGATTGGTGTAGCGAAAGAAACACCAATTGATAAAGTAATGACAAAGCATCCAATTACGGTAAATGGAAAAATGTCTGTCGCAGCTGCAGCACGTATGATGGTGTGGGAAGGAATTGAGTTACTTCCTGTTGTTGATGAAGGAAATAAACTGCAAGGTATTATTAGCCGTCAAGATGTACTTCAGGCGTTGCAAATGATTCAGCGTCAACCACAAGTCGGTGAAACAATCGATGATATTGTAACGAATCAATTTATGACGCCGAAAGAAGCGAAAAATGAACATTTATATCAATTTTCAGTGACGCCGCAAATGACGAATTCAATCGGAACGTTATCTTACGGTGTATTCGCAACGATTGTGACGGAAGCAACGAATCGCGTTATTCGTGCCCAAAAGAAGAGCGATTTAATTGTTGAGAACTTAACAATTTATTTCGTAAAACCAGTTCAAATTGATAATGTTGTATCCGTACATCCGAAAGTATTAGAAATTGGGCGTAAATTTGGTAAGGTTGATGTAGAAGTGCATCATGAAGGCAATGTTGTCGGGAAAGCATTACTTATGGTGCAGTTGATCGATAAATAAAAAGATGGAGCAGACCGCTTTGGTTTGTTCCATCTTTTTTGTTAAAAGGATAGAAACAAAAAATAAATAACGTATCATTTCATATTTATAATAAAAATACTAAACAATTTGAAGATGTGGAAATGGAATAGTGATAAGGAGGAAGCGAATGGGCGGAATTCTTTTCTTTTTAGTTGTCATATGTTTCATCATTATTCATGTGTTAACGCATAGAAGAATGGACGCTATTAAAAAGAGGCTTTATTTTGTAAGTTTGACTCTTGCTAGTATAGGTGCCTTGATTCCTATATCAGGAGAAAATGAGCCGGATTTTCTTTACTTTGGTGTACCGGCTGAAACGTTTGTTTATTATGGTGGGTGGGAATGTTGGTTTAATCCATTAGTTTTTTTCTTTAACTTTATTTTGTTTTATTGGATTTTGAAGCTATTGTTTAAGTTACGTAAGAGTTCGGATAGAGAAGTGAAAAAATAGAAGGATATGTATCAATGTGGATAGAAAATTGGTTGTTAGTCGATTACGCTTCACTAGAGGAACTAGGGGGAGAAGGATGGATTTTCACACTAAAGAGCAGTTATGTAAGCAATATAATTTAAATAGTTTTACGAAAGTTTCATTGTTACATGGGGGAGAAAATCAAACATATATATTCGAATCGGACAAAAATAAATTTGTAGTTAGGCAGTACAGAGAAGGACGTTATACATGCGAGCAAATAGAGGCTGAAATACATTGGTTAATAGCGATGCAAAAACAAATGTTAGTACCAGAAGTAGTGGTAAATAAAAATGGTGATTGGATTACATCTGTTATGAAAGATGAAGGGAATATCCAGTATTTTGTTGTCTTTAGGTTTATAAACGGAAGTGAAATTTTAGAACTAAGGGATAGGGACTATGAAAAACTCGGATCATTAATGCGAAAGTTTCATGAAAAAACAAATGAAGTGCTCAAAAGAGTGCCGCAAACTTGGAGAGGTTATGAAAGGCCTATATATAGTGAGAAAAAGATAATCCACGAGCCTTTACAACGATTACTAAATGCTTCATTTCTATCGAATGCGGATAAGCATAAGTGCATAAGAATTGCAGAAAGAATACAAGAACTTGCAAATTTAACTCAATTAGGAGAAAAACAATTTGTTCATGGTGATATGCATTTTGGCAATATTCTTGTAGACAAAGAGGATTGGTATTTACTCGATTTTGATGAATGTGGATTTGGGTATAAAGAGTTTGATATTGGTGTTCCGAGATTGCATTTAATTGCTTCGGGACAGTTAGAAGACGCATGGGGGAATTTCATGATGGGATATGGGGAAAATATTTCGGAAGCAGCTATTCGACTTGGGACTGCTTCGAGAATTTTTTATATGGCGGGAAAGATTCCGTTAAGGATTGATATCGAACCTATTAGAAAAAATCCTGGTGCTTTTATTCGGCGATATGTTCAGTATGCTGAAAAAGAGTTATGTGGAGAGACGGTTACATAAAGAAGACAGAATAGTAATTCAATTAGGTTGTATATTATGTTATAATTCAATTGTAAGAAAATGGATTTCAGGAAGGTGGTATGCATTATGTCATCAGAAGTGCTCTTTTTTGGTGGAATCGCACTCTTTTACTTTCTTGTGATGATACCGTTTCAATATTTATACTTACAAGGTTTACATGAAAAAAAGAAACGAACAGGATTATCTCAGCGAGAACTATATGAAAAAATGTCTTTTGAAGAAGAACAATTACATTTTCACGTACAAGGCAACCCCTTTAATATACCTTCTGCTTTTGTTGCATATATGATTTTAAAAGTTAAGGGACGTAAAAAAGCATCACAATATTGATGCTTTTTTATGTTGCTTCAGACAGATTCAGCTTCTTCAACTGCTAATGGTAAGAAATGTTTGTATTGGCGAAATCCATTAAATACACTTGCACTACCAAATAGAACAAATAAAACACCAACGATAATTCGAGCGGTTGAAAGTTCTAAAAAGAATTGGTTTATCCCAAAGAATAAGACGAATGAACCAAGTGCCATTGCGGATTTTCCAGAGAGCCAACCTTTCTCCATTGGGCGGTTTGTACGAAAGTATTTTGTTTTGTAGAAGAGGTACAACATAAATGAGACGATAATACAGAAGACTAATACTGGCATAATGCACACTCCCATCGCTTTGTGAAAAATAATAGTGGAGAAAAAAGAAATATCTAAACTTTCTAACTTTTATTATAAAGCAATTGTTCGCATGTATGAAATACTTTCCGTTATAATGGAGGATAAAGTGAAGCTTTAATTAGTGTGAGGATGTTTCTGCGCTAATGATTTGCCCGCACCAATTGGGCTTTTACTGCACGTTAAAGTGAAGAAGTTGAGTGAAAAGGAGATTATACATATGCATGAGCAAATTTTAGGAGCAATTAAAGAGTTTGATACAATTATTATTCATCGTCATGTGCGTCCAGATCCAGATGCATTAGGTTCACAGGGCGGTCTGGGTACAATTCTACAAGAATCGTTTCCAGAGAAAAATATTTATACGGTTGGGTACAATGAACCGTCACTAGAATATTTACGAGTAATGGATGATATTGAAGATAGTGTATATGAAAATGCACTTGTTATCGTATGTGATACTGCGAACCAAGAACGTGTTGACGATCAACGCTATGCAAAAGGGAAGATGTTAATTAAAATTGATCATCATCCGAATGAAGATCCGTACGGAGATATTACATGGGTAGATACGACAGCAAGTTCTACAAGTGAAATGATTTATGAGTTTTACAGTTATGGAAAAGATAAAGGATTACAGATAACGAAAGAAGCAGCTCGTCTTATTTTAGCGGGTATTGTTGGGGATACAGGTCGTTTCTTATTCCCGAATACAACAGCGAAAACACTTCGTTACGTGAGTGAACTTGTTGATATGGATGTGAAGTTCACAGATTTATACAATGAAATGTATAAGACGAAAGAAAAGATTGCTCGTTTAAACGGCTATATTTTACAAAACTTTACGATGGTAGAAGAAGGAGCAGCTTACATTAAATTAACGAAAGAAGTATTAGAAAAGTTTGATGTACTTCCTTCTGAGGCATCTGGCGTTGTTGGAGCACTTGGTAATATTGATGGATTAAAGTCATGGGTTCTATTTTTAGAGGAAGACGATGTGATTCGTGTTCGTCTTCGCTCAAAAGGACCAGTGATAAATAAATTAGCAATGCAATATAATGGCGGAGGGCATCCGATGGCTTCTGGTGCAAAAGCATCTTCTTGGGAAGAAGCGGATCGTCTTTTTGCTGATTTACGTGAGCTGTGTAGATAAAAAATTGTATGTTGAACGAAAAAAGAAGGAGGGCGCTTAAGCCCTTCTTTTTTGTTTTTTAAATGAAACATCAATAAATAGGGGTTTTTTGTTATTTATGAGATTGATTTGATGGAATAATGAAAAACTCCCAAAAACGTCTTTTTTTATGTTTTAAGAGAACCCTCATGACGATAATAAAATAAAAAGCCCCTCCATCTATCGAGTTATATATGTCGATAAAGTGGAGGGATTTTATTTTTCTTTTTCTATAGCAATGCTAATTTCAAGCACGGTATCAAAAGATATTGTATCGACTTTAAAGCGGTATAGACGATCGTAATGTTTATACGTTTTATTTTCGATTGCTTTTTTGAGTAGGTCTTTATTTTTTGCGATACTTTGTATGTTTTTCGTTAAAAGATGCTGGAGGTCATTATGAATAGAAGTGGTCATATTTTCGAGTGTAAGATTGTCTAAATCGTATTTTTCTCGATTGATTATTTTTATTTTAATCTCTTGAATAGTTAAGAGTCGTTTATTTTCTGTATTCAATTTTTCTTGATCTTCGAGAAGGACGTGGAGCTTTGCTTCTTGTTTTTCTATAATTTCTTTTTGTTCTGCTATTTTAATAGCTTGTTCTTCTTGAAAAACACCGTATATGTACAAAAAAATAAACCAGCTCAACACGCCTCCAACAGCAGCACCAGCTAAAACTAAATACCATCTTTTTGCTGTATTGGCACTTGGTACTCTCATACATGTTCCTGCGTTAGCCATTTAATAATAATAAGACCGGTTTGCATACCACCCGTTGCGAAAAAAATAAGGAGAATTTGTTTTACGATATCTTTCATATCTCCGCCAAAGAAACTTCTTTCAAAGCTATAAAAAGTATCAAATGTTCCGCCAATTGCTGCAACGAGTGCCCAAATTCTTAAATTTTGGGCGAATTGATTAATGTAAGTTAGAGTTGGTTTTCCGATAAGAAATGCACCAAATCCACCAATTAATGAACCACCAAGTATAACCCCAAAGGCAATAAAATAACTAATAATAAGCAGAGAGAAAAAAGTATGTTCTCTTACATCCATCGTCATTCCCCTTTCTTCTTCATATATATGGACAAAGTATAAGAAGTATGTTTTGATTTCCGCTTTCCTCATCACCTATAATAAAAGTAGTCAGATTGGTAAAGAGAGGGTACAACAGTGAAGTTTGTGCATTTACAATGTCAAACCGTTTTTAGTTTATTAAAAAGTGCTTGTAAAATTGATGAGCTTGTAGTCAGGGCGAAAGAACTTGGTTTTTCGTCACTCGCTATTACGGACGAAAATGTTATGTATGGCGTTATTCCGTTTTATAAAGCATGTAAGAAACATGGTATACAGCCTATTATCGGCTTAACAGCTTCTATTTTTAGTGAAGAAGAGGAAAAATCTTATCCGCTTGTTTTACTTGCTGAAAATGAAATGGGCTATCAAAATTTATTAAAGATTTCTAGTAGCATTATGACGAAGTCAAAAGAAGGTATTCCGAAAAAGTGGCTTGCCCATTATGCGAAAGGATTAATTGCTATTTCACCAGGTAAAGATGGGGAAATTGAACAATTATTATTAGAAGACAAAGAGAGTCAAGCTGAAGAAGTAGCTCGCATGTATCAAAGTATGTTCGGTAATTTTTATATGAGTTTGCAGCATCATGCGATTCAAGATGAACTGCTCCTGCAAGAGAAATTACCTGTATTTATGAGTAGGATAAATGTTCCAGTCGTTGCGACAAATGATGTACGCTACATCAATCAAAGTGACGCACTTGTTCATGAGTGCTTATTATCTGTTGAAAGTGGAACGAAAATGACTGATCCAGATAGACCAAGGTTGAAAACGGATCAATATTATTTAAAATCATCAGATGAAATGGAAGCACTATTTTCTCACGTAGAAGAAGCGATTTATAACACAGTAGAAATTGCAGAACGTTGCAGAGTAGAAATACCGTTTCATATAAATCAATTACCGAAATTTCCTGTTCCAGCTAACGAGACGAATGATATGTATTTACGCCGCGTTTGTGAAGAAGGTTTGCAGAAACGATATGGTACGCCGAAAGAAGTACATATAAGGCGTTTGAATCATGAATTAACCGTTATTTCTAGTATGGGGTTTAGTGATTATTTCCTCATCGTGTGGGATTTTATGAAGTATGCGCATGAAAATCATATTTTAACAGGACCAGGACGTGGATCGGCAGCTGGCTCACTCGTTTCTTACGTATTAGAAATTACAGATATTGATCCGATTGAATATGATCTATTATTTGAAAGATTTTTAAACCCCGAACGTGTGACACTTCCAGATATTGATATCGATTTTCCAGATATAAGACGTGATGAGATGATTCGATATGTGAAAGATAAATATGGTCAGCTTCGTGTTGCACAAATCGTAACGTTCGGGACGCTTGCAGCGAAAGCGGCAATTAGAGATATTGCGCGTGTAATGGGGCTTCCGCCGCGAGATATTGACATATTCTCAAAACTTATCCCATCAAAGCTCGGTATAACGTTAAAAGATGCATATGAGGAATCGCAATCACTCCGTGAGTTCATACAAGGGAATCTGTTGCATGAGCGTGTGTTTGAAATTGCAAAACGTGTAGAAGGTTTACCACGTCATACGTCTATTCATGCAGCTGGCGTTATTATGAGTCAAGAGCCGTTAACAGGAAGTGTTGCAATTCAAGAAGGGCATAACGATGTGTATGTTACGCAATATCCAGCTGATGCATTAGAAGAACTTGGTTTGTTAAAGATGGATTTTTTAGGATTACGTAATTTAACGTTACTTGAAAATATTATAAAGTTTATCGTGAAAAAGACGGGAACACAAATTGATTTAAGAAATTTACCGCTTCAAGATGAAAAGACGTTCCAATTGTTAGGTAGAGGGGATACAACAGGTGTATTCCAGCTTGAATCAGGTGGTATGCGAAATGTACTTCGCGGGTTAAAACCGAATGAATTTGAAGATATTGTCGCTGTTAACTCGTTATATAGACCAGGACCAATGGAACAAATTCCAACCTTTATTGAATCAAAGCACGGAAAAAGAAAAATTGAATATTTACATCCGGATTTAAAGCCGATTTTAGAAAGAACATACGGTGTAATTGTATACCAAGAACAAATTATGCAAATTGCGTCGAAGTTGGCGGGATTCTCGCTCGGAGAAGCAGATTTATTACGCCGTGCAGTGAGTAAAAAAAATCGTGATATTTTAGATCAGGAACGTAAGCATTTTGTGCAAGGTTGTTTAAAAAACGGTTATGACGAGACATCCGCGGAGAAAATTTACGATTTGATTGTAAGATTTGCGAATTACGGTTTTAACCGAAGTCACGCCGTAGCCTACAGTATGATTGGATATCAGCTTGCCTACTTAAAAGCGAATTATACGTTGGAATTCATGACGGCACTATTATCAAGTGCAATTGGAAATGAAGATAAGATTGTGCAGTATATACGCGAAACGAAGCGAAAAGGTTTTCATGTTTTGCCGCCGTCTCTTCAGAGAAGTGGTTACGATTTCCAAATAGAAGGCAATGCGATACGTTACAGCTTACTTTCCATTCGAAACATCGGAATGGCTACAGTGACAGCATTACTCGAAGAACGAGAGAAAAAAATGTTTGAAGATTTATTTGAATTTTGTCTTCGCATGCCATCAAAGTTTGTAACAGAGCGAAATTTAGAGGCGTTCGTCTGGTCTGGATGTTTTGATGATTTTGGTGTTTCGAGAACAAATTTATGGAAAAGCCTTAAAGGAGCGTTAGAGTACGCAAATCTTGCACGTGATTTAGGAGATGCTGTTCCAAAATCAAAATACGTACAAGGAGAAGAGCTCTCTTTTATTGAACAGTTAAATAAGGAGAAGGAAGCACTAGGTTTTTATTTATCAAGCTATCCGACAGCGCAGTATGTGAAGTTAGCGAAAGAATTAGAAATTCCATCTCTTGCTCAGGCGATGCGACATAAGAAAAAAGTACAAAGGGCTATCGTGTATATAACAAGCGTGAGAGTGATTCGTACGAAAAAGTTGCAAAAGATGGCGTTTATTACATTTTGTGATCAAAATGATGAAATGGAAGCAGTTCTTTTCCCTGAAACGTATATACATTTCTCAGATAAGTTACAAGAAGGAGCAATTGTTTTAGTTGACGGCATGATTGAGCTAAGAAATCATAAGTTACAATGGATTGTAAATGGACTATATCCATTAGAAGAAATGGATGTGTATGAAGAAAAGAAAGACGCATCTGTTTACGTGAAATTGCCGTCTCAGTATGAGAAAAAGCTTTTAAATCAGGTTACTAAAATATTGTTTGACTATTCAGGTTTTGCGAAAGTACTAATTTATTATGAAAAGGAACATAAAATGGTACAATTATCTCGAAGTTTATCGATTCATCCAAGTGAAGAATGTTTAGGAGCACTTCGTGAAATTGTCGGGGAAGAAAATGTGGTTGTGAAAATATAATGGACAATTTCCCTACACTTCGATTATTATAGTAGTAGTGTTCGTGGTCAGACCACTTGGAGAAATTGATATCAGCTAGAATAATTTGAGGAGAGTGGATAGTTTGTCAACACTTCGTGAAGAAGCACTTCACATGCATAAAGTGCATCAAGGAAAATTAGAAACTGTATCAAAAGTAAAAGTAGAAAATGCAAAAGATTTAAGTCTTGCATATTCTCCAGGGGTTGCAGAACCTTGTAAAGAAATTTATGACGATAAAAGTAAGGTATATGAATATACGATGAAGGGAAATATGGTAGCAGTTGTGACAGATGGCACGGCTGTACTTGGTCTTGGTAACATTGGACCTGAAGCATCTCTTCCAGTAATGGAAGGTAAAGCTGTATTATTCAAGAGCTTTGCTGGTGTAGATGCATTCCCAATTGCCTTAAATACAAACGATGTAGATAAAATTGTTGAAACTGTAAAATTAATGGAGCCAACTTTTGGCGGCGTTAACTTAGAGGATATCGCAGCACCAAACTGCTTCATTATTGAAGAACGTTTGAAAAAAGAAACAAATATTCCTATCTTCCATGATGATCAACACGGAACAGCTATCGTAACAGTAGCAGGTCTTGTGAACGCGCTAAAATTAGTTGGAAAGAAAATGTCTGACATTAAAGTTGTCGCAAATGGCGCAGGTGCAGCAGGTATTGCAATTATTAAACTTTTATATCGCTATGGTGTACGCGACATTATTATGTGTGACCGTAAAGGCGCAATCTATGATGGTCGTCCTACAGGTATGAATCCGGTGAAGGATGAAGTTGCAAAATATACAAATAAGAATCGTATCGAAGGTTCTTTAGCTGACGTTGTACAAGGTGCGGACGTATTCATTGGTGTATCTGCAGAAGGTGCATTAACAGAAGAGATGGTTCGTACAATGAATGACGATGCAATTATTTTTGCAATGGCGAATCCAGTTCCAGAAATTATGCCAGAATTGGCAAAAGCAGCGGGCGCAGCTGTTGTTGGAACGGGTCGTTCTGACTTCGCGAACCAAGTAAATAATGTACTAGCGTTCCCTGGTATTTTCCGTGGTGCACTTGACGTACATGCGACACAAATTAACGAAGAAATGAAGATGGCAGCTGTACAGGCTATTGCTGAGCTTGTAGCAGAAGATGAGTTGAATGCAGACTATATCATTCCGGCACCGTTTGACGCGCGTGTAGCGCCTCAAGTGGCAGCTTACGTTGCGAAAGCTGCAATGGAGACAGGAGTAGCTCGCCGTCAAGTAGATCCAAATGAGATTGCTGAGAAAACAAAACAATTAGCGCTGATTGGTAAAGAATAAGCGAGGAATTTCCATTGACATCATCAAATACAAAAGTATATCTCGAAATTGTAAAAAAAATCCGTTCCATTATGGAAGAAGATGGATTGGTGGCAGGGGATCGTTTGCCGTCTGAGCGTGAGTTAAGTTCACGTTTAAACGTAGGGCGTTCCTCTGTAAGAGAAGCATTGCGTGCTTTAGAACTGGTAGGATTGATTGAAACGAGACGTGGTGAAGGGACGTTTATTCGAAACTTTTACGATAACGGTCTTGTACAATTGATTGCGCCGTTCTTACTGCAAGATGAGAAAACAATTCGTGATTTATTACAAACAAAACGATTGCTTGAGAAAGATATGATTCGAATTGTATGTAATTTGCCGAAAGAAACGTTTTCTAAAGTGCTAAGAAAATTAAATCAAGTGCTTGAAGAAAATGAAAATTCAATTCCGATGCTTCATCAAACGTTCTTTAAAACACTCATTGAACAAGTCGATAATTATTTACTATATCGCATTTGGATGATCGTAAATGATTACGTATCAACTCTTTCTTGTGAAGTTTCAGGAGATTCTATCGATATGTATAGAAAGCTTTATGCTACTTTGGAAGAAAAACAAGAAAATGATGCACTAAAAATTTACGATGAATTAGTAGAGAATATACAGTTTCACTCGTAATGTATAAAATTTGTCGAAATGACCATGACACGTTATGACAAACATTCTATCGCGTAGCGGTTAAAGTTAAACGTAAAGAGTGAGGTTATTAGACAGATTGAGAAGATAAGGCTAACATCAAACTTTGGTGTTAGCCCAATTTTCTTCTTGCGCTAACCTTAGCTCTCAACGAAGGGGGTCAAATTGTGCTAAGAGATTTATTCGTGAAAAAGAAAAAGTACGCTGCAATACCTTCAGAACAAGTACGAAAAGATGTACCAGATGGCGTTATGACAAAATGTCCGAAATGTAAAAAAATCATGTATACGAAAGAGCTTCTAAAAAATTTAAAAGTATGTGTGAATTGTGGATATCATCATCCTATGAATGCATGGGAACGTCTTGATAGTATATTGGATGAAGGGTCATTCCGTGAGTATGACAAAGAAATGGTTTCATTAAATCCACTCGAGTTTCCAGGATACGAAGAGAAACTAGAGAGCGATCGTAAGAAGACTAAATTGAACGAAGCGGTTGTAACTGGTGAAGGAACAATTGATGACATGCTTGTTGTTGTTGCAGTAATGGATTCTCGTTTTCGAATGGGCAGCATGGGCTCTGTTGTAGGAGAGAAAATTGCCCGTGCAGTTGAAAAAGCATACGACTTACAAGTTCCATTTATTATCTTTACTGCGTCGGGTGGTGCCCGTATGCAAGAAGGGATATTAAGTTTAATGCAAATGGCAAAAACAAGCGTAGCTTTGAAAAAGCATAGTAATGCAGGAGGGTTATTTATTTCTGTTATGACTCACCCAACGACGGGCGGGGTTTCAGCGAGTTTCGCTTCACTTGGTGATTACAATCTTGCAGAGCCAGGTGCACTTATCGGATTTGCTGGTAGACGTGTAATTGAACAAACAGTGCGTGAAAAACTACCGGAAGATTTCCAAACGGCAGAATTTTTATTAGAGCACGGTCAATTAGATGCGGTTGTGCATCGTGATGATATGAGAGAATCGCTCCGTAAGATTTTAGAAGTTCATCAAGGAGGGGAAATGGCTGTATGGCAGAGCTAGAATTTGAGAAACCAGTTGTTGAGCTAAGAAATAAGATTCGTGAACTGAAAGACTATACGAAAAACAGCCAGATGGACTTCAGTGAGGAGATTCGTATTTTGGAAGACAAGCTAGAAAAATTAGAGGAAGATATATACGGCAATATGAAAGTATGGGACCGTGTTCAAATTGCTCGTCATGCAGAACGACCGACAACGCTCGATTATATTGAGCACTTATTTACTAATTTTTTTGAATGTCATGGAGATCGCCTATTTGGCGACGATGCAGCGATTGTCGGCGGCATTGCGAAATATAAGGGGATGCCTGTAACTGTAATTGGGCACCAACGCGGAAAAGATACGAAAGAAAATATTCGTCGTAATTTTGGGATGCCTCATCCAGAAGGATATCGAAAAGCACTGCGTCTAATGAAACAAGCGGAAAAGTTTAATCGTCCTATTATTTGTTTCATCGATACGAAGGGAGCTTACCCTGGTAAAGCAGCTGAAGAACGTGGACAAAGTGAGGCGATTGCCCGTAATTTATTTGAAATGGCGGGTTTAACTGTCCCTGTTATTTGTATTGTTATCGGTGAAGGTGGTAGTGGTGGTGCGTTAGGTCTTGGAGTAGGCGATTACATTCATATGCTGGAAAATTCCACGTATTCTGTTATTACACCAGAGGGTGCGGCGGCAATTCTTTGGAAAGACGCTAGTAAAGCAAAAGAAGCTGCAGAAGCGATGAAAATTACAGCATTAGATTTGAAAGAATTAGGTGTAATTGACGAAATTATTCCAGAGGCAAAAGGCGGAGCGCATCGTAATATTTTAAAACAATCAGAAAATATAGATTTAATGCTTAAGAAAACTTTTGAACAATTAAGCGGAATTTCGAAAGATGAATTAATCGAAAAACGTTATGAAAAATATATGAAAATTGGGCAAGTTTCGTTTTCAAACGCTTCCATTGGGATAAAATAATAAAAGCGTGCGTTCCTCTTCGCGAATGCACGTTTTTATTATGAAAAGACACATCTTCTCCATTGTGTTTTTATATTTTTTCGTGTTATTTTATTATAAGGCAAATAATCTTTATGAGGTGAGTACAAATGAAACGTATTGGTGTATTAACAAGTGGTGGAGATTCACCTGGTATGAATGCTGCCATTCGTGCAGTTGTTCGTAAAGCGATTTTCCATGATATTGAAGTATATGGTATTTACCATGGATACGCTGGTTTAATTTCTGGTCATATTGAAAAATTAGAACTTGGTTCTGTTGGCGATATTATCCACCGTGGTGGTACGAAATTATATACAGCAAGATGTCCTGAGTTTAAAGATCCAGAAGTACGACTAAAAGGTATCGAGCAATTAAAGAAACACGGTATCGAAGGACTTGTTGTTATTGGTGGAGATGGCTCTTACCAAGGTGCTAAAAAATTAACTGAACAAGGATTCCCATGTGTTGGTGTACCAGGTACAATTGACAATGATATTCCTGGAACAGACTTCACAATTGGTTTCGATACAGCTTTAAATACTGTTATTGATGCAATTGATAAAATTCGTGACACAGCTACATCTCATGAACGTACATATGTTATCGAAGTAATGGGACGTCATGCTGGAGATATCGCATTATGGGCTGGTTTAGCTGATGGTGCCGAAACAATCTTAATTCCAGAAGAAGAGTATGACATGGAAGATGTTATTGCTCGTCTGAAGCGCGGTAGTGAACGTGGCAAAAAACACAGTATTATCATTGTGGCTGAAGGTGTTGGAAGTGCAATTGACATCGGTAAGCACATTGAAGAAGCAACAAACTTTGATACTCGTGTAACTGTATTAGGTCACGTACAACGTGGTGGATCACCAAGTGCACAAGACCGTGTATTAGCAAGTCGTCTTGGCGCAAGAGCAGTTGAATTATTAATTGCTGGTAGAGGTGGACGTTGTGTAGGTATTCAAGATAATAAACTTGTTGATCATGATATTATCGAAGCGTTAGCTCAAAAGCATACAATCGATAAAGATATGTATCAATTATCTAAAGAATTATCCATCTAATCGGCTTAATGTCGGATATTTGGGAACGGTTTCATAATTTTCGGAGGTGCAATATGCGTAAAACTAAAATTGTATGTACTATAGGTCCTGCTAGTGAAAGTATTGAGAAATTAGAACAATTAATCGAAGCAGGTATGAACGTTGCTCGTTTAAACTTCTCTCATGGTAGCCATGAAGAGCACGGCGCTCGTATTAAAAACATTCGTGAAGCTTCAAAGAAAACTGGTAAAACAGTTGGTATTTTACTTGATACAAAAGGTCCAGAAATCCGTACTCACGACTTCGTAGACGGACAAGCTGAGCTTGTAACAGGTGCGGAAGTAGTTCTTTCTACTGAGCAAGTATTAGGTACTGCAGAGAAGTTCTCTGTATCTTATGCTGGTCTTTATGACGATGTAGACCCAGGTTCTCGTATTCTAATCGATGACGGTCTTATCGAACTAGAAGTAATCGAAAAAGCTGACGGAAACATCCGTACAAAAGTTTTAAACAGCGGAACTGTAAAAAATAAAAAAGGTGTTAACGTACCAAACGTAAGCATTAAGCTTCCTGGTATCACTGAAAAAGACGTAAAAGATATCGTTTTCGGTATCGAGCAAAAAGTTGATTTCATCGCAGCTTCATTCGTACGTAAAGCATCTGACGTATTAGAAATCCGTGAATTATTAGAAGGGCATAACGCTCAATACATCCAAATCGTACCGAAAATCGAAAACCAAGAGGGTATCGATAACATCGATTCAATCTTAGAAGTTTCTGACGGTTTAATGGTAGCTCGTGGTGATATGGGTGTAGAAATTCCGCCAGAAGAAGTACCATTAGTACAAAAACGTCTAATCAAAAAATGTAACGTGTTAGGTAAACCGGTTATTACTGCGACACAAATGTTAGATTCTATGCAACGTAACCCACGTCCAACTCGTGCAGAAGCAAGTGACGTAGCTAACGCGATCTTCGATGGTACAGATGCAATCATGCTTTCAGGTGAAACAGCTGCTGGTCAATACCCAGTAGAAGCAGTAACAATGATGGCTAACATTGCAGTACGTGTTGAAAAATCATTACAATATGAAGATATGTTCAAAAAACGTATTAAAGAGTTCACTCCAACAATCACAGATGCAATTAGCCAATCTGTTGCGCATACAGCACTTGCTCTTGATGTAGCTGCAATCGTAGCTCCAACAGAAAGTGGACATACTGCGAAAATGATCTCTAAATACCGTCCGAAATCTCCAATCGTAGCTGTAACATCTGACGAGCAAGTAGGACGTCGTCTTGCACTTGTTTGGGGTGTACAAGCATTTATGGCTGGAAAACGTGCAGCGTCTACTGACGAAATGTTAGATACTGCAATTCAAACAGGTATGGATGCAGGTCTAATTGGACTTGGAGACACTGTAGTAATCACTGCTGGTGTTCCAGTTGCTGAAACTGGTACAACAAACTTAATGAAAATCCATGTTGTTGGTGAAGAAGTTGCGAAAGGACAAGGAATCGGTCGTAAAGCTGCAAAAGGTAAAGTAGTTGTAGCGAAAACAGCTGCTGAAGCTGTAGCGAACGTAAACAAAGGTGATATCCTTGTTACAACAAGCACTGATAAAGATATGATTCCTGCAATCGAAAAAGCTGCTGCTCTAGTTGTAGAAGAAGGCGGTCTAACAAGCCATGCGGCTGTTGTAGGTGTATCAATCGGTATTCCTGTTATCGTTGGTGTAAACGGCGTAACAGCAACTTTAAAAAATGGCCAAGAAGTAACAGTTGATGCAGCACGCGGAATTGTTTATAATGGACATGCGGAAGTGCTATAAGTAATATGAAGAGAAGGATCGGAGTCCTTCTCTTTTTTTTACACAAAAACGAGGTGGAATCAGCTTGAAACGCCTGGAATTGGGTTTAGAAGCCGTTTGTTACGAGGTTCAATAGGGAAAGGTGTTTAGTTTTTGTGTAGCGTATACGGGCGTTATGGGTTCGTTTAAAGTGATGCGTGAGAGGAGTGTAGAACTATGAAGTGGTTACTATTCTTGTTTATTTTAATACCGGCGATTGAGATTACAGTCTTAATTGGATCGAGTCATGTAATAGGTTTATGGTCTACGTTCGCTATGATTGTATTTACGGGTGTTGTAGGTGTCTATTTGGCGAAAAGACAAGGATTTAAAGTACTTGGAGAGATTCAATCTAAGTTGAATAGAGGAGAAATGCCAGGAGGAGCGGTACTGGATGGTATTTTTATCTTTGTAGGAGGTATTCTTTTGGTACTTCCTGGATACGTAACGGATATAATGGGTTTGATCTTCGTTATCCCTATGACGAGGGCTTTGTTGAAGCCATTTGTTATGAAGTGGATGGAATGGAAGTTTAGAAAGAGTTCTACTATTATTGTGCAGAAATAGTGCTTAGATTATAGCGATCTAAGCACTATTTTTTTTGCCCGCAAAAGGATGGCGGATGGATGAAGTTCTGTTAATTAAAGTTTTGCTGTATCATGCCTTAAAATTTGGTGAATGCGAAGGAGTTAAGTGGAAATCGGACTGCTCATACTAATCCGGTTGGTGAAAGTTAATAATCGTAGTTTTGCTTTATTATATTTGCTGTGTATTTTTCGGTTGGATATGTAGGTAGTTCTTACTGAGTATACTGTAGGGAAATTCATATGAACTCAAGCTGGTTTTTGTATATTTATTCATTTACATAAAAAGTAATAAATGTAAGTAATAATTATAGGGATAATAGAATAAATATGTAAAAATACCTCGAAATATGCGTTTTTCATGCAAAAAAACAAGAGTATTATCCTTTTTCTGGGGCAATTCTCTCGTTGTATGTAATGAGTGTAAAAAATAAGTACAAGGAATAATCAGTGGGAATTTCCCACTGATTACATGTAAGTTTTTTGTTGTATATGAATTAGAAACTATTATTTTGAAGGTGTGCCTTTAATATATTTCCACAAATCATGGAATACACGAGCTTTGTGCAATGTATTAAGTAGTACTAAGGTGACTGGACCGATGATTAATCCTAAAAAGCCAAAAAGCTTAAAGCCGACAAATAGAGCGATCAGTGTTGCTAATGGATCGAGGCCGATATTAGATGAGAGTACTTTAGGCTCCATAATTTGTCTTTGGACAATCACGACGATGTATAAGATGAGAAGACCGATGGCGAAAGCAGTGTCGCCAGTGAAAAATACGTATATAACCCAAGGAACGAAGACGGCGCCGGTTCCTAAATATGGGAGTAAATCTACAACCCCTGTAATAATCGCGATAGTAATGGCGTATGGTACGCGTAATATTAAAAGTCCGATTAGTACAATAACAGTTGTCATAGATACGAGTGTAAGTTGCGCTTTAACAAAACCAAATAAAGCTTTTCTTAAATCGACAAAAATAGTTTTTCCATAGCCATGAACACGATTCGGCAAAAATTTTCTTACTTTCTGAGCAAGACGGTGCCAATCGTAACTAATGAAGAAAGTGGCTAATAAAACGAATACAAGGACAGTTAAAGTTGTTGGTAATGCACTAATGAAATTTGTTAACCCGCTTATAATAGCAGTTAAAAGTTCTTTCATTTGCGTCGTTGCTTCGGTTCCTAAGTTTTGAATGTTTTGTGTAATCGTATAGCGCTGTGGTTCCCCAAGATGATTAAATTTAGAAATTAAATCATCATAGAGAGGCATAATATGATTAAGTGCAAATTGCTCTGCGAATTTAACGATATCCGGAAACTTTACTGTAACAAGTTGTAGTAAGTATGTTGTGGCAGATATTGCTTCTGTTACAAGATATGTAACGAGTCCAACGATAGCTCCAAATACGAGAATTAAGCTAACGAGTACTGCTAGTGCGCGAGGAAATTGTAGTTTTTGATTAAGGAAATTGACGACAGGATTAATCAAATAAGCAAATGCGAAAGCGATAATAAAAGGGTAGATAAGTCCTGACATATATAGTAATGCATAGAACCCGGCTACCGTTGCTACAATGACAAATATGAGTCGCAATATCATATATAGTAAGTTTCGGTTCAAAGATGTATACCTCCCATTCCAATTTGGATTATCCTAATTCGTTCAACTTATAACGAGTGTGCTGCACTGATTAAAGTTTCACTTTATGTTATAGTGGAATGATGGATTTTTCCTGCTTTTTCAGTACATGAGTGACTGTAAAAGCTTGGTGTTGATGCTTCTACTATATGGTAAAAACTTCATTTTCTCTTCTTTTTATTTTACCTGTTTCTTATTAGAAAAGAAAGGAGAGACAATCGTTTTCAAAAATGTATACATGCTTAAATTTTTGATGATGAAAGTCTCAGTTTGTCAGTTTAAAATACATAAAAAATGAAGTGGTTATTGTTGAATATACATCGATATAGCATGTATAACGATAGGTTTAAAGGTATTTTTGTTTGGAAATGAGTTCATTATTTTCAGAAAGGAAGTGCAAACATGATTAGTCAGTCAACGTTATTTTTATTCATACTACTTATTATAGGACTTGTTGCTAAAAACCAATCGCTTACTGTAGCTATTGGTGTGTTATTTTTATTGAAATTTACGTTTCTAGGAGATAAAGTCTTTCCTTATCTACAAACGAAAGGGATTAACCTCGGTGTAACGGTTATTACAATAGCAGTACTCGTACCGATTGCAACGGGGGAAATAGGTTTTAAACAACTTGGAGAAGCGGCGAAATCGTATTATGCATGGATTGCTTTAGCTTCAGGGGTAGCGGTTGCTTTGTTAGCGAAAGGCGGCGTACAATTATTGACGACGGATCCTCATATTACAACTGCGCTCGTTTTCGGGACAATTATAGCGGTTGCTTTATTTAATGGAGTTGCTGTAGGTCCATTAATTGGGGCTGGAATTGCCTATGCAGTTATGAGTATTATACAGATGTTTAAATGAGGAATTTTATAGTAATATAAAAATTTTGAATTCTTTCTGTTCACAAAAGTCAGATAATTGTTTATAATAGGATTAGAAACTTTGAAAAGTTACATAACAGCAGAGACTTTACACCAGATAAAATAAAAACAACATAAAACAATTTTATAATGATATTGTTTTATGTTGTTTTTATCATAAAACTCTTCGGAATTAATTTTCCTCACTAACTTGTTGTTTTGAGCGTGAGGATTCGGGGAGACATTCACGCTCATGCTTTCCATGTAGACAATGGACATAAGAGGGGAACATCGCAATAAATTTGCATGATCGTGCATTTTGCTTGCCTAAAGAGTGAACGGGCGTTCATAATTCAAAAGGGGAGCAAATAGATATAAGGAGCAAGGTTGGGAGAATTTTCAGGAAAAGGAGAGAATGTCATGACTGTTATTCGAGGTTTAGAAGGGGTAGTAGCAACAACATCATCTGTGAGCTCTATTATTGATGATACATTAACTTATGTTGGGTATAATATTGATGATTTAGCTGAGAATGCTACATTTGAAGAAGTAGTGTACTTATTATGGCATCGCAAGCTTCCTAATGAACAAGAACTAGCGAAATTTAAAGAGACTGTATCGGAATACTATAAAGTTCCAGGTGAGATTTTAACATATTTGAAACAAGTAGATTTAAAAATCGCACATCCGATGTCTGTTTTACGAACTGCAATTTCCATGCTATCATTATACGATGAGAGCGCTGAAATTATGGATGAAAACTCCAATTATTTGAAAGCGGTTAAATTACAGGCTCAAGTGGGAACTTTAGTTGCTGCTTATGCAAGAATTCGTAAAGGTTTAGATGTTGTTGAGCCTAGAAACGATTTATCATTAGCTGCAAACTTCTTGTACATGTTAAATGATCGCGAGCCAAATGAAGTTGAAATTGAAGCTTTTGATAAGGCGCTTGTACTTCACGCAGATCATGAGTTAAACGCTTCTACATTTACTGCACGCGTTTGTGTAGCTACACTTTCAGATGTATATTCTGGTATTACAGCAGCAATCGGTGCGTTAAAAGGTCCTCTTCACGGCGGGGCAAATGAAAATGTAATGAAGATGCTAACTGAAATTGGCGAAGAAGAAAATGTAGAATCATATATTCATAATGCTCTTCAAAATAAAGTGAAAATCATGGGCTTTGGCCACCGTGTATATGAGCAGGGTGATCCGCGTGCAAAACATTTACGCGAAATGTCTAAGAGATTATGCGTGCTTTTAGGAGAAAACAAATGGTATAATATGTCTATCAAAATTGAAGACATTGTAACAAAAGAAAAAGGTCTTCCGCCAAATGTTGATTTCTATTCAGCTTCTGTATACCATTGTTTAGGAATTGACCATGACTTATTTACACCTATTTTTGCAATTAGCCGTATGTCAGGCTGGTTAGCTCATATTCTAGAACAATATGAAAACAACCGTTTAATCCGTCCACGTGCTGATTATAATGGACCAACACATCAAGTGTACGTTCCAATTGCACAACGATAAGCAAAAAATACTATTTTGATAGTGAAAATACGCTTTCAAAAGTCTGATTTTTTCGGAAAGACGTAATGATTAGAATATTTTAATTTAAATAACGGTTTGAACTGAGGGGTTATTCCCTCAGTTTCATACATATGAAATTTCAAACATGGGGGTTATCACATTGACGACAGGTGAAAAAATTACTGTAACTAATGGTGTTATGAATGTACCAAACAATCCGATTATTCCATTTATCGAAGGAGATGGAATTGGTCCTGATATTTGGGCAGCTGCATCTCGTGTACTAGAAGCAGCAGTTGAAAAAGCTTATGATGGTGAGAAGAAAATCGTTTGGAAAGAAGTGCTTGCAGGGGAAAAAGCATTCAACCAAACAGGCGAGTGGTTACCAGAAGAAACTTTAAATTTAATCCGTGAATATTTAATCGCGATTAAAGGTCCACTTACAACTCCAGTTGGCGGTGGTATTCGTTCTCTAAACGTAGCACTTCGTCAAGAATTAGATTTATATGTATGTCTACGTCCAGTTCGTTATTTTGATGGTGTTCCTTCACCTGTAAAACGTCCGGAAGATACTGATATGGTTATTTTCCGTGAGAATACAGAAGACATTTATGCTGGAATTGAATATGCACAAGGATCTCCGGAAGCAGAAAAAGTCCTTGCTTTCTTAAAAGAAGCAATGGGTGTTAATAAAATCCGCTTCCCAGAAACATCTGGTATTGGTATTAAACCAATCTCAGAAGAAGGGACAAAGCGTCTTGTTCGTGCTGCAATTCAATATGCAATTAACGAAAAGCGTTCTTCTGTTACATTAGTTCATAAAGGAAACATTATGAAATTTACAGAAGGTGCTTTCAAAAACTGGGGTTACGAAGTAGCGGAACAAGAATTCGGCGATAAAGTATTTACTTGGGCTGAATATGATCGTATCGTTGAGAAAGATGGTAAAGATGCAGCGAATAAAGCGATGGCAGACGCTGAAGTGGCTGGAAAAATCATCGTAAAAGATTCTATTGCAGACATCTTCTTACAACAAATTTTAACTCGTCCACGTGAGTTCGATGTTGTTGCAACAATGAACTTAAACGGAGACTACATCTCTGATGCACTTGCTGCACAAGTAGGTGGAATTGGTATTGCACCTGGTGCAAACATTAACTATGTGACTGGACATGCTATCTTTGAAGCTACACATGGTACAGCTCCAAAATATGCAGGTTTAGATAAAGTAAACCCATCTTCAGTTCTTCTTTCTGGTGTATTATTATTAGAGCACTTAGGATGGAACGAAGCTGCGAATTTAGTAACTGATTCAGTTGAGAAAACAATTGCTTCAAAAGTAGTAACTTATGATTTCGCACGCTTAATGGAAGGTGCAACAGAAGTGAAATGTTCTGAGTTCGCTAATGAACTTATTAAAAATATGGATGTAGCGATAATCAAAAACGCATAATTAAAGCGGGGGGTAAATTATGACAATCAAACGCAAGAAAGTTTCAGTCATCGGTGCAGGATTTACAGGAGCAACAACAGCATTCTTATTAGCACAAAAAGAACTTGCAGATGTTGTATTAGTGGACATTCCACAACTGGAAAATCCAACAAAAGGGAAAGCGTTAGATATGTTAGAAGCGAGCCCAGTACAAGGTTTTGATGCTAACATTATTGGAACATCTAATTACGAAGATACTGCTGATTCTGACGTTGTCGTTATTACAGCAGGTATTGCGCGTAAGCCTGGTATGAGCCGTGATGACTTAGTAGCAACAAACTCTAAAATTATGAAAAGTATTACGCGCGACATTGCAAAACATTCACCAAATGCGATTATTGTTGTATTAACAAATCCAGTTGATGCAATGACATATTCTGTATTTAAAGAAGCAGGATTCCCGAAAGAGCGTGTTATCGGTCAATCGGGCGTATTAGATACAGCTCGTTTCCGTACATTTATTGCACAAGAATTAAATCTTTCTGTGAAAGATATTACAGGATTTGTTCTTGGTGGACACGGTGACGATATGGTACCTCTTGTACGTTATTCTTATGCAGGTGGCATTCCGTTAGAAACGTTAATTCCGAAAGAGCGTTTAGAAGCAATCGTAGAACGTACCCGTAAAGGTGGCGGCGAGATTGTAGGCTTATTAGGAAACGGTAGTGCATATTACGCACCAGCTGCTTCTTTAGTTGAAATGACAGAAGCAATCTTAAAAGATCAACGCCGTGTATTACCAGCTATTGCGTACCTTGAAGGTGAATATGGTTATAGCGACCTTTACTTAGGGGTACCAGTAATTCTAGGTGGTAACGGAATTGAAAAAATTATTGAGTTAGAACTTCTTGCAGATGAAAAAGAAGCGTTAGATCGCTCTGTAGAATCTGTACGTAATGTAATGAAGGTTCTTGTTTAATAATTAAATATAAGCGGAAAAAGATTCGGGGCCCCGAATCTTTTTCTACTATTTATTCAAATGTTTTTTTGAAATAATATGAAAACGCTATCATTTGGTGTATCCTATAATGAAACTATAGATTTATACTATACATTGCCCTCATCATAGTAAAATTCGGATAAGGTATCGATTTTAGTAGGATAATAAGGTGAAAAAATCGGAGGGGGTTGTAACATGTTAAAGAAAAAAGTTCAAATTGGTCGTAGAATGGATGAAATTACAGTAGGAGAGAAATTATCTATCACTGAAAAAATTGAGGATAAAGATTTGTTATTGTACTTAGGGTTAACGAATGATGCCAATCCATTATATATTCAGCATGATTACGCATCCCAAACTCCGTATGAAAAGCCGATTGTACCAAGCATTATGCTAACTGGAATGATTACAACGGCAGTTACGAAATATTTACCAGGTCCAGGTAGTCATATTACTAGGAAGGACCTTACGTTCGTGAAGCATGTTCACCATTATGAAACGTTACAAATCCACTTTGAAGTTGTGGCTGTTTCTGAGGAGGAACATACAATTGATATGCTTGTATCTGCTCATGATGAAAAAGGAGAAACGGTTGTAAAAGGTTCCTTAACAGTAACACCGCCTTTTAAATCAGTTTCTATTATGGAAAAAGCATTAGATAATTTTTAAAACATGAAAATATGAATAGCGCTAGCATACCTTACTATAAGGGACTAGCGCTATTTTTAGTTGAAAAACCCTTCTTTAAACCCTTCGGCAAATTCTGAACAACCTGTTTTAATCGTATCCCAGCTTGGTACGTTAAAAGTAAGGAAACATGTTACTACTAAAGTTAAAATAGGTAGTAATACTCGCATAATAGCCCCCTGAATTGTGTTTATTTATATATTTAAATTAATAATATATTTATTGGTAATTGAAGTCAATGAAAGGGGTGATTTTTAAGATGAAGTGGAAAAGAGAAGATGTTATCTTTGAAACGATAAGAGAAGCTGAAGTGTGGGCAGACGGGGTCGCGAATGAAATGTATGGAAGAGTATTTGATGGATATGAAACGCTAGACTATAAAATAGCGTATGCTCTTGCGTTTTTGTTAGCGCAAAATCGAGAATTTAATATTTATACGAATGTGGAGTTTAATAACGATATAGAAGTGTATAAAGTATGGATAACAACAAGTTAATTAAGCCGAGTGGAGTTGTTTTTAGGAATAATGATAGTACAAACGAGCTCCATGAATAGACAATTATATTGAGAGGGACCTTATTTTCTAGTATGATGAGAATAACGGGGAAAATGCTAGGATGAAGAAGGTTTCAAGTCTATAACTTGGAGGAAAAGAATGAACAATCGTATTTTAGTAGTTGATGATGAGGAGTTTATCTTAACTTTAATTGAATTTAATCTACAACAAGCTGGGTTTGAAGTGATAACAGCGATGGATGGAGAAATGGCGCTTCAAAAAGCGACAACAGAACGCCCAGATTTAATTATATTAGATTTAATGCTTCCAAAAATGGATGGTATGGAAGTGTGTAAAGAATTACGATTGCAGCGCGTTATGACGCCGATTTTAATGTTAACAGCAAAAGATGATGAATTTGATAAGGTGCTAGGTCTTGAACTTGGGGCAGATGATTATATGACGAAGCCATTTAGCCCAAGGGAAGTTGTTGCGCGTGTGAAGGCAATTTTGCGCCGCACGAAATTACAACAAGAAGAACAAGTGAAAGAAGCGTCAGATGAAGAGAGCATCACAATTGCTGAACTTAAAATTTTGCCGGAATTTTATGAGGCTTATTTCCAAGGAAGAAAGCTTGAATTAACACCAAAAGAATTTGAACTACTTGTTTATCTTGCGAAAAATAAAAGTCGCGTGTTGACACGTGATCAATTATTAAGTGCTGTATGGAACTATGATTTTGCTGGTGATACACGAATTGTTGACGTTCATATTAGCCATTTGCGCGATAAAATTGAACAAAATACGAAAAAACCGACGTACATTAAAACGATACGTGGTTTAGGATATAAATTAGAGGAGCCAAAAGGGGATGAATAAATTTCGTTCCAGGCTTCTTTTTACATTTGTTTCTCTTATTGTTTTTATTTTAGTTGGACTAGGTTTATTACTGGAAACCGTGTTTGAAAACTACTATATAGATCATGCCAAAGAGAGAATGGTAAAAGAGACAGAGTATGTTGCGGTATTAGCAGAAGAACAGGGTTTTGATGATGTTTTAAAAAATCCATATGTATTTGAAAAGTTAGAAGAAAAAATACAGGCTTCTATTGCATTTGTAGATGAAAAAAAGAAAGTTCAATATAGCGGAGGAGAACAGTCTGCTTTTAGCCAAGGGATAATTAAAGAACTTACTTCTGAAACAACGAAACAAAGAAATAAAGTCATTACGAAAGAAACAGAGCAGAATAATGAATTTTACCATGCGGTGTTCGTTCAAGATGTAGCAGGAAAACAAGGGTACATTTTGGTAAAAAGTACAATTGAGCCTTTGAAATCTGTTCATCAAAAAACGTGGGGATTATTAATTATCGGATTTGTTATCGCTTGTCTCGTAGTCGTATTTTTAGGTATGAAAATTACAGGGCAATATATTAGGCCGATTGAATCCGTTACGAAAGTTGCTATCGAATTAGCGAAGGGAAATTATAAAGCACGCGCTTATGAGAGTCATTCGGATGAAACGGGAATGCTGAGTAAAGCGATTAATATTTTAGCCCGTAATTTACAAGAGATGACACTTGAGCAAGAAATGCAACAAGATCGTCTGCATACGTTAATTGAAAATATGGGAAGCGGAATGATTTTAATTGATAGTCGCGGTTATATAAACCTTGTAAACCGTTCGTATAAGGAGACTTTCCACGTAACAGATGAAGAATATTTAGATCGTTTATATTATGAGTCGTTTCATCATACAGAAATTATAGAGCTCGTGGAAGAAATCTTTATGACAGAAGTGAAAGTGCGTAAACAAATGTTATTGCCGCTTGGAATTGAGCGAAAGCATTTCGAAGTATATGGAGCACCGATTATCGGGACGAACCATGAATGGAAAGGGATTGTCCTTGTATTCCATGACATTACTGAGCTAAAGAAATTAGAACAAATGAGAAAAGACTTTTTAGCGAATGTTTCTCATGAACTAAAGACACCGATTACTTCTATTAAAGGTTTTTCAGAAACGCTCTTGGACGGTGCTATGGATAATAAAAAATTCTGCGAACATTTCTTGCACATTATTTTAAAAGAAAGTGAACGCATGCAAGGGTTAATTGAAGATTTATTAGATTTATCAAAGATTGAGCAACAAGGATTTAAATTGAGTATGGGGACCGTTGATATGAAGGGACTTCTTGAAGACATTCATATGGTGCTTGATAACAAAGCAGGAGAAAAGGAAATTTCTTTACAAGTAAATGCGCTAAAAGGAGTCTCGGTCATTGGAGATCCAAGTCGTTTGAAGCAAATCTTTATTAATTTAATGAATAACGCAATCGTATATACGCCGGCTGGAGGCGTTGTTTCTGTAGAATTAGCAGAAGATAAATATAATGCTTATATAAAAGTATCGGATACCGGAATTGGTATTAGTAAAGATGAAATTCCGCGTATTTTTGAACGCTTTTACCGAGTGGATAAAGCGAGAAGTAGAAATACTGGTGGTACAGGCCTTGGATTATCGATTGTAAAGCATTTAGTTGAGGCACATCACGGTACGATTACAGTGGATAGTGAAGTTGGGGAAGGGACAACATTTACAGTTGTTTTACCAAAATCAGCAACTGAAAAATAGGATGAAGGATATTTACAATATATTAACAATGGCTTAATTAAATATTAATAAAGGTCTGTTAATATAATACATGAAAACCCCTTCATCCAAGGAGTAATTTTGGACGAGAATAGTTATGCTGTTCTCGTCACTTCCCTTTTATGTTAGTAAACGTTTGTATATATAATAGAAAATAGCCGTTATTTTTCTTCTCTCTATTAGTCATGTTAATATAGAGAGAGGAAAGGAACGGTTTTTTTCTGTGAAAAAAATCATTTCAAATTTGTATGGGGAGGTTTCTGGTTTGGAAAAAAAGGTCGTATTAGTAGATGGTAATAATATCGCGTATCGTGCTTTCTTTGCACTACCGCTTTTAAATAACGACAAAGGTATACATACGAACGCAATTTACGGTTTTACAATGATGTTAATGAGAATATTAGAGGAAGAAAAACCAACGCATATGTTAGTAGCGTTTGATGCGGGTAAAACGACATTCCGTCATAAAACGTATAGTGAGTATAAAGGAGGACGTCAAAAGACTCCACCTGAATTATCAGAGCAATTCCCGTTTATTCGTGAGATGCTTGATGCATTCAACGTACCGCGTTATGAATTAGAAAATTATGAAGCGGATGACATTATGGGAACGTTAGCGAAAGAAGCGAGTGAACAAGGGTTTCATGTAAAAGTTATTTCAGGAGATAAAGACTTACTGCAACTTGTTTCAGATAATACACTCGTATGTATTCCTCGCAAAGGGATTACAGAAGTGGATGAATATACGAAAGAAGCTTTATTTGAGAAATACAGCTTATCACCAAAGCAAATTATCGATATGAAAGGTTTAATGGGAGACCAGTCAGATAATATTCCAGGTGTACCAGGAGTTGGCGAAAAAACTGCGATTAAATTGTTAACACAGTTTGAAACGGTCGAGGCAGTGTATGAAAATATAGATCAAGTAAGCGGGAAGAAATTAAAAGAAAAGCTAGAAGCAAATAAAGATCAAGCTCTTATGAGTAAAGATCTTGCAACTATTATTACAGATGCACCGATTACAGTGCATGTGGATGATATGGAGTATAAAGGGTATGAAGCAAGTGATGTCATTCCAATGTTCGAGAATTTAGGATTTACATCCCTTTTAAATAAATTAGGTGTTACGCCAGAAGAAACGACTCCAGCTGAATTAGATGATATTACATTTGATATTGTGGAAGAAGTTACAGAAGAAATGCTTCAGCAAGATAGTGCGCTTATCGTTGAAGTACAAGAAGATAACTATCATAGAGCGGACATTCAAGGTTTTGGTATTCAAAATGAAAATGGCTGTTACTTTATTCAAACAGACATTGCTCTTAAGTCAGACGCTTTTAAAGAGTGGCTTGCAGATGGAGAAATGAGAAAGTATACCTTTGATGCGAAGCGCGCAATCGTTGCACTTAAATGGAACGGGATAGATATGCAAGGGATTGACTTTGATCTATTAATCGCTGCTTATTTACTTGACCCGGCTGATACGGATAAAGATTTCCGTACTGTAGCAAAAATGAAAGAAACACATGCTGTGAAATCTGATGAAGAAGTTTACGGAAAAGGTGCGAAGCGTGCTGTTCCAGAGCTAGAAGTAGTAGCGGAGCATGTAGCACGTAAAGTGCACGTATTATATGATGTAAAGCAAACATTCGTAGAAGAGTTACAAAAGAATGAGCAATATGAACTGTTTACAGAGTTAGAATTACCACTTGCGCGTGTATTAGCTGATATGGAAGTAAAAGGTGTAAAAGTTGATACGGAGCGTCTTCGTAATATGGGAGAAGAACTTGCAGGTAGATTAAAGGAAATGGAACAGGAAATTTATAAGCTTGCGGGAACAGAATTTAATATTAATTCACCGAAGCAGCTTGGTGTTATTCTGTTTGAGAACTTAAACTTACCAGTTATTAAAAAGACGAAAACAGGCTATTCTACATCAGCTGATGTACTAGAAAAGCTTATGGATCGCCATGAAATCATTCCAAACATTTTACATTATCGTCAATTAGGGAAACTAAATTCAACTTATATTGAAGGTTTATTAAAAGTTGTACATGAAGATTCATCTAAAATCCATACTCGTTTCAATCAAGTATTAACGCAAACAGGTCGATTAAGTTCAACGGATCCGAACTTGCAAAATATCCCGATTCGATTAGAAGAAGGAAGAAAGATTCGTCAGGCATTTGTTCCATCAGAAGAAGGATGGATTATGTACGCGGCAGATTATTCACAAATTGAACTTCGCGTATTAGCTCATATTGCAAATGATAAAGGGCTAGTTGAAGCGTTCCAACATGATATGGATATTCATACGAAAACAGCGATGGATGTATTTGGCGTTGAAAAAGATGAAGTAACTTCGAATATGAGACGACAAGCGAAAGCTGTTAATTTCGGAATTGTGTATGGTATTAGTGATTATGGTCTTTCACAAAACTTAGGAATTACAAGAAAAGCAGCAGCGGAATTTATTGAAAAGTATTTAGAAAGTTTCCCTGGTGTACAAGAATACATGAGTGACATCGTAAAAGATGCGAAACAAAAAGGATATGTGGCTACATTATTAAATCGCCGCCGTTATATTCCGGAAATTACGAGTCGTAATTTCAATTTACGTAGCTTTGCTGAGCGTACGGCTATGAATACACCAATTCAAGGGACTGCAGCAGATATTATTAAAAAAGCGATGATTATTATGGCAGACCGTCTAGAAGAAGAAGGATTACAGGCGCGTCTACTTCTGCAAGTACACGATGAATTGATATTTGAAGCGCCAAAAGAAGAAATTGAAAAATTAGAGAAGCTTGTACCAGAAGTAATGGAGCATGCAATTGAACTCGCAGTTCCGCTGAAAGTTGATTATTCTTACGGTCCAACTTGGTACGACGCAAAATAAGGAAGTGATGAAATGCCTGAATTACCAGAGGTTGAAAACGTCAGACGGACACTTGAAAATCTTGTGACAGGAAAAACAATTGAAGATGTTATTGTTACCTATCCAAAAATAGTAAAACGTCCGGATGATGCAGAAATCTTTAAAGAAATGCTAAGAGGCGAAAAGATTGAAAATATAAAGCGAAGAGGAAAGTTTTTGCTTTTATATGTAACGAATTATGTTATTGTTTCACATTTGCGTATGGAAGGTAAGTTTTTACTGCATCAAGAGGACGAGCCAATTGATAAGCATACACACGTCCGTTTCTTATTTACAGACGGAACTGAACTACATTATAAAGATGTGAGGAAGTTTGGTACGATGCATCTCTTTAAGAAAGGTGAAGAATTGAATCAAATGCCTCTTGCTGATTTAGGTCCGGAGCCGTTTGATGGTGAATTGACACCGCAGTATTTACAAGAAAGATTGCAAAAGACCAATCGTAAAATAAAAGTCGTATTATTAGACCAGCGTCTTTTAGTAGGGCTTGGAAATATATATGTAGATGAAGTTTTATTCCGTTCTCAAATTCATCCGGAACGAGAAGCTTCGTCTTTAACAGCAGAAGAAATTGAACGAATTTACGAGGCGACTGTTACAACGTTAGGTGAAGCAGTGAAGCGAGGCGGAAGTACAATTCGAACGTATATGAATTCGCAAGGGCAAATTGGCTCATTCCAAGAACTTCTAAATGTATACGGAAAAAAAGGAGAACCATGTGTGACTTGCGGTACGATATTAGAAAAAACAGTTGTTGGCGGAAGAGGAACGCATTACTGCCCGATTTGTCAGCCGAGAATATAGAAAAGAGATAACATCGGATAGGCATTTGTCATATACATACAGCAGGGCTATGTATAAGGGAGGAGCTTACCGATGTACCTTTATTTATCTCTTATTTTATTAGCTTTTACATTAAGCTTAGATAGCTGTAGTGTAGGGCTAACATATGGTTTAAGAAGCGTAAGAATTCCACTAAGATCAATTATAATTATCGGAATGTGTTCAGCGGCTGTTATGCTTGTTTCAATGGGAATTGGACATATGATCGCGAAAATATTTTCACCTGTTATCGCAACGCGTATCGGTGGGCTTGTTCTTATTGGAATAGGAATTTGGGTATTATACCAATTTTTTCGAAGTGAGAAAAAAGAAGAACCAAAGCAAGAGGAGAAGGTTTGGAAATTAGAAATTGCTTCGCTCGGGCTAGTGATTCAAATTTTACGGAAACCGACTGTTGCAGATTTTGATAAATCAGGCACCATTTCTGCAGGAGAAGCGTTACTTCTTGGTATCGCTCTTTCTATAGATTCGTTCGGTGCTGGAATTGGTGCATCTTTATTAGGGTATGCGCCCGCTATGATGGCAATATTGGTTGCGGTTATGAGTTCTTTGTTTTTATTTATTGGAATGAAACTTGGAACGGTTTTATCGAATATGAAATGGTTACAAAAATTTACATTCCTGCCTGGGGTATTACTCATTATTATTGGAATTTGGAAAATGTAAGTATGGGCGTGGAACATTAGTTTCGCGCCTTTTATATTGTGAGGAGGATTATGATGACAGTAGTAATTGGATTAACGGGAGGCATTGCAAGTGGAAAAAGTACAGTGTCTCAAATGTTTCGTGAACTGAGTATACCAGTTATTGATGCGGATATTATTGCAAGAGAAGTTGTAGAGCGAGGAAAACCAGCATATAACAAAATAGTAGAAGTGTTTGGAACGGAAGTATTACAAGAAGATGGAGAATTGGATCGGGCGAAATTAGGAAGTGTCGTTTTCTATAATGAAGAAAAACGATTGCAGTTAAATAAAATTGTTCATCCTGCAGTGCGTGAGGAAATGAATACACAAAAGGAAAAGTACATAAAGGAAGGTATGCAAGCGGTTGTGTTAGATATACCTCTCTTATTTGAAAGTAAATTAACAAGTCTCGTGGACCGCGTTTTAGTTGTAGCGGTTAAGCCACATACACAATTAAAACGTTTAATGAAACGAAATAATTTTTCAGAAGAAGAAGCAACAGCTCGTATTCAATCTCAAATGCCGTTAGAAGAAAAAGTGAAAAATGCAGATGAAGTGATAAATAATGATGGCACAATTATGGGAACGAAAACACAATTACAGGTGATTTTAAAGAATTGGAACATTATTGACTAAAAAATTGTGAAATTAATGAAAATGCTTAGTGACATATCCCCTTTTTGTGTTATACTATTATTGGGATTGGAGATAAATAGTATAACGCATTCAAGGGGGATAACATATTATGACTCGTGTGGCAATTAATGGATTTGGACGTATTGGGAGAATGGTATTTCGTCAGGCAATAAAAGAAAGCGCATTCGAAATTGTAGCAATCAATGCAAGCTATCCATCTGAAACGTTAGCACATTTAATTAAATATGATACAGTTCACGGCAAGTTTGACGGAACAGTAGAAGCATTTGAAGATCACTTATTAGTTGATGGAAAAATGATTCGCCTTTTAAACAACCGCGATCCAAAGGAATTGCCTTGGACAGATTTAGGTGTTGAAGTTGTAATTGAAGCAACTGGTAAATTTAATTCAAAAGAAAAAGCAATTCTTCATGTTGAAGCTGGAGCGAAAAAAGTTATTTTAACAGCGCCTGGTAAGAATGAAGATGTAACAATTGTAGTTGGTGTGAACGAAGACCAACTAGATATTACAAAACATACTGTTATTTCAAATGCATCTTGCACAACAAACTGTTTAGCGCCTGTTGTTAAGGTGTTAGATGAGCAGTTTGGAATTGAAAACGGTTTAATGACAACTGTTCATGCTTATACAAATGACCAAAAAAATATTGATAACCCACATAAAGATTTAAGAAGAGCACGTGCTTGCGGACAATCGATCATTCCGACAACGACAGGTGCTGCGAAAGCGCTTGCAAAAGTTCTTCCGCACTTAAACGGAAAACTTCATGGTATGGCACTTCGTGTACCAACGCCAAACGTGTCTCTTGTTGACTTAGTAGTAGATGTAAAGCGTGATGTGACAGTTGAAGCTATTAATGAAGCATTCAAAACTGTTGCAAACGGTGCGTTAAAAGGCATTGTAGAATTCAGCGAAGAGCCTTTAGTATCTATTGACTTTAATACAAATACACACTCAGCTATTATTGATGGTTTATCTACAATGGTAATGGGTGATCGTAAAGTGAAAGTACTTGCTTGGTATGATAACGAGTGGGGCTACTCTCGTCGTGTTGTAGATCTTGTAACGTTAGTTGTTGACGAATTAGCGAAACAAAAAAATGTGCAACATATTTAAGTAAATAAGGGAGAGGGCAAGTGAATATTTGCCCTCTTTTTTTATTTTTTTCTGAAAAGGAAAAAAATTATATAAGTATATTTTCGAAAGTGGACATACCACGAAACGTTGTAATTACTGTATTTGTGAATCGTTTATTTTTTTTAGGGAAAAGTAAAGAGGAAAATATGACAGAAAATCGAAAAAACTGTTGTTGCAAAATGAAAATAAACAAAGTATACTAACACTCGTAAACTTAAGAGCTGAGGTACGTAGTCACTACTTAAAGGGTTAGGACCTCTCTGGACTAACTTTCCCCCGTGGTAGTGGAGCAAGCCAAATTGCAAATTAGTTTTCAATTCGAACAGTTAGAATAAATTTACAAGGGGGAACTGTAGAATGGATACTATGGATACGATGGGTCGTCACGTAATCGCTGAACTTTGGGATTGCGATTTCGACAAGCTTAATGACATGCCGTATATTGAACAATTATTTGTGGATGCAGCACTGAGAGCTGGTGCTGAAGTGCGTGAGGTTGCTTTCCATAAATTTGCACCACAAGGTGTAAGTGGAGTAGTAATTATCTCGGAATCACATTTAACAATTCATAGCTTTCCGGAGCACGGTTACGCAAGTATTGATGTTTATACTTGTGGGGATCGTATTGATCCAAATGTTGCTGCAGAATATATTGCAGAAGGTTTAAACGCGAAAACGCGTGAGAGCATCGAGCTTCCTCGAGGCACTGGTAGCTTCGAAATTAAGCAGAGAGAAACAAAAGCTCTTTAAAAAAGAACATAATTGATTTAAAATGTAAAGAGGTGTATAATGCACCTCTTTTTTAGTTTATAAAAAAGGAAAAATATAACGTACTCGTTAGTGAGATAAATTGAGCTCTTACGAATAAGTTAGCACCCCATCTACCATCTTATTTTTGAAAACGAGATGATAAAATAATGTGCTTAAACTTAAAGTGGTAAGAGAGTTAGAATGAGTTATATAATATTGTATATATATTGTCAGATGAAGTAAGTAGAGAAAAAATAAAGAGTATAGTGTAAAGGAGTGAATATATTGCGTTGTCCATCCTGTTCGCATAATGGTACAAGAGTGTTAGATTCGCGTCCGGTAGACGAGGGGCGCTCTATTCGAAGAAGGAGAGAGTGTGAAAGTTGTTTAAGTCGCTTTACGACATTTGAAAGAGTAGAAGAGTCACCTCTTATCGTTGTAAAAAAAGAAGGCACACGAGAAGAGTTTAATAAAGAAAAGATTTTGCGCGGCTTAATTAAAGCGTGCGAAAAAAGACCAGTATCTTTAAGACAATTAGAAGAAGTAACTCAAAGTGTGGAACGTGAACTTCGTAATTTAGGTATATCAGAAGTGAAAAGTGATATGATTGGTGAAATTGTTATGGAAGAACTGCGTGATATTGATGATGTTGCTTACGTGCGTTTTGCTTCTGTATATCGCCAATTTAAAGATTTAAATGTATTTATTGAAGAATTAAAAGATATACTGCAAAAAGAAAGAGAGTAGAAGTTGTATTTTATTCTCTTTACATACCGTAAGTAATGAGATAAGAGAGCTAGAAGCGAAAGCTAATAGCTCTTTTTCGCTAAGAAATTATATAATGAAGATAGAACGAATGAAGTAGAGGATAGATTGGATGAGAGAAAGGAAAAGCAAGAATGGAAAAACAGTCATGGATGGAGCTATTGCCAATTGATCGTTATAAAGTAAGTGCGAAAGGGTTACTGCATAATTACGACCGAAAAGTGTTAACGATGTTGTATCAGCCGTTAATAGGTAGTAGAGCTTTTAGCTTGTACATGACACTATGGGGAGAGTTAGAGCAAGATCGTGTGTTTGGAAAAGAGAATACACACCATTCCCTTATGGTGACCATGCAAATGCAGCTTCCCGAAATATATGAGGAACGAGTAAAGTTAGAAGCAATTGGGCTTTTGAAGGTATATATTAAGAAAGAAAAAGATATTCGAATGTTTATATACGAATTGCAACCACCTTTATCTCCGAAGCAGTTTTTTGATGATATTGTGTTAAGCATCTTTTTATACAATCGATTGAGTCGGACAAAATATAATCAAGTAAAGCAATATTTCTTAGAAGAAGAATTTGATTTTGCTTCTTATGAAAATGTTACGCGTTCTTTCAATGATGTGTTTGGTTCGTTTAATCCAGGACAGCTTGAGCATGCGCAAGAAGATCTTCGTATTCCAAAAACGACAGCTATGCCAAGTAACGAGAAGGGAGACTCTCCAAAAGTTTGGAATGATTTCTTTGATTTCTCCTTATTTGTAGATGGCTTGTCCGCTCTTGTCCCTAAAAAGGCGATTACAGATCAAGTGCGAGAATGTGTCATTACACTTGCTTACGTGTACGATGTAGATGTGTTATCGATGCAAAATATCGTTCTTGGTACGGTGACAGAGATGCAGACAATTGATATCGAAAGGCTTAGAAAAGGAGCACGTGATTGGTATCAGTTCGAAAACGGTCAAGCGTTACCTGTATTAAGTGAAAGAGTACAACCTCACGCTGCACGTATGATGGAAGGAAAAGAGCCTTCTACGCAAGAAGAGATGTTAATCAAACAGCTAGAGGAAATCTCACCAAAACAACTATTAAAAGAAATCTCTGGTGGTGCAGAGGCGACAAAGGCTGACTTGCAGATCGTTGAAGATGTAATGATCAATCAAAAATTAACGCCAGGTGTTGTGAATGTACTTATTTATTACGTTATGCTACGCTCAGATATGAAGCTTGCGAAAACGTATGTGGAGAAAATTGCTGGGCATTGGGCACGTAAAAAGGTCGGTACAGTAGCTGAAGCAATGGCGTTAGCGAAAGAAGAGAATCGTCAATATCAAGAATGGGCTGAGACGAAGAAAAAAGGCCGTACGTCGAAGAAAACGATAAGAAAAGAAATGGTACCAGATTGGCTGAAAGAAGAGCCGAAAGAACAAGAGAAAGAAACAGTGAAGAAAGATGTAAGTAAGAAAAAAGATGCAAGTACGTTAGATGATGAACGAAAACGACTAGAAGAAGTGTTAAAAAAATATAAGCGTGATTAATAGAAGAGAATGAACGCTCTTTGAGGTGAGAAAATGGAGCATATTCAAAATTCATTTGCAAAGTTAATGGAAAATAAAAATTTTAAAAATAGATATGAAGTATTAAAGGCGGAAGTAATGGCACATCCGCGTGTGAAAGAATTTATAGACGAACATCAAGGTGAAGTAACAACTTCTATGATTGAGCGCAGCCTTGTGAAGTTATACGAATATATTGGACAAAGTGTAGGTTGCGCAGATTGTCCGGATCTAGGTTCGTGTAAAAACATGCTGCAAGGATATGAGCCAAAGCTCGTTATCCAAGGGAAGATGATTGATATTCAATACGATCGTTGCGTTAGAAAAGTAGCATATGACGAGAGAAAGAAATATGAAAAACTCGTTCAAAGTGTATATATGCCAACTGACATTTTACAGGCAACGATGGAAAACTTAGATCCTTCAGATTTAGATGCGCGTATTGATGCAATTGGTGCAGCCAATGAATTTTTAAGTACATATGAACCTGGTAAAAAAGTACAAGGTTTATATTTGTACGGTAAATTTGGTGTAGGGAAAACGTATTTGTTAGGAGCAATGGCGAATGAGCTTGCTCAAAAGAAAATAAGTTCGATGCTCGTATACTTCCCTGAATTTTTACGTGAAATTAAAAGTTCGATTCAAGATAATTCGATTGGGGAAAAGATTGATGCGGTGAAACGCGTACAAGTTTTAATGCTAGATGATATCGGAGCAGAAGCGATGTCAAGCTTTGTGCGTGACGATGTGCTTGGTGCAATTTTGCAATTCCGTATGTTAGAAAACTTACCGACGTTCTTTACGTCTAACTTTGATTTCAAGGAATTGGAACATCATTTAACGTATACACAGCGTGGTGAAGCAGAACAAATGAAAGCAGCACGTATTATGGAACGAATTAAATATTTAGCGAAGCCAATTCCGATTGGCGGAAAAAACCGACGTCATAAGTAAAGAGTAAGCTGAAAAGCTTGCTCTTTTTTGTTTTGAACACTTTTCAGACTAGGTGAATTGCAAAACGAAAAACTTCTTATAGAAAATTCATTGTAGCTTGTATCATTTTTTTCTCCCTCCCTTAATATATATAAAATTAGCAAGCCGTATTGAGTGGATTTTCTAACGATAGGAAATGTAATTCTACTAAGAGTGAACTTCCACGGGACGGACTCTTATAGGATTTGTAACGTATAGATACAATCCTTTAGAGCAGGGATAAAAGGGGGGACAAAAGTGATTGAAATTTGCTTCGAAGAAAAAAATGATGCTATGCATGTATATAGACAACTATTGAAAAGAGCGGAACTGTTATATAAGGAAACGAGTGTGTATTTACAGGAACAAAAAGTGGTGATTCACATACCAGTATGTGAATCGAATTATATTGAAAAGATTTTATTGCCAGTAATGGTATATTTCATTGTGAATGTAAAGCAAAATGAGTGGATTTATACAATCTTAAAAGAGAAGTTTTTTTATGAAGAAGAGGAAGAGTGTCATCAAATATTGCATATGGCACAAGAGATTTTAAAGGGAAGAAGAAAAGAGATTGCTCGAGAATTAACACGTCACACATTTGAATCATATATTAAATCTTCTTTAAATAACTGGCTTTGTGATCCGCTTTCGTTCTCGTTTTCATCATATGTTCGTTTTCGCCTTCGTACATATAGGGAAATGGTAGCTAAGCTTGCTGAAGTGTCGATTGATGAGTATAAGTTGGAACAAGAATATCAAATGTTTATTGAGACGCTAAGGCAACAAGTACGTAGCCGAAAATCACGTTTGTCCTGTGTGCATCTTATTTTTGATGAAAGCTTTATTTTCTATGACGATAAAGGTAGACGTTTAAAACAGGAGAAATTGGTCCAATATATAGATGAGGAATTATTAAAGCAAAAGGATGTATATATTGATACGAAAGTAATTGCACCACTTCTTTCTATTTCGCCGAAAAAAATTTATTTATATACGAAAGAACAAGACCATAATATGATTATTACTTTGCGAAATGTATTTCAAGAACGGGTCCAATTACATGGATTACATGAGTTTGAGCGCAATGTGAAAAATTTAAAAAATAAAGGTAACGCCCTTGATTTTCTAAGTTTTTGAGCATATAATTACCTACATAAATGAAATATATTGAAATGTCATGATGAGGACATGAGTAGTTTTCTACGATTTTCAGAGAGGGAAGCCTTAGGGTGTGAGCTTCCTAGTACGGGATTATTACTTACCACCTCTAAACTTTAGCAGTGAACGTTTTTTTCTAGTAATTGCTAACGGACAACACCGTTATGTTGAACTTGAGCAATTAACAATAATGTTAATTGGAACAAGGGTGGAACCACGAATTCAACACTCGTCCCTTTTTACGGGATGAGTGTTTTTTATTTTGAAAAAAAGAGGAGTGACCAGTGATGGCAGATGTAGTTAAAATTACTTTCCCTGATGGAGCTGTGAAGGAGTTTCCAAAAGGCGTAACAACTGAAGAAATCGCAGCTTCTATTAGCCCAGGCTTAAAGAAAAAAGCTGTGGCTGGAAAATTAAACGATGAGATGATCGATCTTGTTACACCAATCGAAGAAGATGGTGCAGTTTCTATTATTACATTAGATTCTGAAGATGGCTTATATATTTTACGCCATTCAACAGCCCACCTATTAGCACAAGCGTTAAAACGTTTATATAAAGATGCTAAGCTTGAGCTTGGTATTGGTCCAGTAATTGAAAATGGCTTCTACTACGATATTGATATGGAAGAAGCAATTACAGTTGAAGACTTCAAGAAAATCGAAAAAGAAATGCAAAAAATCGTGAACGAAAACTTAGAAATCGTTCGTCATGAAGTACCACGTGCAGAAGCACTTCGTCGCTTTGAAGAAATCGGCGATGAGTTAAAATTAGATTTAATTAACGATCTTCCAGAAGATGCAGTTATTTCAATCTATGAACAAGGCGAATTCTTCGACCTTTGCCGTGGTGTTCACCTTCCATCTACAGGGAAAATTAAAGTATTTAAATTATTAAGCGTTGCGGGTGCTTACTGGCGCGGCGATAGCAATAATAAAATGCTACAACGTATTTACGGTACTGCATTCGTTAAGAAAGCAGAATTAGATGAGCACTTACGTATGCTTGAAGAAGCGAAAGAGCGCGATCACCGTAAATTAGGTAAAGAATTAAAACTATTTACTAATAGCCAAAAAGTAGGACAAGGTTTACCACTTTGGTTACCAAAAGGTGCAACTATCCGCCGCATTATCGAGCGTTACATCGTTGATAAAGAAGCAAGCTTAGGCTATGATCACGTATACACTCCAGTACTAGGAAGCAGAGAGCTTTATGAAACTTCTGGTCACTGGAATCACTACCGTGATGGTATGTTCCCATCAATGGAAATGGATAATGAAGAGTTAGTACTTCGTCCGATGAACTGCCCTCACCACATGATGGTTTATAAAAATGATATTCACAGCTACCGTGAATTACCAATCCGTATTGCGGAACTTGGAACAATGCACCGCTATGAAATGTCTGGAGCATTATCTGGATTACAACGTGTACGTGGAATGACTTTAAATGATGCGCACATTTTCGTTCGCCCAGATCAAATTAAAGAAGAGTTAAAACGTGTTGTAAACTTAACTCTAGAAGTGTACAAAGATTTCGGTTTAGAGAACTATTCATTCCGTCTATCTTATCGTGACCCAGCTGATACTAAAAAGTACTATGCTGATGATGAGATGTGGGAAAAAGCACAAGGTATGTTAAAAGAAGCTATGGATGAAATGGGTCTTGATTACTATGAAGCTGAAGGTGAAGCGGCATTCTACGGTCCAAAACTTGACGTTCAAGTTCGTACTGCTCTTGGAAAAGACGAAACACTTTCAACTGTACAATTAGACTTCTTACTTCCAGAACGCTTTGAATTATCTTACGTTGGTGAAGACGGTAAACAACATCGTCCAGTTGTAATTCACCGTGGTGTTGTATCAACTATGGAACGTTTCGTAGCCTTCTTAATTGAAGAATACAAAGGTGCATTCCCAACTTGGTTAGCTCCAGTTCAAGCGCAAGTAATTCCAGTTTCTCCGCAAGTACATTTAGACTATGCGAAGAAAGTACAAGATGAATTACGTCGTGCTGGTATCCGTGTTGAATTAGATACTCGTGAAGAGAAAATTGGTTACAAAATCCGTGAAGCACAAATGCAAAAAATCCCGTACATGCTTGTAGTAGGTGACAATGAAGTAACTGAAAACGGCGTAAACGTACGTAAATATGGTGAACAAAAATCAGAAACAATTGCATTAGATGCTTTTGTTGATATGATTAAAGTAGAAGGAAAACGATAAGACAGAGCCGCGGTATACCGCGGCTTTCGTATGTATTATAAAAAAGAAAAACTAGAAAAAATAACCAAACTATACTTATCATAAAAAAGTATTGCAAGTATGTTAGTTGTTTGTTACAATATTTCTTGTTGTTAGTAAAAAACATTGCGTCTTCTTGACAGACGTCATGTCCTATGATAAACTCATCAAGGATAATAGAATATTGTTTTGTGGAACAAGTAGAAGCACCCGCTTCTCACCTGATGGACGCATTCGCAGTTTACAGGTAAATGTATTTCTTACTTAAGAATTTACAAGTGTGGGTGTCGTATGCCCGCACTTTTTTTGTCGGGTTCTATGACTACAAAAGATGTTCTGAAAAAACCTTGGAGGTGGCTTACTATTAGCAAGGATATGATGATTAACGAGCAAATTCGTGCACGTGAAGTACGTTTAGTTGGTGCAAATGGCGATCAACTTGGAATCAAGTCTCGTAATGACGCTTTAGACTTAGCTGCAAATCTTAATCTTGATTTAGTATTAGTTGCTCCAAATGCGAAACCGCCAGTATGCCGCATTATGGACTACGGTAAATTCCGCTTTGAGCAACAGAAGAAAGAAAAAGAACAGCGCAAAAATCAAAAAGTAATTAGCATGAAAGAAGTTCGTTTAAGTCCAACAATTGATGAACATGACTTTAACACAAAACTTCGTAATGCTATCAAGTTTTTAGAGAAAGGCGACAAGGTTAAAGCGTCAATTCGCTTTAAAGGACGTGCCATTACTCATAAAGAAATCGGTCAACGTGTTTTAGATCGCTTCTCAGAAGCTTGTGCTGAAGTTAGTACAATTGAATCTAAGCCTAAAATGGAAGGACGTAGTATGTTCTTAGTTTTAGCACCGAAAAACGATAAGTAATAGATAGAGGAGGAAATACCTATGCCTAAACAAAAAACTCATCGCGGCTCTGCAAAGCGTTTCAAAAAGACTGGATCAGGTAAACTGAAACGTTCTCACGCTTACACAAGCCATTTATTCGCTAACAAATCTACAAAAGCTAAACGTAAACTACGTAAAGCTGGTGTAGTAAGCGCTGGTGACTTCAAACGCATTCGTCAAATGCTTGACAACTTAAAATAAGTTCGGCTGATATATAGAACAATTAGGAGGTAATATTATGCCAAGAGTAAAAGGTGGTACAGTTACTCGTCAACGTCGTAAAAAAGTTATAAAATTAGCAAAAGGTTACTACGGTTCTAAGAGTACATTATTCAAGGTTGCTAACCAACAGGTTATGAAATCTCTAATGTATGCATTCCGTGACCGTCGTCAAAAGAAACGTGACTTCCGTAAATTATGGATTACACGTATCAACGCAGCAGCTCGTATGAATGGTCTTTCTTACAGCCGCTTAATGCACGGTCTTAAAAATGCTGGCATCGAAGTTAACCGCAAGATGCTTGCTGACTTAGCTGTTCATGACGAAAAAGCTTTCGCTGAATTAGCAACAGTTGCAAAAAACAACATTAACTAATTAATTAGTTGAAACCTTAGAAGATTTTTCTTCTAAGGTTTTTTTATTTGTATGCAAAGAGAAGTATGTCGTTATCGATATGACAAAATCAATATAAAAGCTATAGCGATATAGAAGAATATATATATGAAGCCAGGAGAATTCTCCTGGCTTTTTTCAATTATCCCCCTTTGGAAAGAAGAGTATCTTTCCTACCTGAAACGACACTGCTATAATGGAAAGATGATATGGAACTTTCATCAGATAAAATAAATTTTTTATCAGTAGACAATCCCCGGATAATGATTAACTATCACCAATCGGAGTGAACAATCTAATAGTGATGATTGAAACGTATTTGTAAATTAAGGACAAGCTATTTTGTAAAGAGGTAAATGGCTGACTTATTAATAAGAAACGAAAAATAATAATGAACTTTGAGATGAAACAACATTGTTGCGTAAAATGCGATGTTGGAGGAGGACAATAGAATGGACTTACTACAACTATTTAAATTACAAAAAGAATTAGATGACCGTATTGTGAAAGAGCATGATTTACAACCGAAAAAGTTGTTAAAAGAAAAAATGTTAGCTCTTCTTGTAGAAATTGGAGAACTTGCAAATGAAACACGTTGTTTTAAATATTGGAGCAACAAACCAGCATCAGAACGTGAAGTAATATTAGAAGAATACGTAGATGGATTGCATTTTATCTTATCAATCGGAATTGATTTAGGTATTGATAAAAACTTCCTATTCTATAAATGTGCACAAACGAATAAAACACAAGTAGAAATTTTCTTAGACACATATGCGAAAGTAATTCGTTTTACAGATCAACCATCTATTACGAACTATATTGAATTATTTACAAGCTATCTTCGACTTGGACAAGCGCTAGAGTTTGAGCAAGAAGAGATTGAAAAGGCATATTTAGATAAAAATGAAGTAAATCATCAGCGTCAAACACAAGGATACTGATTTAATTTTTGAATATTTCAATTTCCTTTTGTATAATGAAGTGACTGAAGAAAAAGGAGGGTGTTGGCAATGACAAAATTAGACGCGACATTGACAATGCTAAAAGAATTAACAGATGCTCGTGGTATTGCGGGTAACGAGCGTGAACCACGCGAAGTAATGAAGAAATATATTGAGCCGTTTGCGGACGAACTTTCTACTGATAATTTAGGAAGCTTAGTTGCGAAAAAAGTAGGGGAAGAAAACGGCCCGAAAATTATGGTTGCAGGTCATTTAGATGAAGTCGGCTTTATGATTACGCAAATTGATGACAAAGGTTTCCTTCGTTTCCAAACAGTTGGTGGCTGGTGGTCACAAGTTATGCTTGCGCAGCGCGTGACAATTGTAACACGTAAAGGAGATGTAACAGGTGTAATTGGTTCAAAACCACCGCACATCTTATCTCCAGAAGCGCGTAAAAAACCAGTTGAAATTAAAGACATGTTCATCGATATTGGTGCTTCTAGCCAAGAGGAGGCAATGGAGTGGGGCGTACGACCAGGAGATCAAGTTGTACCTTACTTTGAATTCCAAGTGATGAAAAATGAAAAAATGTTACTTGCAAAAGCATGGGATAACCGAATTGGTTGTGCAATTGCAATTGACGTATTAAAACAATTAAAAGATGAAAAGCATCCAAACGTTGTATACGGCGTAGGGACTGTACAAGAAGAAGTTGGTCTTCGTGGTGCGAAAACATCTGCGAACTATATTAAACCAGATATCGCATTCGCAGTAGATGTTGGTATCGCTGGTGACACACCAGGTGTAACGGCAAAAGAAGCGCAAAGTAAAATGGGTGATGGACCACAGATCATTTTATATGATGCTTCTGTTATTGGACATACAGGTTTACGTGACTTTGTAGTTGATGTTGCTGACGAATTACAAATCCCGTATCAATATGATTCAGTAGCGGGCGGTGGAACGGATGCAGGTGCAATTCATATTGCTGTAAATGGTATTCCGTCTATGGCAATTACGATTGCAACGCGCTACATTCATTCTCATGCGGCAATGTTACACCGTGATGACTATGAAAATGCAGTGAAGTTAATTGTAGAAGTTATTAAACGTCTTGATAAAGAGGCTGTACATAACATTACATTTAATTAATAGAAAAAGCGAAGGAGGTTCTCCTTCGCTTTTTTATGTTTTAAAAAGGTCGTTCTAATCCTGCAGCAGTATGAGCTCCTAAAATAATTAAACGAGTTAATTGCATGGCCATAAAATGCGGGGTATAAATCATCCCTCTTTTTAACCATGACATAATCATCCCGATATGAGCTCCTGTCACATAACTAATTAAAATATCACGAGGAACCATAAGATCTTTATCATCTGGCTGTGAAATAGACAAGCTTAATGTTAAATGTGTTTGTATTGTTTTCATCATTTTATAAGAGTAGTTTCCAGCGGCTTTATCACCAAGCATAACGTTATAGAAGTTCACATTTTCTGCGATATGTTCGAACAAAGCCAAAAATGTCGGATGTGGTGAATCAAATGTAAGTTGAAACTCTTCTTTATTTCTATTTTTCGGCTTAATAACTTCTGTTAATTTCTCTAACATTTCTTCGATGCTTTTGTCTAATAGGTCATATTTATCATGGTAATGGCTATAAAACGTAGCACGATTTACGGGAGCACGTTCTGCAATATGTTGAACAGTTACATCATCAAATCCTTTTTCGCCTACTAAAGCGACAAAAGCATCCTGTATGAGTTGTCTCGTCCGCTTTACACGTGGATCATTTGTATTTTTAATAGACATTTTTACTTCCCCTCGTTTAATTTTTTATACTTAAACAACATATAGGTATTATATTGTTGTTTAAGCGACATTTCATACGTAAATTGTCGGTTGTAGATTCAAAATAATTATTTATAATTATAAACGATAGTCCTTCAGAAATCAGCACCGCTCGCAGGTAGATAAATTTCGATTTACACCGCAGATGGTGTGATTTTTTTGTTTAAAAGTTAATATAATTAACAATTAAACAGTCTAAACAATAAGGACGTAAATAGTTTAGAAAAAAATTATATGCGATATAAGGAGAGGAATGCAATGAATCAGTTTCGAAGAATGGTGATTATTAACATTATCACATTAATTGTACTAGTTGGCGGCGGTATTGGCGGTTATTACTATTACAATCAAGCGGAAAATTATTTAAAAACAGAAAATGCAAAAATTGATGGAAAAGTAATTCCAATTGCATCACCAGTAGCAGGTAAATTAACTGACTGGAAAGCTGAAGTAGGAAAGAACTACAACGAGAATGACAAATTAGGTGCTGTTACTGTAGCGGCAGCAAATGGAGAACAAACAGTAGACGTAACAATTCCGCAAAATGCAACAGTTGTACAATCAAACGCGACGACAAATGCTTTCGTTGGAGCAGGTAGCCCAATTGCTTACGCATTTGATATGAACAATTTATGGGTAACAGCAAACATTGAAGAAACAGATGTTGACGATGTACAAAAAGGTCAAGATGTAGATGTGTATGTAGATGCATACCCAGATACAACGTTATCAGGAAAAGTAGAGCAAGTTGGATTAACAACAGCGAATACATTCTCTATGTTACCATCAAGCAACGCAACAGCGAACTATACGAAAGTAACACAAGTAGTACCAGTTAAAATTTCTTTAGATCATAGTAAATCAGTAAATATTGTTCCTGGAATGAATGTGTCAGTTCGTATTCATAAGTAAGGGGGAGATGAGATGTCCTCAATTGCAATTGCAGGATATGCACTATTTTGTATAATCGTCTTCTTCCTTGTAAATCGTCTTTTACGAAAGAAAAAAACGAATGTGGGAGAAGAACAAGTCCCAGCCGTAAATAAAATAGAAGTAAGTAAGGTAGAAACAGAAGAGAAAGAAATTGAACGAAAGCAAGAAGCAGAAATTTCTAATGTAGTTGAGTTAGAAACAGGAAAGCAAGAAGAAGTAAAACAAGAAAAAGAAGTGCCAAAAAAACAAATGTCTACGCCTGTAGAAAATGTGAACGTAAAAGCAGTTGTAGCTGTATTAATTCTCGGCATGTTCGTTTCTATTTTAAACCAAACAATTATTAATGTTGCATTGCCTCCATTAATGAATGAATTTAACGTATCAACTTCAACAGCACAATGGTTAATTACAGGTTTCATGCTTGTAAATGGTATTTTAGTACCGATTAGTGCCTTTTTAGTTTCACGATTTACGTATCGTAAATTATTCGTAGCGGCAATGTTATTCTTCACGGTAGGATCTATCATTTGTGCTATTTCAGGAAACTTTACAATGATGATGACGGGCCGCGTTATTCAGGCGGTGGGTGCAGGTATTTTAATGCCGGTTGGTATGAATATTTTCATGACATTATTCCCGCCTCATAAGCGCGGAGCAGCGATGGGATTACTAGGTGTAGCGATGATTTTAGCACCAGCTATTGGACCAACTGTAACAGGTTGGGTGATTGAAAACTATAGCTGGAACTTAATGTTCTACGGAATGTTTGTAATTGGTTTAATTATTACGTTCCTATCTTTAAAATTCTTTACACTAGCTCAGCCGGTATCTAAAACGAAGTTAGATGTATTCGGTGTTGTTAGTTCAAGTATTGGACTAGGTAGCTTATTGTATGGATTTAGTGAAGCAGGAAATAATAGCTGGACTAGTGCAGAGGTTGTTATTTCACTTATCATTGGTGTAGTAGGTATTGCGGTATTTATTTGGAGAGAGCTAACAACGGACAATAAAATGCTTGATTTACAAGTGTTTAAATACCCAGTATTTACTTTTACTTTAGTAATTAATGCAATTGTTACGATGGCATTATTCGGAGGTATGTTATTGCTTCCAGTATATCTGCAAAACATTCGCGGTTTCACACCGATAGAATCAGGTTTATTACTACTTCCAGGATCATTAATTATGGGGATCATGGGACCTATTGCAGGTAAACTATTTGATAAGTATGGTATTCGTCCGTTAGCAATTGTCGGTTTAGCCATTACAACGTTTGCGACATATGAATTCACAACGTTATCGATGGATACACCGTATAGCGTTATTATGACGGATTATATTATACGTTCAATTGGTATGTCATTCATTATGATGCCAATTATGACAGCAGGTATGAACGCACTGCCGATGAAATTAATTTCTCACGGTACAGCAACGCAAAATACGTCAAGACAAGTAGCTGGTTCAATTGGAACAGCGATATTAATTACACTTATGACGCAGCAAACGACTGCTCACGTAGCAGATTACGGCAACATGTTAACAACGTCAAACCCAATTTTAGTTGATAAAGTACACGGTATGGGCCAAAGTTTAGCAGCGATTGCCGGATCAGCGCAAGCAGGAGATGCGATGAGCACGCAACTATTATTTGGACAAATTTCAAAGCTATCTGCAATTAACGGTATTAACGATGCCTTCTTAATTGCGACAATATTAGCTGGTATTGCTTGGGTGTTATCGTTCTTCTTACCGTCAGGCAATAAACCAAATAGAAAAGCAGGGAATTAATTTCCCTGCTTTTTGTCTTGTTAAAGAGTGAGATATAAAAAATGATAACCAGTTACGGAGCACAGCCCTGTTATAAACAAAATTGTCCCCATAGCACGAATACTTGATATTTGTCTTCCACTTATAATAGCTAATAGTCCAGCTAAAGAGAAGAAACACCAATATAAAGTTCCCGAAATTGGAACCATCCCCTCTAAATCTATTCCAGAACCTATACAAATGATAGGAACAACGATAAGTAATATGCTAATTAAACCTGCGATAAGAGTAAGTAATTTACGGTGTTTCATGCCAGCAATAATTAAAAAAATGCCGACGATGAGCTCGCATAACATCAAAGTAAGAGCTAAAATCATCCAAGTTAATATTCCGAACACTCCTGTATTACCTCCGATTTATGGGTTTCTAAAAAATATTATATATAGAATGAATCACCTACAGACACGAGTACCCAGAAAATAACCCCTAATATTCCAGCGGTAAAAATAATGAATCCCATATTACGTATACTTTTAATTTTGGCTTGGACTCCACTTCCCCCTGCTAATAATCCAGTTAAAGAAAATAGTATCCAATATAAAGTAGTTGAAATAGGGAGGATTGCATTGCTATCCACTCCCATGCCAAAAAAAACAAAAGGTAGTGTGACAAAGGAGAAGCTAAGTAGCCCCATTAAACCAACAAATAATTTACGATGTTTCATGCTAGTAACAATTAAAAAAATACCACCAAAAAATCCGCATAAAACAAGAAGTGGCATATAAACAACCCAAAGTAAGCTCAACATATATAGTCTCCTTCTATGTAATCAGTTATATTTTACTACATGAGGTTTATTTTGGATATTATTAATGAATATGTATAAATTGATAGAAATGAGAAGTGATGATACGAATTAATAGATATAGAGAACGTTGCAATGCAGCTAAGGAAAAGGAATGAAAAAGCATTATACTTTATTATCGACCAGTACGGTGGACTTATAAAAAGTATTATTCAGAAGCATTTAGCTTCGTTTCAAGATGTACAAGAGGAATGTATGGATGATGTGTTATTGGCAATTTGGAATCATATTGAAAAGTATGATGAGGAGAAAAATACTTTAAAAAACTGGATTGCAGCTATTACAAAATATAAATCTATCGATTATGCGAGGAAATATGCGAAAACAGTAAATGAAAAAGGGTTAGATCAAAATAGTTGAAATAGCGATGCATACCGATACGACTAAAAATGAAATTAGTAATGATATGCAACATATATTAGATCATTTAAAGAAGAATGATAAAGAAATCTTTATGAAGCATTACGTGGAAGAAGATAGTGTAAAGAAAATTGTTCTGACGCCTGTCCTAACTTCTGGTGAAGAGGGAGAAAAGAAAACGAATTATCGAAAAGTGTTAACGGAAGAAGAGTTTGAAGTTGTGATAAAAGAGTGAAAAGAGGTATCGCGATGATACCTCTTTTTATCCTAAAAAGGCTAACATATTATTCATAATATGAAGTAATATAGCTGGAATAATGGATTTTGTTTTTTTACATAAAATGGCCATAAATAGACCCATGATGAACATACTAAACATCACACCAGCTGAGTATATATGACCTATTGCGAAGAGGAAGCTAGACCCAAACGCTGCAATCCAAAATGGGAAGCGCTGTTGTAGGAAGTGAAGAATAATACCGCGGACTATAAGTTCTTCAAAAATAGGTACAAGTATAGCGCCACCTATTAGCAATAATAGTTTGTATTGTTTTAACATTTCTAGGTCTAAAGCGGATGACTGCTCTTTTACCGCATTAGGAAAAATATTATTAATTATAAATATATCATTAACGATATGTAGTCCATAAAAAAGAATGATATAGATGTATGTGCTTACTTTTTTTAATGCTGTAAAGTTTAGTGTCGGGACAATTAAATTTCTTAATGGCTTATATGCATAAATTAAAATTAATAAAATGCACAATACAAATAAATGCCTCCCAAAAGTAGTAAGTGATTTTGTTAAAGCAATTTGTTTTGGATCGGTTAAACCTTCTGTATAAATAACGGTAGGAAGGCCTATAAAGAGATCGGCTAGAAATCCTGTTCCCCAAATCGCAAAAACGAGTGAAAATAGAAATTGTGAGAGTGACATAGGGTGTTTTTGTGGGTAAGTTAGTTGCGTGGCTTGTATAATAGTGAATCACCTATCCTTGCTTATTTCATAGTTATATATAAAGATTATAGAATATTTATACAAAAAAGTCATCAGTGTAGTAAAAATGATATTTTGAAGCTAATATTTACAGACAGTAATGATTTTACATTGATGTTCTGTGCACACGGAAGAGTTTGAAGTTGTGATAAAAGAGTAAAAAGAGGTATCGTGATGATACCTCTTTTTAGCTCAAAAATGCCAACATATTATTCATAATATGAAATAACATAGCTGGAATAATGGATTTTGTTTTTTTACATAAAATAGCCATTAATAATCCCATGAAGAAAGTAATTACCATGACTCCAAGTGAGTATGTATGAGCGATACCGAAGAAGAAACTTGTTATGATGGCTGCAATCCAAAATGGAAATCGCTCAGAGAAGAAGCGAAGCATAAAGCCACGGAAAATAAGTTCTTCAAAAATTGGTGTGAGTATTGCGAAGCCGAGAAGTAATAATATTTGATACTGCTTAAAAACGTCTAAGTTAAGTGCGGAAGATTGCTGCTTTGTTGCGTCTTGGAACATATAATTTAACAAGATGTAATTGATTAAAATGTTTATAGCGAAGAAAAGAAGTAAGTATACGTATGTACGCCATTCTTTAAGTACTTTAAAGTTAAAAGATTGTAGTAGTAATTTTTTTGCGGGTTCGAATTTGAAAATGAAGAATAACAACACGGCTAGTTGTAATACGATACTTGCAGTGTTTACGATAGATTCATACAGGGCAATTTGTTTTTTATCTGTAAGACCTGCTGTATAAATTGTTAAGGGCATTGCTAGGAACACAGTAATAAGTCCGGTTCCGAAAAAAGCGAATAAAACGGAGCTAATAAATTGTCCCCATGACATAGAATATTTCTGTTCATTAGAAAGTTGTGTAGCGGGTTGCATTTATAAAATCACCTCTTTATATTTGTATATTTAATTATAAAGTATTTTGTTTTTGAGTGTAATATCCAAATATTACATATAAAGGTGTATTTTTCGTAAAATAATAAAAGAGGTATCACCCTATAGTGATTCCTCTTTCTCATTGATAACTATGTTCTGCTTTATTGTTCGATTTCGATTGCTCTATTTGTAATTCACGCTCTACCAATCGATCTAACTGCTGAATTGCTTTAAGTGCTTTTTCATAAGAAATTGTTCTATAATGGTGCGCTCCGCCCGGTTCTTCATCTGCTTCGTCTGCCCATTTAATAATGTTTTGAAGAGATGTTCTTTCAATTTCTTGCTGTACTAAGAAAGAATCTGTATGAAGAAGAATCGCGATAGAAATTTCTTTTGCTAGTTTCGGATGTTCTCCTAATCTAATAAGCAATTTATGAGCTCTTTCTGCACCTTTAATCGCATGTATATCATTCTTTTTATACAAGTCATAATCCCATGCTCCCTCACTGTACCATGTGTGATGTCCGATATCATGAAGGAAACCAGCTTTTGTTGCAGCATCGACTGAGGCATGATGCTTTTTCGCTAAGTGAAACGCATGGTAAGCGACAGCGATCGCGTGGACCATTCCAGAACGGTTTACATATTTTTGTGTAATGTGATGTTTAAAAACTTGTTCAAGCGTAATACGTTGCATAAAACATTCACTCCTTTTATCTAATGATGTATATGAAGAAAAATCGATCGGTTTAAATGTATTTTGAACATTGTACTCCATCTGGGTAGCGTTAGTAAAGTAGAAATGTTTAGGAGAAGAAAAATTTTATAGACATAAAAGGTCACCTTAGTTTTTTTTCTAAGGTGACCTTTTATTGTTTATTTTTTTAATCCTTGCTCCAGTGTTCCTAACATTTCGTGTTTTTCATTTTCATCAGCATTTTTCCAAATGACTTCGAATAAAACGCCAAGACCTGGAAGCATTTTTTCTTCACCGCTTTGAATTGCATCGACAATCGTTTCTTGTAATTGATCTTGTGAATTTCCAGATACATTCGCTAATACAGCGCCGCGTAAATTAAAACTCATTATCTTCACCTCTTCTTCAGAATTGAAACTGACGTTAGTTTTTGTTCTTTTTTATGTAAATATGTATGAAAAATAGGCTATAATGATAAGACAAGAAGAGAGGGAAATACATATTATGAAAAACATTGATTCAGTGCAAAATCCGCGTGTGAAGCAGTGGAAAAAGCTGCAGACGAAAAAAGAGCGCGATAAAAAGGGTTTATTTTTTGTAGAAGGATTCCACTTAGTGGAAGAAGCTTTAAAAGCAGGAGTTGTAACAGAACTTATCGTTTCTGATCAGACAGATCTTCCGAAAGATTGGACAGTTAATGATGTGGAAATGTATATCGTACCTGAAGCAATCGTAAAAGTACTCCGTGAAACAGAAACGACGCAAGGGGTATTTGCTGTTTGTGAGAAACACGAGAGTGAAGTAGCTCTTGCAGATGGAAAGTTTCTTTTATTAGATGGTCTTCAAGACCCGGGCAACTTAGGGACAATTATTCGTACAGCTGATGCAGCTGGTATTCATGCTGTTGTGCTTGGAGAAGGATGCGTTGATGCATATAATAGTAAAGTGCTTCGTTCTACACAAGGTTCTATTTTCCATTTACCAGTTGTAAAAGGGAACTTAGAAGAGTGGGTAGACAAGTTAAAAGAAAATAACGTTCCTGTATATGGAACCGCTCTTGAAAATGGAGTTCCATATGGTGAAGTAACACCAGCTGGTAGTTTTGCATTAATTGTAGGAAATGAAGGAAGTGGCGTAAGCGAAGAAATTCTTGCAAAAAGTGATCAAAACTTGTATATTCCGATTTACGGCGGGGCAGAATCATTAAATGTTGCGGTTGCAGCAGGGATTTTAACGTATTATTTGCAAAGCCCAGTTGCGAACAAATAAAAAACTTCTTATAATAAGTTGAAGTATATTATATTAAAAGTTAAATAACGAAAAACGTTGATAGAGAAGAGTAACTTACAAAATCGCCATAAAGGGAGAGAATGCCTTAGACTGAAAGTATTCTTATGGTAGACGGAAGTGAATTCACCTCTGGAGTTGACGCCAGGACCATATATATGTAAAGGCGTTCCGGTCAGAATTGATCGTTATAACTAATGAGTGGGCAGACCTGGTCTGTCAATTTAGGGTGGTACCGCGAATTTACCTCGTCCCTTTTTGGGAGCGAGGTTTTTTTATTTTTAAAATTAGGAGGGTTCCAAATGGAAGCACGTTTAAAAGAGCTAAAGCAAAAAGCGTTAGAGCTTATTGAAGAAGCGAAAGAGCTAAAGGGCTTAAACGACGTACGCGTAGCGTATTTAGGTAAAAAAGGTCCAATTACAGAAGTATTACGCGGCATGGGAAAATTATCAGCAGAAGAGCGTCCACGTATGGGAGCATTAGTAAATGAAGTACGTGAAGCGATCCAAACGCGTTTAGAAGACAAAATTGGTAACTTAGAAAAAGCAGTAATTGAAGCGAAATTAGCTACGGAAACAATTGATGTTACACTACCAGGTCGTCCTGTTGAAACAGGTTGTCACCATCCGTTAACAGCTGTTGTTGAACAAATTGAAGATGTATTCATCGGTATGGGTTATGAAGTAGCTGAAGGAACAGAAGTAGAAAAAGACTACTACAACTTCGAAGCATTAAACTTACCGAAAGATCACCCAGCGCGTGATATGCAAGATACATTCTACATTACAGAAGAAACGTTACTACGTACACATACATCTTCTGTGCAAGCACGTACGATGGAAAATAATAAAGAAAAAGGCCCAATTAAAATTATTTGTCCTGGTAAAGTGTATCGCCGCGATGACGATGATGCGACGCATTCACACCAGTTCATGCAAATTGAAGGTCTTGTAATTGATAAAAACATTCGCATGAGTGACTTAAAAGGTACACTGCAAGTATTCGTGAAAAAGATGTTCGGTGAAGATCGTGAAATCCGTCTTCGTCCAAGTTTCTTCCCATTCACAGAGCCATCTGTAGAGATGGATATTTCTTGTATGATGTGTCACGGCAAAGGTTGCGGCACTTGTAAAGGAACTGGCTGGATCGAAATTTTAGGCGCAGGTATGGTTCATCCGAACGTACTTGAAATGGCTGGTTATGATTCAAAAGAATATCAAGGTTTCGCATTCGGTATGGGCGCAGAGCGTATCGCAATGTTGAAATACGGCGTAGATGACATTCGTCATTTCTATACAAATGATGTACGTTTCTTACAACAATTCAAACGAGCGTAAGGGAAGGAGAGGATAAGTATGTTCGTATCATATCGTTGGTTACAAGAGTATGTAGATATTAAAGATGTAACAGCACAAGAACTAGCAGACAAAATCACGAAAAGTGGTATTGAAGTAGAAGGTGTTGAAGTATTAAATAAAGGTGTAAAAGGTGTTGTAGTTGGTCACGTATTAGAATGTGAAAAACACCCAGAAGCTGATAAATTAAGCAAATGTTTAATCGATATCGGTGAAGAAGAGCCAGTTCAAATTATTTGTGGAGCTGCTAACATTGCAAAAGGTTTAAAAGTACCAGTTGCAAAAGTTGGTGCTGTACTTCCTGGCAACTTCAAAATTAAAAAGGCAAAACTACGTGGTGAAGCTTCTCATGGTATGGTTTGTGCGCTTCAAGAGCTTGGCATTGATGGAAAGTTAGTTTCAAAAGAATATGCAGACGGTATCTTCATCTTCCCAAGTGACGCTGAAGTTGGTGCAGACGCACTTGAAATTTTAAACTTACATGATGAAGTACTTGAGCTTGGTTTAACACCAAACCGTGCAGATTGCTTAAACATGCTAGGTGTTGCATATGAAGTCGCTGCTATTTACGGCCGTGAAGTAAAACTTCCAGCTATCAGCTTACAAGAAACAGCAGAAAAAACTTCTGATTACATTTCTGTAAGTGTAGAAGCGAAAGAAGAAAACCCATTATATATTGCAAAAATGGTAAAGAACGTAAAGATTGGTCCATCACCAATGTGGATGCAAACGCGCCTTATGGCAGCTGGCATTCGTCCAATTAGCAATGTAGTTGATATTACAAACTACATTTTAATGGAATACGGTCAACCGTTACATGCATTCGATTACGATAAATTAGGTTCAAAAGAAATCGTTGTTCGTCTTGCAAAAGAAGGTGAAAAAATTGAAACGTTAGATGATCAAGAGCGTACGTTACAAAGCCACCACCTTGTAATTACAAACGGAACAAAAGCTTTAGCTGTTGCTGGTGTAATGGGCGGAGCGGATTCTGAAGTTACAAATGAGACAGTAAACGTTTTAATTGAATCTGCATACTTTGCAGGTCAAACAGTACGCCGTACATCAAAAGACTTAGGTCTTCGCAGTGAATCAAGTGCACGTTTTGAAAAAGGAATTGACCCAACACGTACATTTGAAGCAATTCAACACGCAGCTGCTTTAATGGCGAAATACGCTGGTGGAGAAGCATTTGAAGGTGTAGTAGAAGCTGACAACTTACAAGTACAAGAACGTACAGTATCTGTTACTGCTGAAAAAGTAAACCGTGTATTAGGTACAAATATTTCTGCAAGTGAAATGGGTACAATGTTCACAAACTTAAAATTCCCATTCACAGAAGTAGAAGGAACATTCCATGTGAATGTACCAGCACGTCGTCCTGATATTACAATTTCAGAAGACTTAGTAGAAGAAGTGGGTCGTCTATACGGTTATGACCACATTCCAGTTACATTACCTTCTGGAACAATGACTCGTGGTAAATTAACATCAGCACAAACGAAACGTCGTAAAGTACGTCGCTTCTTAGAAGGTGCTGGTTTATATGAAGCAATCACGTATTCATTAACGAGCGCTGATAAAGCGAAGCAATATATGGTTGAGCCAAACGAAAAGGCGCCTGTAAACCTTGCACTTCCAATGAGTGAAGAGCGTAGCCAACTTCGTTTAAGCCTAGTGCCACAATTGTTAGAAGCAGTTTCATACAATGTGGCACGTAAAAACGATAGTGTTGCTTTATACGAAGTAGGTTCTGTCTTCTTACCGACAGAAGCAGGAGAACTTCCGAAAGAAGAACAACATCTTGCAGGTGTTATGATAGGTCTTGCACTTCACCATGCATGGCAAGGTGAGAAGAAAGTAGTAGACTTCTTCGTTGTGAAGGGTGTACTAGAAGGATTATTCGACGTACTTGGCGTTGCAAACCAAATCACATATGCACCAGCAAAACGTGAAGGTATGCACCCAGGTCGTACAGCTGACATCGTATTAGATGGCGAAGTAATTGGTTTCATCGGTCAATTGCACCCAGAAGCAGAAAAACAATTAGATGTGAAAAATACATTCGTATTCGAACTATCTCTTGTAAAAGTGTTCGGTGCAGACGCAGAAGAAACTTACTACGCAGCAATTCCACGTTTCCCATCTATGACACGTGATATGGCTGTTGTCGTAACAAAAGAAACAAAAGCTGGCGAAATGAAGCAAGTCATTGCTGAAGCTGGCGGAGAACTTCTGAAAGACGTAGCGCTATTCGACTTATACGAAGGTGAAAAAATGGAAGAAGGCAAGAAATCACTTGCATTCTCTATGACCTACTTCGATGCAGAACGTACGTTAACAGACGAAGAAGTAACAGAAGCACATAACCGTGTATTAACGACGGTAGAAGAGAAATTTGGTGCGGAGTTACGTAAGTAATAAAAGATTGCCGGATTCAGTCCGGCAATCTTTTTATGGCACGATTGTCGGTAAGTCGATATATTACAAAAATCGCTGATATATTTTTTGGTATCTTGCATCTTTCTCTCGAATGTAGTACATTAATTTTAGTTTAACAAAATGAAAGACGATGATAAGGAAAAGTAGTATATACTATAATCCAAAGCGAGTCAGGGACGGTGAGAGCCTGATGAGGCGGTATATGTGAAGAACACCTTGGAGTTGCTAACCGAAATTGAAACTTGTATTTAAGAGTAGGCTTAGACGGGAATCCGGCCTGTTACAAACCGGGAAGTATGTATTACATACGAGTTAAAGTTGGTCTTTATGACAAATTGGGTGGTACCGCGAAGTTTAACCTTTCGTCCCTTTATGGATGAAAGGTTTTTTTGTATTTAAATATATGTGCAAAGGAGAATTTCACTATGGAAAACACATTAGTAAAAAGTCTGTATAGAGATACAGATAAATACGCAGGTCAAACAGTACAAGTATCAGGGTGGATTCGTAACTTACGTGATTCAAAAGCATTTGGTTTCATCGAATTAAACGACGGTAGCTTTTTCAAAAGCGTTCAAATCGTTTTCGATACAGAGTTAGAAAACTTCAAAGAAATTGCAAAACTTCCACTTAGCTCTTCAGTTAAAGTAGAAGGTACAGTAATTGCAACGCCTGGAGCGAAGCAACCATTTGAAATTAAAGCAGAAAAAATTGATATCGAGGGCTTATCAGATTCTGATTACCCACTTCAAAAGAAACGTCACACGTTTGAATACTTACGTACAATCGCTCACTTACGTCCAAGAACAAATGCATTCTCTGCAACGTTCCGTGTACGTTCTGTCGCAGCATTTGCGATTCACCAGTTCTTCCAAGAGCGTGGATTCGTACATGTTCACACACCAATCATCACTGGTAGTGATACAGAAGGTGCAGGCGAAATGTTCCGCGTAACAACGCAAGATTTAAACAACGTACCAAAAGGTGAAGACGGACAAGTTGATGAATCAAAAGACTTCTTCGGCAAAGAAACAAACTTAACAGTAAGTGGACAGCTGAACGCTGAAGCTTATGCATTAGCATTCCGTGACGTATACACATTCGGCCCTACATTCCGTGCAGAAAACTCAAACACAACTCGCCACGCAGCTGAGTTCTGGATGGTTGAGCCGGAGATTGCATTCGCTGAATTAGGCGACGTAATGGATCTTACAGAAGATATGCTGAAATATGCAATGAAATACGTACTAGAGCATGCACCAGAAGAAATGGAATTCTTCAACAGCTTCGTTGATAAAACAGTTCTTGAGCGCATGAACAACGTAATCAACTCTGACTTCGGTCGTATCACATATACAGAAGCAATTAAAGTGCTTCAAGAGTCAGGTGCTAACTTCAAATATCCAGTAGAATGGGGTATTGACTTACAAACAGAGCACGAAAGATACTTATCAGAAGAAATTTTCAAACGCCCTGTATTCGTAACTGACTATCCGAAAGACATTAAAGCGTTCTACATGCGTATGAATGAAGATGGAAAAACAGTAGCTGCTACTGACCTTCTAGTTCCTGGCATCGGCGAATTAATCGGCGGAAGCCAACGTGAAGAAAGAATAGACGTTTTAGTAGACAGAATTAAAGAACTAGGTATGAACGAAGAGGATTACTGGTGGTACTTAGAGCTTAGAAAATACGGCGGTACAAAACACGCTGGATTCGGTCTAGGTTTCGAGCGCTTCCTAATGTACATCACTGGCATGGCTAACATCCGTGACGTAATTCCATTCCCAAGAACTCCAGGCTCTTCTGAATTCTAAAATATAAAAAAGCGAGAGGATTTCCTCTCGCTTTTTTGTTTGCATAGTTTATTACCTCGTAGCAAAAAGTAACGCGAAGGGGTGAATATAAATGAGTAAAAAAGTAAAAAAAGATCATTCAAGATCAAGCCTAGGTTCTCCAGAAGTAGAAGGACAAGGAACGACGACACATGAAACAGGTTCTCATAAAGTATCTTCATCAAATAAGAAGCAGAAAAGAAGCTAACATAAAAAAGGAGAGTCTTGGCGGCTCTCCTTTTTTTATATGTATTACACCTTATTATCATTAATCTCTTTTGTAATTTTATCTACATCTTTGTCTAATTGATCTAAATAGAAAAACCACAGTAAGCTCATGAGCACGTAATAGATGGCCATCACACCAAGATTATCAGATATATTTTCGAATGTGGATTTAGAAGTGAAAAAAGCTCCCCAAATGGTAGAAATAGTGAGGTAAGAAAGTGGGCCTACGAGGTGTACGAAAACATATAATAACTTTTTAACTTTTAAAGCGTTCATATGAATTCCCTCCTTATGTAAACAATCTTTTTCTTCTAATCATACATTCAAGTTCCTCACAGAAGTGTTGTAGTTTTGCTGGATTATGTCTTAACAAGCGGGCATCGTGTTTCCCGATAAATCTTCGAATCCGAAAGTTTAATAAGAAAGATCGGCCATAGCGCTCTATTAAATCGTTGAATTCTCGTTGTTCACTTAGTAGCTGAATGTTTTCTCTAATTTCAAACTGTCTTTCGTGTGGATCGCCTAGTAAAATATTTAGAATCATTTGTAGAAGTAGCAATGGGAATCTCCTCCTGTGTTAGAATAATCTGTATATTTTAATTGTAACAAAAATAAACGGACAATAGTATAGTGAAACAAAAAACAGGAGTTTGTAGCCTCCTGTTTTTGTCGATACTATTTTAATAAGCGAAACGCCTTCTCCTTATTAGCGAAATGCATTTTCACAAACTCAGGTAATCGTTCTTTACCAAGCTTTTGAATTAATTTAGCAGCGGCGATATCAACTTGTTTACCGGCACCTTTTGGAAGTGGCATACCAGCTTTTTTGCTTAATTCGTCAAACTGTTTTACGAATGAGTAACGAGCTAAAATAGAAGCAGCGGCTACTGCTAAATGGACGCTTTCGCCTTTCGTCGCGAAGTAAACATTTTCACGCTGTACCTGTTTTTGTTTAGCTAAATATTTATAGTATGTATCAGGTTGTGTGAATTGATCGATTAAGACGCCTTCAGGCTTTGTAGGTGCAATTTTAGCTAATAAGTTTGTAATAGCTTTATTATGTAGTAAAGCTTTTAACTTACCTTGGTTGTTTCCTTTATCAAATAGCTCGTTATATTTTTCATTATGAAGGACAAGAGAGCTGTAAGGAACAACGTGTAGAAGTTGTTTTGCAATGGCAGTAATTTGATCGTCATTTAAGTTTTTAGAGTCTTTTACACCAAGTTCTTTTAACAATGGGATTTGCTTCGCATCCACATATACAGCAACTACTGTCATCGGTCCGAAGAAATCACCAGTACCAACTTCATCTGACCCTACGATAGACATTGTACTGATGGAAGCAGGCGGTGCATAACGGTGTGAATCGACAGCTTTTTTTACAGCTGTTTTCGGTGTTTGAGAGACAGTTTGCCAACGAGAAGCTTCTGCTTCAGCACGGCCACCTTGGAACATTACTTTTCCAGATTTATAAGCTGTAATCGTGCAAGATGGCACCTTTGCCATGAAGATCCCGCCTTGTGGGGTTTTTGGACTAAGCGCTTGTTTGTATTGTTGTTTCATGTCTTCAATTACTGTGGAACTTGTTTGTATTACGATAGAATTTGACAAGATGGTCGCTCCTTTTTTATATTGTTATTTTTATCATATCGGATTGTTCTTTCTGTTTCCATAATATGATGGTTCATGGTATGATAAACTTTAGGATTCTGTACGTGATTGGAGGCCGGTGAGTTGTCACAACAAAAGGGAAAGAAAAGTCGAATTAATGTAGAAATCTATGGTCAACAATATTCAGTTGTTGGCGATGAAAGTACAAGTCATATCCGCATGGTAGCAGCGATTGTGGATGATAAAATGCGCGAACTCAATGCCAAGAATCCTTCGCTTGACACGAGTAGACTAGCGGTATTGACGGCGGTAAACGTCATACACGATTACATAAAATTAAAAGAAGAACATGAGAAATTGAAAGAAAGTATGACAAAAAAAGGAATGGAATAACATGATTGATATTATTATCATTTTACTGCTTGTTATGGGATTTTTCCTCGGCTTACGCAGAGGGTTTATTCTGCAACTTGTAAAGTTAACAAGCTTTATTATCGCATACCTTGTTGCATACTGGTACTGTAAAGATTTAGCGCCAGCACTTGCGAAATTTATTCCGTATCCATTTGATAAAAACGTATCTGTTCCAGAATGGATTGATGCAAATAATATTGAAACAGTATTTTATCAAGCACTTGCGTTTATCATATTGTTTATTATTACAAAAATTGCACTTTCATTACTTGGTAATTTGTTAAATATGTTTGCAGAAATACCGGTTTTAAAGCAAGTCAATGCGTTTGCGGGGGCAATCCTCGGATTTTTAGAAGTATATATTATTTTGTTTGTTTTAATTATCGTTGGAAACATTCTTCCAATTGAACAAATACAAACACCATTACAAAAATCATCAATTAGCAAAATAATTGTAGACGATACACCGATTCTTTCTGAAAAGGTGAAGGAACTATGGCAGACAGGTAGCAGAGTATAACTTCTCTTTTTTCGGAAAGAGGAGTTTTTTTCTATGAAGGAAAGGCGGGGTAATGATGAAAGTAAATAAAAAACAAGTTATTAAATTACTAGAGACAATCGGCCTGTTTATGGAACTAAAGGGCGCGAATCCATTTAAAATATCTGCATTTCGTAAAGCGGCAGCAGCACTAGAAAGTGATGATCGTAGTCTTTCTGAGATTGAAGATTTTACGAAGATTCCGGGCATTGGAAAAGGAACAGCAGCAGTTATTCAAGAATATATAGAATCGGGAGCATCTGAAGTATTACAAGAGCTTGAGAAAGAAGTTCCAAGTAGCTTATTACCGTTATTAAAATTGCCAGGACTTGGTGGTAAAAAGTTGGCTAAGTTATATAAAGAACTTGGTGTTGTTGATATGGAATCGCTAAAAGCGGTTTGTGAGGAAAATAAAGTACAAGCTTTAGCAGGCTTCGGTAAGAAGACAGAAGAGAAAATATTAGAAGCAATCGATCAAGTAGGATCTCGTCCAGAGCGTTTACCAATCGCAATGGTATTGCCTATTGCCGGGGAAATAGAGGAGAAATTGTCGAATATTGCTGAAGTAATTCGTTTCTCTCGTGCTGGTAGTTTGCGCCGTGTTCGTGAAACAGTGAAAGATTTAGACTTTATCATTGCAACGACAGAACCAGCTGCAGTACGTGAGCATTTACTGCAATTTGATAATATGATTGAAGTAATCGCAAGTGGAGATACGAAAGTTTCTGTTCGTCTTCAATATGAATATGATATTTCAATCGATTTCCGTCTAGTAAAACCAGAAGAATTTATTACAACCCTTCACCATTTCACAGGATCAAAAGACCATAACGTAAAAATGCGCCAAATCGCGAAAGATAGAGGCGAGAAAATTAGTGAGTACGGTGTAGAAAACTTAGAAACAGGTGAAGTGAGAACATTTGAAACAGAAGAGGAGTTCTTCGCTCATTTCGGTCTTCCATTCATCCCACCAGAAGTGCGTGAAGATGGAAAAGAAATTGAATTAATTAAAGAGTATCCGAACTTAATTCAGTTCTCTGATATACAAGGTGATTTACATATGCATACAACGTGGAGTGACGGTGCCTTTTCGATTGAGGAAATGGTACAGGCATGTCGTGCTCGTGGTTATAAATTTATGGCAATTACCGACCATTCACAATACTTAAAAGTAGCGAATGGTTTAACGAAAGAACGCCTTCGTGAACAGGCAAAAGAAATTGAACGTATGAACGAAAAGTATCCAGACATTACAATTTTACGCGGAATTGAAATGGATATTTTACCGGATGCAACACTTGATTTTGATGATGAAGTATTAGCAGAATTAGATTATGTCATTGGAGCGATTCACTCTAGCTTCTCACAAGACCGTGAAACGATTATGAAACGTCTTCGTGCTGCGCTGGATAATAAGCATGTCACAATGATTGCTCATCCGACAGGACGTCTTCTTGGACGCCGCGAGGGCTATGATGTGGATACAGATTTATTAATCGAGCTCGCAAAAGAAACAAATACAGTTTTAGAATTAAATGCGAATCCAAACCGTCTAGATTTAAGCGCGAAATTATTAAAACAAGCACAAGATGCTGGTGTAAAAGTAGCGATTAATACGGATGCTCATACGCTTGAAATGTTAGAAGATATGGAAACAGGTGTAGCAGCAGCACGTAAAGGTTGGATTCAAAAAGATAACGTAATTAACACGTGGGATATTGAACGTTTATTAGACTATATTAAACGTAATAAGTAACACAAGGGGGACCTGCAACATGTTAGAAAGAACGTTGCGTGTATTAGAATACAATAAAGTAAAAGAACAATTACTTGAACATACAGCCTCTTCACTTGGCCGTGACAAAGTGAAGCATTTAGTGCCGAGCACTGATTTTGAAGAAATTGTAGAAATGCAAGATACAACGGATGAAGCAGCGAAAGTCATTCGTTTAAAAGGTAGTGCACCATTAGGTGGTATTACGGATATTCGCTCAAATGTGAAGCGTGCAAAGATTGGAAGTATGTTAAGCCCGAATGAACTACTTGATATTGCCAATACGATGTATGGTAGTCGCAATATGAAACGTTTCATTGAAGATATGGTTGATAATGGTGTCGAGCTTCCAATTTTAGAAACTCATGTCGCTCAAATTATATCTTTATATGATTTAGAAAAGAAAATTACAAATTGTATCGGTGACGGCGGAGAAGTAGTCGATAGCGCAAGTGATAAACTGCGTGGTATTCGTACTCAAATTCGTACTGCGGAAAGCCGTATTCGTGAAAAGTTAGAAAACATGACGCGTTCTTCCAACGCGCAAAAGATGCTGTCTGACGCGATTGTAACGATTCGTAACGAACGTTACGTAATCCCAGTAAAACAAGAATACCGCGGTGTATATGGTGGTATTGTCCACGATCAATCAGCTTCTGGGCAAACGTTATTTATTGAACCACAAGTCATTGTAGAGTTAAATAACGCGCTTCAAGAAGCACGAGTGAAAGAAAAACAAGAAATCGAACGCATCTTATTCATGTTAACAGAAGAAGTGGCAGTAGAAGCGGATATCGTTTTATCTAATGTAGAAGTAGTTGCGAATCTTGACTTTATTTTTGCGAAAGCTTTTTATGCGAAGCGTATAAAAGCAACGAAACCAATCGTAAATAACGAGCGCTATATGGATTTAAGACAAGCACGTCATCCACTTATTGATTCAGAAATTATCGTGCCAAATAACATTATGTTAGGGAAAGATTTCACGACAATTGTTATTACAGGACCGAATACAGGTGGTAAAACAGTTACGCTGAAAACAGTTGGTATTTGTGTATTAATGGCGCAATCTGGCCTTCACATTCCAGTAATGGATGAATCAGAGATTTGTGTATTTAAAAATATCTTTGCCGATATCGGTGATGAGCAATCGATTGAACAAAGTTTAAGTACGTTCTCCTCACATATGGTGAATATTGTTGATATTTTAGAAAAAGCTGATTTTGAAAGCTTAGTTTTATTCGATGAATTAGGTGCTGGAACAGACCCGCAAGAAGGGGCTGCATTAGCAATTTCAATTTTAGATGAAGTATGTAATCGTGGTGCTCGCGTTGTTGCTACGACGCATTACCCAGAATTAAAAGCATACGGATATAACCGTGAGAAAGTTATTAATGCGAGCGTTGAGTTCGACGTGAACACATTAAGCCCAACGTATAAATTATTAATCGGTGTACCAGGACGTAGTAATGCCTTTGAAATTTCGAAGCGCCTTGGATTATCTGATCGCGTGATTGATCAAGCTCGTAACCACATTAGTACAGATACAAACAAAATTGAAAATATGATTGCGAAGTTAGAAGAAAGTCAAAAGAATGCAGAACGTGACTGGAACGAAGCCGAAGCACTTCGTAAGCAATCTGAAAAACTGCATCGCGAATTACAGCGTGAAATTATTGAATTTAATGATGAGCGCGATGAAAAATTATTAAAAGCGCAAAAAGAAGGGGAAGAAAAAGTCGAAGCTGCAAAGAAAGAAGCAGAAGGCATTATTCAAGAACTTCGTCAATTGCGTAAAGCACAGCTTATAAACGTGAAAGACCATGAGCTTATTGAAGCAAAGAGCCGTCTAGAAGGTGCGGCGCCAGAGCTTGTGAAGAAACAAAAAGTAAACGTGAAAAACACAGCGCCAAAACAACAATTACGCGCAGGTGATGAAGTAAAAGTGTTAACGTTTGGTCAAAAAGGTCAATTACTTGAAAAAGTAAGTGATACAGAGTGGAGCGTACAAATTGGTATTCTGAAGATGAAAGTGAAAGAATCCAATATGGAATACATTAATACACCGAAGCAAACTGAGAAAAAAGCAGTTGCAAGTGTGAAGGGTAGAGATTATCACGTTTCGTTAGAGCTTGATCTTCGCGGTGAACGTTATGAAGATGCAATGATGCGCGTTGAAAAATATTTAGATGATGCACAGCTTGCAAGCTATCCGCGCGTATCAATTATTCACGGTAAAGGAACAGGAGCGCTTCGCCAAGGTGTACAAGATTACTTGAAGAAACATCGCGGTGTGAAAAACTACCGCTACGGTGACATGGGCGAGGGAGGCCTAGGCGTAACAGTTGTCGAATTAAAATAGCAAACAACGAAACAAAGGGGAACCACTATATGTTTATGGACAAACTTGCAAAAGTATTGTTAGCTTGTTGCGGAATATTTTTGGTGATTGGGGTTATTTATTTAGTTGTTTTTGCGAAGTAAACGAGCGTCAATCGTGGCATAATGATATTGCCATAGATTGACGCTTTTAATATATATGAAAAGGAATAAGCTATGAAAATCAACCAATACATAAGCGAAGCAAAATCTTGCTCAAGACGCGAAACAGACCGTCTCATTAAAGCAGGACGCGTGGCGATTAACGGCGAAATATGTACGCACGGTGCACTCGTGAGCGATGGTGATGTGGTAACGATTGATGGACAGGTTATTGCAAAAGAAGAGAAGGAAAAGGTGTATATTGCCTTTCATAAACCAGTTGGCATTACTTGTACAGCAGCCGAGCATATTGAAGATAATATTATTGATTATATCAATTACCCAGAGCGTATCTTTCCTGTTGGGCGATTAGATAAAGCGTCGGAAGGATTAATTTTATTAACGAATAACGGTGGGATTACCAATCAAATTTTACACGGAGATCATGAACACGAGAAAGAATATATTGTTACGGTTGATAAGCAATTTACAGATTGGTTTATTGATGAGATGTCTAGCGGTGTAAAGATTAAAGATGGAATGACGAAGCCATGTAAAGTGACGAGAGTGGATCAATTTACATTTCGCATCGTTTTAACGCAAGGAATGAACAGACAAATTCGTAGAATGAGCCGTGCTTTCGGGTTTACTGTAACTAAGCTAAAACGAATTCGTATTATGAATATAGAGCTAGATGATCTAGAAGTCGGAAAATGGCGGAGCGTTACAGCTGAGGAATTAGAAATATTAATAGGGCAGTTATAGGGAGGGAAAATTTTCTCCCTATATTTTTTTGTCAGAAAAAATAAAACTATTGATTTTTTAAAAAATAGCCCATATAATAAAAAACAACAAGTTTCGACAAGATATTTTATAAAAGTAATGATGAGGACATGAGTTGTTTTTGACGATTCTCAGAGAGGGAAGCCTAGGCTGTGAGCTTCCTAATACGGAAAGACAAACTTACCACCTCTAAACTTCAAGAGTGAACTGCATGATGCATTGTAATTCTTGGCGGATAAAACCGTTATCAATTTACACGAGCTATAAAATGAGCTTATTTTGTTATAAATTCATTTTATTAGAATAAGGGTGGAACCACGATTTCAACACTCGTCCCTTTGTTAGGGACGGGTGTTTTTTGCGTTCTTTTACGGGGAAGTATGCTTGAAAGAGGACATATGACGGGTTTTAATTCAGAATATTTTGTCAATAAATCATTTAGGAGGTTAGTAGAAATGAAATCATCTTTAAAGTTTTCTGAGATGTTTGCAATAAGTTTAATGTTGTTTGCACTATTTTTCGGTGCAGGTAATATGATTTTCCCGCCGGCTTTAGGGCAAGGTGCTGGAACAGACGTATGGATCGCGTTATTTGGCTTTATCGTAACAGGTGTTGGATTACCTTTATTAGGGGTAATTGTTATAGCTCTAAAGGGAGATATTAATGAGCTAGCGGGACGTGTACACCCTGTATTCGCACTTGTTTTTATCACTGCAATTTATTTATGTTTAGGCGTATTCGTAAGTGTTCCGCGTACAGGAACAGTTGCTTATGAAATGAGTGTTGCACCGTTTTTACCAAGTGAGATAGCTGGTCAATCGTATCCACTTGTTATCTTTACATTCATTTTCTTTGCAGTAACTTTCTATTTAGCTTTAAACCCATCGAAATTAGTGGGCCGCATCGGTAAAGTATTAACTCCAATTTTGTTAGCTGTTATAGCAATTATCGTAGGTAAAGCAATTATTACACCAATTGGAGAATTTGGTGCACCGACAGAAGCATATAATGCTCCGCTCTTTAAAGGTTTTATTGATGGATATTTAACTTTAGATGGACTTGCAGCACTTGTTTTCGGAAATGTTGTTATTAATGCTTTAAAAGCAAAAGGCGTTACAAATAAGAACAGCATTGCAAAAGTAACAATCTTTGCAGGATTTATTGCAGCGCTCGGTTTACTACTTGTTTATTTAGCACTTGCTTATCTGGGAGCTTCTAGTGTGTCTCTTGGAATGGGGGCAAACGGAGGAATTATTTTAACAAACGTTGTAAATCATTTATTTGGTAGTTACGGAACTTTATTATTAGGGATCGCAATTACAGCGGCATGTTTAACAACTTCTGTAGGTATTGTTGCAGCTTGTGGGGAATATTTTTCTTCCTTATTACCAAAGCTTTCTTATCAAAAGGTTGTTTTCATCTTCTGTGTATTAGCATTTATGGTAGCAAACCTTGGGTTAACTCAGTTAAACGCATTAGCATTACCGATTTTAATTGCAATTTACCCAATTGGTATCGTACTGATTGTATTATCACTTGTTGAAAACTATATTCGTCTTCCATTAGCTATGTATGTAGGCGGTATTGTAGGCGCATTTGCAATTAGCTTCTTTGATGGATTGCATAATGCAAATCTTCAAATTGCAGCGCTAGCCCCTATTTTAGATAAGATTCCATTATATAGTGTAGGCATTGGCTGGTTAGTTCCAGGCATAATCGGTATAGGATTTGGTTATATAGTTTCTAAGTTTCAAAAGCAGGAAATTGCTGTAGAAAAATAGAGGAAAGAGGCTTTCTATCAAAGAAAGCCTCTTTTTTTGTAGAAAAAGCCGTATATAGAGAAATTTAGATATTAAAAATTTTATACGTAATATAGTTGACAAAAAATTTACGAGTAGGCTAAGATTGACTTAGTTGTGGAAATATTGGAAGGAAAGTGAGGAGTGAAAGGTATAAGGTATAAGGTTTTCTATAACGATATCATTTTTGTAGATAGAGGTGATAGAGTAGGAAAATGGATAGTTTTATTTTTTTGAGTTTCATTGAGAATGATAATCAACAAATGGGATAGGGACTTATGTTAAAATATGAATCGCTCTTTATACGGAATAGAGGGGGATATTATTTTTAACATCAAGTGAGAATGATAATCAATAATGTCTACAGTACATAAAGAAAGTACAATTAAATAATGGTAGAGGATTATTATTTTTTTCTTATAAATTGAGAATAATTATCATTTTCAAAAAAAGTGTGGATGAAAGATAAACAAGGAGGAAGTAAGCCAAATGAGAAAGATTTCTGTATTACCCGCTTTTATTATAACGTTCGTATGTATGCTAGCTTTTCTTGTCATGCCATATGGGAAAGCTTCAGCACAACTAGCTGACGGTACTTATGATATTAACTATGTCATTCAAAAAGCGGAAAATGATTCAGCTTCAATGGCAAATGATTATTTTGAAAAACCAGCTAAGTTAGTTGTAAAAAATGGTGAGATGAGAGTGCAAATTCCGATGAATCATAGTGCTTGGATTACAGAATTTAAAGCACCTGAGAACGGGAATTTTGTTGATGCAAAAGTTGTTAGTAAAGATGAATCAGCAGATAAAAGAACTGTAGAGTTTAAAATAGACGATTTATCTAAGCCAGCAGCTGCAAAAATTCATGTTGTTGTACCTAACGTAAATTATGACCATAACTACACAATTCGCTTTGCATTTGATGCAGATGTAAAAGCGGTAGGCGGAGAAAATAAAGTAATTACTGCAACAAAGAATAATGATCAAACAAAAACAGATACAAAAGTAAAAGAAGAAGTGAAGAAAGAAGAGAGTAAAGAAGCAAATAAAGAGGCGAACAAAGGAACAAATGAAAGCGGTAAAGCTGAAAAAACAGATAACCCAAAAACAGGCGATGAAGCACGCATCGGATTATTTGCAGCGTTAATTCTTATTTCAGGTGTTTTCTTAATTCGTAAAGTGAAGTTAAGTAAATAAATCTTTTGAAGGGTGATGAATATATGTTTAAACAATTTAAAATGATTATTGCCGTATTTGCTGTTTTATTTACGTTTATAGCAACACTAGGTTCACAAGATACAAAGGCTGCTACAAAAGTAGCTGATGGAAAATATAATATTGCTTTTACTGTATGGAAAGGCGATAAAGATGAATCGTCTAGAATGAATAGTTATTTTGAAAGTCCGGCAACATTAACAGTTAAAGATGGAAAACAATATGTTTCATTCAAAGTGAAAGATAGTACTTCTATTAAAAGTTTACAAGTAGAAAAAAATGGTCAATTCGTAGAAGCTACTGTGTTAAGTGAAAATACAAAAGAGAATACTAGAGTTGTAGAATTTGAAGTTGCTGACTTGTCAAAAAAACTAAATGGCAAGGTGAAAATTAATATCCCAATTATTAATTATAACGCTTCATATGATATTCGTTTTGTATTTGATGGGAACAGTATTAAATAATTAAAAAATTTTCAAAAGGGAGAGTCGTTCCATTGAACAGGTATGTAAAAATTATTGTTGCTATGTTTTTAATGGTATTTACATTCGTATCAACATTACAACCACTTGCAGTTCAAGCAGCTACCCAGTTGACTGATGGTGAATATTCAATCGGTTTCAAAGTTCTTAAGGACACATCAGATGAAGAATCTATGATGAATCAATACTCTGTAAGTCCAGGAACTTTAAAAGTGAAGGATGGGAAGAAGAAGGTATCCTTTACGTTAGAACATAGTTCATGGATTACAAAGTTTGAAACAGAAAAAAATGGCCAGTTTGTTGCGACAAATGTAATTAGTGAAGATAAAGAAAAAGATACAAGAGTAGTAGAATTTGAAGTGGACGATGTAGAGAAAGTATTAAATGCGAAAGTAAAAGTAGACATAGACTTTTTAAATTATCATCATGATTATGATGTACGCATTGTATTTGATCAAAATAGTATTACACCGATTCATGTAGAACAACCAAATGAAAAAGAGGACCCAGCTAATAAGCCAGATCCAAATGAAAATCCGGATCCAAGTCAGAAGCCCGACCAAAAGCCTGACCCAGATCAACAACCAAATTCTAACACAATTAAAGATGGAGAGTACAGTATTCCATTTAAAGTGTTAAAAGATCAAACAGACGAAGAATCTAAGATGAATACTTACATGGTAAATCCAGGAGTATTAAAAGTAGAAAACGGTAAGAAAAAAGCGTTTGTAACATTAAAAAGTAGTTCATTAATTAAAAATTTCCAAACGGAAAAAGATGGCGCATTTGCTGATGCAAAAGTAGTGAGTGAAGATAAAGAAAAAGATACAAGAGTAGTAGAATTTGAAGTAGACGATTTATCTAAAAAAATAAATACAAAAGTATTTATTGAAGTGGCATCACAAGGTTACAAGCAAACACATAATGTACAACTTTTATTTGAACAAGATAAACTTGAACAAATTAAAAATGAAGAGAAACAACCGGATGGAGATAAAAAGCCGGAAGTAGAAAAACCAGAAATTGAAACAATTAAAGATGGAGAGTACAGTATTCCATTTAAAGTATTAAAAGATAAGACAGATGAAGAATCTAGAATGAAAGACAAGCTAATAAGTCCAGCAGTATTAAAAGTAGAAAACGGTAAGAAAAAAGCGACTGTAACATTAACAGATAACGCATCAATTAAAAATTTCCAAACAGAAAAAGAGGGTTCATTTGTTGATGCGAAAGTAGTAAGTGAAGATAAAGAGAAAAATACAAGAGTAGTAGAATTTGAAGTAGACAGTTTATCTAACAAGTTGAATACAAAAGTATTTATTGAAGTGGCATCACAAAATTATAAACAAACGCATGAATTACAACTTCAATTTAATCAAGATAAACTTGAGCCGATTAAGAACGAAGAAAAGCAACCAGACGGTGATAAAAAGCCGGAAGTAGAAAAACCAGATGCTGAAACAATGAAAGACGGTGAATACAGCATCAATTTCAAAGCTTTAAAAGATCAAACAGAAGAAATTTCAATGATGAACACGTATACAAAGAGTCCAGGTGTGTTAAAAGTGAAAGATGGTAAAAAATATGTATCATTCACATTAACGAATAGTGCATGGATTACAAAGTTTGAATTTGAGAAAAATGGTTCGTTTGTTAATGCGAGTGTATTAAGTGAAGATAAAAAAGCCGATACACGCGTAGTGGAAGTAGAAGTAGACGATTTATCTAAAAAGTTAAATGCAAAAGTAAAAGTAGATATCGATTCAATGAATTATCATCATTTCTACGACATTCAATTTGCATTTGATAAAGGTAGCATTAAACCGTTAGATAACCAAGGCGGAAACGATAACCAAGGCGGAAACAATAACCAAGGTAATAACACAACCATTGATCCAAAAGCACTAAAAGATGGTGAATACAGCATTGGCTTTAAAGTTCTAAAAGATAAAACAGAAGAAATTTCAATGATGAACACATATACAAAGAGTCCAGCTGTACTAAAAGTGAAAGACGGTAAGAAGTATGTATCGTTTACATTAACGAACAGTACATGGATTACAAAATTTGAGTTTGAAAAGAATGGTTCTTTTGTTAATGCAAAAGTGTTAAGTGAGAATAAAGAGCAAAATACAAAAGTAGTAGAGTTAGAAGTAGATGATTTATTTAAAAAATTAAATGCAAAAGTAAAAGTAGATATTGATGCGATGAATTATCACCATTTCTACGATGTTCAATTTGTATTTGATCAAGATAGTATTAAAGATTTAGGTAACCAAGGTGGAAACGACAACCAAAGTGGAAACGACAACCAAGGCGGAAGTGACAACCAAGATGGAAATAATCAACCAAAAGTAATAGTTGATCCGAAAAATTTAGTAGATGGTCAATATGATATTCCATTTAAAGTGTTAAAAGATAAAACAAATGAGCTTTCAAAGATGCATGACTATACTGTACATCCGGCAAAATTAATCGTTAAAGATGGTAAAAAGTACATTGAGATGACGTTGAAAAATAGTGCATGGATTACAAAATTCCAAACGGAAAATAACAGTCTTTTTGCTGATGCGAAAGTAGTAAGCGAAGATAAAAATGCAAATACGAGAGTAGTGCAATTTGAAGTAAGTGATTTATTTGCAAAATTAAATGCAAAAGTAAAAGTTGATATCAACGAAATGAACTACCATCATTTCTACGATGTCCAAATTCAATTTGATACAAATAATATTGGTGCGTTAGGAACGATTAAAGAGGATCCAAAAAAAGATCTGAAAAATGATCCGAACAATCCAGTGATTACACCGAAAGTAGATAATATAAAAAAAGTAGATAATCCTGATTTTAACCGAAATGCAGATGATAAGAAGAAAAAAGAAGGCCAAAAAAATGATCCGAAAAAAGAGAAAAACTCAAAAACGGCAGATACAGCACAACTAGGCTTATACATGGTGCTATTGCTTGGGTCACTTGCTTTATTAGTTCGTAAATATAGAGCAGGAAGATTGTAATTTTGGAGTCTTGATGCATGTTCGCATGCATCAAGACTTGTTTCATATTGTTTGGAAAGGAGTGGTGATTGAAAGTGAAGAAAATTGCTAGTGTACTAATGGCTATCATTCTATTAGTGAGTATAGCTGGATGCTCGACGCCCAAAAAAGAAGCAGCAAAACAGGTAAAGAGTGAGAGTAAAGAGAGAGTAGTTTCCACGACAGTCGCTGTTACTGAAATTATGGATGCGTTAGAAGTAGATTTAGTTGGTGTTCCAACAAGTACGAAAGATTTACCAAAGAGATATAAAGGTTTACCTGAAGTTGGGAATCCGATGAGTCCTGATATGGAAAAGGTAAAATCATTAAAGCCGTCAGAAGTATTATCCGTGACAACACTTGAATATGAATTAAAGCCAGTTTTTGATGGTGTGGGCATGAAAGCAAACTTTGTAGACTTAACTAGTTTAAAAAACATGCAAAATACCATTAGTAATTTAGGTAAGCAATATGGACGTGAAAAGCAGGCGGAAGCAGTTGTAACGAAGTTAGATAACAAAGTTACAGCGATTCAAAAAGCAGTAAAGGGAAAGAAAGAACCGACAGTGCTTATTTTATTAGGTGTGCCGGGGAGTTATTTAGTAGCAACAGAGCATTCTTATATTGGAGATTTAGTGAAACAATTAGGTGGTAAAAACATTGTACAAGGTGAGAAAGTAGAGTATTTAGCTTCTAATACAGAGTATTTAAAAAAAGCTGATCCAGATATTATTTTACGAGCAGCTCATGGTATGCCTGATGAAGTTGTGAAAATGTTTGATAAAGAATTTAAAACAAATGATATTTGGAAACATTTCGCTGCAGTTAAAAATAACCGTGTTTACGATTTAGAAGAGCGCTTATTTGGGACGACAGGTAATTTAGCAGCAATTGAAGCGTTAGATGAATTGAAAAAAATGATGTATCCGTGATGCATTTTAATATAAAGGAAGAGTGGAATGAATAAAAAAACTTGGAGTTTCCTCATTGTTACTGCATTGCTTATTGTTATGACGTCATTGTCAGCGACGAAAGGAAGTTTAGAAATAGGGATAGTGGACCTTGTACAAGGGATATTTACAGGGGCCAATGAAGATGTGGAAGTAATTAAAGATTTACGTTTCCCACGTATTATTATTGCACTATTTACTGGAGCAGCTCTGGCCGTTTCAGGTGTGCTTTTTCAAGCTGTTATGAAAAATCCACTTGCTGATGCTGGGGTAATCGGGATATCTTCTGGAGCAAGTTTTATGACACTTGTTATTATTACGTTATTTCCGCAATTTTTTTTCTGGACACCCGTATTCGCCTTTTTAGGTGGTGCGTTTGCATGTTATCTCGTTTATGCATTTTCATGGAAGTCAGGGTTAAGTCCGCTTCGCATTATTTTAGTTGGTATAGCTATTAATGCAATGTTCACTGGATTAAATGAATCGTTCATTACAATTTGCGGATACTTCATTAAGAGTATTAAGCAAACGACGACTTCTAACATAACGATGAAGACGTGGGGCGATGTAGAAATAATGGTTACATATGGAACAATAGGTCTTATTCTTGCTCTGTTTGTAGGAGCTTGGTGTAACTTATTATCGCTACAAGATAAGACTGCGAAAAACTTAGGTTTGCACGTGACGAGAGTTCGTCTTATTATTTCTGCTATTGCAGTACTTTTAGCAGCAGTATCAACAGCGATTGCAGGTGTTATTGCTTTCGTAGGATTACTCGTTCCGCACATTTCAAGACAACTAGTCGGTTCGGACCATAAAGTATTAATTCCATTTTCTGCTCTTGCAGGAGCGTTGTTAATTTTGACGGCGGATACGATTGGAAGGTTAATTGTGCCACCTAACGAAATTCCAGCAGCGACGATTATGGCAGTGATTGGTGGCCCATTCTTAATATTCTTGCTTAGAAAGAGTGATAAAGTTCATGGAAATTAAAAATGTAACCTTTTCGTATGATAATGTAACGGATCGATTAAAGTCGGTTAGTAGTGAAATAGAAATTGGTAAAATTACAACAATTATTGGTCCAAACGGTTGCGGGAAATCGACATTACTTGGTGTGATGTCAAGAAATCACGACCCTCGTAGCGGTGAGATAATACTCGATGGGAAGGCGATTAGTCAATATAAACCGAAAGAGTTTGCTAGAAAGTTAGCCATTGTCCATCAACAAAATGAAGCACCGGCAGACATGACGGTAGAGAAATTAACAAGTTATGGTCGTATGCCTCATAAAAATATTTTTTCCTCGCAAACTGATGAAGATAGAGACGCAATCGAAAGGGCTTTAGCATGTACGAATTTGCTAAGTAAACGTGATAAAGAGATTCACGCTTTATCTGGTGGAGAAAGACAACGGGTTTGGATTGCCATGACGCTAGCTCAGAAAACACCAATGCTCTTTTTAGATGAACCGACAACATATTTAGATATTTATTATCAACTTGAAATATTAGAGCTCGTAAAAGAGTTAAATGAAGTACATGGATTGACAATCGTTATGGTATTACATGATATCAATCAGGCGATTCGCTATAGTGATCATATCATCGTTATGAAAGACGGCGAGATTGTTACGAAAGGTAAGCCAAATGATGTTGTGACAGAAAGTATGATAAAGACGATATACGGTGTAGATGTCGTTGTAAAGCAAGATGAAGATACAGGGTTGTATATGGTCCCAATGGGTATTTAAATATGCGAACAATCCGTTTTGAGGTGATGATTTGAGTAGTAAAAAAGAACGGAAGAAGAATTCTTTTTTTCAACGAATACTTACAGTTGTTTTTTTAGGTACCTTTTTCTATTCAGTATATGAATTAGGTGATATTTTCATGGATTACTATGAAAATCGTAAAGTAATGGCCGAAGCACAAAACATTTATGAAAAGAGTCCGATGGAAGAGCAATCACAAGACGGAGAAGTACGTAAACAGTTCAAAGCTCTGCAGCAAATTAATCAAGAAATAGTTGGATGGATTACGATGGACGATACACAAATTAATTATCCAATCGTTCAGGCGAAAGACAATGATTACTATTTATTTCGTAATTATAAAGGTGAAGATATGAGAGCAGGCAGCATTTTTATGGACTATCGTAATGATGTGAAATCTCAAAATCGAAATACTATTTTATATGGTCACCGTATGAAAGATGGTTCTATGTTTGGAAGTTTAAAGAAAATGTTAGATGAAGAGTTCTTCATGTCGCATCGTAAATTATATTACGATACATTATTTGAAGGATATGATCTTGAAGTGTTCTCGGTGTATACAACAACAACTGATTTTTATTACATTGAAACGGATTTTAGCAATGATACGGAATACACATCATTTTTGGAGAAAATTCAAGAAAAATCGCTGTACAAAACGGATACAAAATTGACAGCAAGTGATCAAATCGTAACACTTTCGACGTGTGACTATGCACTGGATCCGGAAGCAGGAAGGTTAGTCGTGCATGCGAAACTAGTAAAGAGACAGTAAAAAAAGTATAGAATATGAGAAGTGGTAACGCTTCTCATATTCTATACTTTAAAAAAGAAATATGTTTACTGTGCTGCAGCCATTGGCATACGTACAACTTCAACATTGTAGTAAGTGATTTTATTATCAAGAATATATTCTGGCATCCCGCCTTGATGTGAGTGAGCATCTTTAAATGCTGAGCTCTTCGTCCAACCTTGGAAATCTTCTTTTGCATTCCAGCGTGTGCTAATTGTTACTTCATCATAATCAACTGTATTTTGCGTTAAAAGAACTTCTAATCCTAAAAAGCCTGGCATTGTTTCGACTTGACCTACTTTATTAAAACGCTCAATTAATTTATGCCCATTTCCCTTTGTAATTTTAGCTGTATTTGTAACAATAATCATGTTTTATTCCTCCTATAAATGTAGCCTTTATTTTCGAGAACTCATATACATTAAATGATAATGAAAATCATTATCATTGTCAATGGTAAATGTGAAATAAATAAGTTTTTTTATTATTTTGGACAGTAAGATTTCCATTTCAAAATGTAGTAAATATGTGGCGGTTAAGTGAGAGAATGAGTGAGTTGTACTAGCAAAGCAATAATATGGTATAGTGAAACGAGGCTGTTTTTTCAGGCTCGTTTTTTAAATGCTTCCTATAGAGAAAGCATGCAAATGGAAAGGAAGTTATTATATGCGATCAGAAGTAACTGTAAAAATAAAACCGAAATTTATAAAAGAAATTAAAAGCGGATATCCGCTTATTTTAAAAGATGCGATTCAAAATTTAAATGATGTTCAGGAAGAAGGAACAATCATTAAAGTAGTAGATGAGAAGAACAATTTTGTCGGAAAAGGTTATTATGGAAAACAAAATAAAGGATACGGCTGGATTTTAACGAGAAAAGAGAGTGAACAAATTAATCAATCTTTCTTTGAAAGTAAAATAAAATCTGCCTTACATAAACGAAAGCAATTTTACAAATCAGGTGATACGACAGCATTCCGTGCCCTAAATGGTGAAGGTGATGGTCTTGGAGGCTTAATTATCGATTATTATGACGGCTATTATGTAGTCAGTTGGTATAGTGAAGGGATTTATACTTTCAGAGATGAGATTATAGCAGCTCTTCAAAAAGTAGCAAACTTTAAAGGTATTTATGAGAAAAAGCGTTTTGATACGAAAGGGAAATACATTGAAGGCGATGATTTCGTAGCAGGAGAGCGCGGCGAGTTCCCGCTTATCGTAAAAGAAAATGGTGTGAACTTTGCTGTTTATTTAAATGACGGAGCGATGGTTGGTGTATTTTTAGATCAGCGTAACGTTCGAAAACAAATTCGTGATAAATATGCGACAGGGAGAACAGTGTTGAATATGTTCTCTTATACAGGTGCTTTCTCTGTATTTGCAGCGCTTGGCGGAGCGAGCAAAACGACGAGTGTCGACCTTGCAAATCGTAGTTTAAGTAAAACGATTGAGCAGTTTAGTGTAAATGAAGTTGATTATGAAGCGCAAGATATTATTGTAGAAGATGTCTTTCTTTACTTCAAATATGCAGCGAAGAAAAAGATGAAATTTGATATGGTTGTACTTGATCCTCCAAGCTTTGCACGCTCAAAAAAATATACATTTAGTGCAGCGAAAGATTATAAAAACTTATTAAAAGAAACAATTGCGATTACAGAAAATAACGGGATTATCGTTGCCTCTACAAATTGTAGCGCATTCGATATGAAAAAATTTAAAGGATTTATTGATACAGCCTTTAAAGAAATGAATGGTAAATACAAAATATTAGAAGAACATTCTTTACCAGAAGATTTTCGTACCATTGATCAATTTAAAGAGGGAGACTATTTAAAAGTAGTTTTCATTGAGAAAATTAAAGGATAATAAAGAAAAAGGAGCTCGAGTTTACTTGAGCTCCTTTTCTTATTGAACGATATTTTGTACTCTACCGACTTGCCCGTCCTGCAATCGTACTTTAATGCCATGCGGATGAGAAGGGGAGTTTGTTAAAATATCTTTTACAATTCCACGTGTTAATTTACCGGTGCGTTGATCTTGTTTTAATACAATATCAACTTCAAGACCGGGTGCGATATTAGAACGTTTTTGTCCGTTCATTTATACACCTGTACGTCTACGTTGGTTGTTTGTTTTCTTCGTTTGTTGGTTTTGTAATTTTTTCGTTGCTTGGCTTTGATTTGTATTATTTGAACCATTTCCATTTCCTTGCTTTTTCTTTGCAAGTTGTTCACGCATTAAATCAGCTAAGCTTACTTTTTTGTTTTCTGACATGATAAGTCTCCTTTATATAAAGTTAATTATGAACAATAGTAGTGAATTTTATCATATCATTGTTAAGGAAGGAAGGGAAGTTGGTTTGAAAATTCATATAATTCTTTCCAGTATTCATTCGTTACGATACAATTGAAATGCTAATGTTTGTAAAAAAAGGGGATAGACATATGTCACATCATATTTTATTAGTTGAAGATGATATTTCAATTCAAGAGATGGTGGAAAAGTATTTAATAAAAGAAGATTTTCAAGTTACAATTGCGTCTGACGGAGAAGAAGGGGTGCAAGCATTTTTTAAATCATCCTTTGATTTAGTTATCCTTGATATAATGATGCCAAAGTTAGATGGCTTAGAGGTTGTACGTATTATTCGTGAGAAGAGTGCCGTTCCGATTTTAATGATGTCGGCAAAAGATACAGATGTTGATAAAGCTGTTGGATTAGGACTGGGAGCAGATGATTACATTTGTAAGCCATTTTCTATGATTGAATTGGCTGCACGTGTAAAAGCGGGTATTCGGAGGTCTACGAAATATTCGGCTACAGAAACAACAGAAAAGATGATTCAAATTGGTGATTTAGCAATTGATCCAATTAATTTTACGGTTGAAAAAAACGGAAAGCCCCTCAAACTGACTTTAAAAGAATTTGAGATTTTAAAGCTATTCGTAAAGAATCAAAATCGTGTATTTACAAAAGCGCAAATATATACGTTAGTTTGGAACGAAGAGTATTACGGTGATGATAATGTTATAAATGTTCATATGAGAAGATTGCGCGAGAAAATTGAAAGTGATCCATCTAATCCAGAGTATATTAAAACGTTATGGGGCATCGGCTATAAGTTGGAAGTGATGTAATATGGTCAATTTGTTAATAGGTATTATTTTTATATTGTTATGTGTCATTTACATACAGTATAAAATGAGGGAAAACAGTAGCAAAAATTTACGATACACATACAAAAAGTTAGAAAGTATTGTAAATGAACAAACAGGCGAGAAGTTACTCGTTATGACAGATGATCTAGAATTGCAAAAATTATTAGTGGCAATTAATCAATTATTAGCTGCAAAACAGAAAACGAATGCAGATCATGCGAAAGTAGAAATTTCGATGAGAAAAATGCTTTCCAATATTTCACATGATTTAAAGACGCCATTAACAGTTATTCTTGGATATACAGAAATGTTAAATAAGGATAAAACGATAAATAAAGAAGAGCAGCAAATATTACTTGAAAAGGTGCATGTAAAAACACTAGAAGTAATGGAACTGATTCATAAGTTTTTTGATTTAGCAAAATTAGAATCTGGTGACAAGGCAATTGAGATGACAAAAATAAATATGAATGAAGTTTGTCGCGAGAAGATTTTATCTTTTTATGATTTGGTGACGACGAAAGGATTTCAAGTTCATATTGATATACCAGAAAGAAATATATATGCACTTGGAAATGTAGAAGTATTAGGTAGAGTATTAAATAATTTAATATCAAATGCAATTACATATGGAGACGATGGAAAGACACTTGGGATGACACTAAGAGATGATGAAACGAGTGTTTATATAGATGTATGGGATACAGGAAAAGGAATTGATGAATCTCATATTGATAAAGTGTTTGAGCGTATGTACACACTTGAAGATTCAAGAAATAGATTGTATCAAGGAAGCGGTCTAGGATTAACGATTACGAAAAGGCTTGTGGAAGCGATGGACGGAGAAATACATCTTTCTAGTAAGCCGTATGAAAAAACAATTTTTACAGTTGTATTAAAAAAGATGCTGTTTTAGCTTGTAGAGAAGTAAATTCTACAAGCTTTTTTTCAGCGTAAGGAATTTGTAAGGAACGGGTAAGAAAAAAGAGATTTCCGTTGTCTATTATAGAAATATAAAGTAGTGCGAAAGGAGAAAATGACATGACATATATATTAAAAACGAATCAGCTAACGAAAGTGTTTAAAGGGAAAGAAGTTATTTCTAGCGTTAACATGCATGTGAAAAAAGGAGAGATATACGGTTTCTTAGGACCGAATGGTGCAGGTAAAACAACGATTATGAAAATGATCACAAATTTAATAAAACCGACGAGCGGTGATATTGAAATTTTTGGTGAGAAGTTAACGGATACATCTTATGAATTGTTAAAGCGCATGGGGACAATTATCGAATATCCAATCTTTTATGATAAATTAACGGCGAAGGAAAACCTAGAATTACATTGTGAATATATGGGGTATTACGACAAGAGCGCAATTGATCATGCTTTACATTTAGTGAAACTGCACGGTATAGATGATAAAAAAGTAAAAGATTTTTCATTAGGTATGAAGCAACGACTGGGTATTGCAAGGGCGATCATGACAAAGCCAGAATTACTCATTTTAGATGAACCGATTAACGGTTTAGATCCAATTGGTATTAAAGAATTACGAGACTTATTTAAAATGCTCTGCAAAGAATATGGTATTACGTTATTAGTTTCTAGTCATATTTTAGGCGAGATGGAACAAATGGCGGATACAATTGGTGTAATTCAAAATGGAAAACTAATAAAAGAAGTTTCAATGAAGAGTATTAACGGAAAACAAACAGAGTACATCGAAATTACTGTTCCTGATGTGAAGCGTGCAGCTTATATTTTAGAAGATAAACTCGGTATAAAAAATTACAAAATAATGAGTGGAAATATGATTCGTGTGTATGAATTGGCAGCGACACAGCAAGCTATTTCAAAAGCGCTTATTATGAACGATGTAGAAATTGAAAGTATTAATAAGAAACATAGTTCCTTAGAAGAATATTTCTTAAATGTAATGGATGGAGAAGGCATTCATGCTTAATGGATTGTTAATGAATCTAGTAAGTGGATTGATCGTAATGTTCATAAGTGGGATTTTCTATTATAGGAAACCAGAGCGGAAATGGTTGTTAATTTTACTAGTGATAGGAATGTTAAGCGTAATTACTGCTGGAATTAGAATGTTAGCAGTGTAGAGACAGTTATATAAAGAATGGAGGCGTGGTTTATATGTTTAAATTAATGAAGCTCGAATGGAAAAAACATAAATTATCTAGTTATTTTAAAGGAGTAGCGATTTGTATTATAGCAATTTTTGCTGCGGTAAGTCTTATGGTATGGGGAACTAAAGTAGAGGATGGTTTGATGTTCTCTAGCTATATGGAATACATGTCTTTAGCAAATATTTTTATTAGAATTACATTTATTATTTTTGCATCGGTTATTTTATCACGTTTAGTGATTGATGAATACAAGAACAAAACAATACAGCTACTATTTATGTACCCACTGCAAAGGAAAATGCTAATGAGAGCGAAATTAGCAATTGTTTTTAGTTTTTGCTTTGTGAGCACGATAATCGCAACATTCATTATTAGTTTGCTCATATTCTGTATGAATCCAATAATGGGACTACTTGAAACGCCTGTTACAATGGGGGAAATAATAGCTACCGTTCCAGCTACCTTTATAAATGCATTTATGATATCTGGTATAAGTTTAATTCCTTTATTTTTTGGGATGAGAAAGAAATCAACACCGACAACAATTACTTCTGCAGTAATAATTGGGATGATGATGAACAGTAACGTTGGTTCTGGAAACGGTCAAGTAAGTATGTTTGATTTTATAGCTATCCCAATAGTGTTCTGTTTATTAGGAATTTTCATCAGTTATCTATCATATCGTAAAATCGACAAGATCGATGTGGCGTGAAGCAAGGTTAAAACAACAACGAACTGGAGTATGAATGTTGAAAAAAATAATAGTAATTGCAATTTTATTTCTGACAATTGCTAGTGTGATTTTTGGTTTTAAGACATTTCAGAGGAAAGATTTTAAGAAAGAAAAGTCTTTTGAGATAAATCATATAAAAGAAATAGAAGTGGACAATGAAAACTGGGATATTGAATTTAAAAGTACAGACGCTAACAAAATAGTAATTTCCGCCCAAGGTAAACGAGTAGATAAAGAGATAGACCCCATCGAAATAGAACAAGCAGGGAATAAAGTTATAGTTAAGCAAAAACAAAAGGTGACCAGATTCTTTAATGGTTTTACGTTTCGGAAGAAAAATAGTATATGTATAGCTATTCCGAAGAAAGAAATAGATAAAATTGTATTAAATAATAAATCGGGTGATGTGAAAATAAGCGATATAGAAGTGAAAAATATCGTGACAGAAAGTGAGTCTGGAGATGAAATGGTTGTAGGACTATCAGCCGAGAAAGGTGAATTCATATCGCAAAGTGGAGAGTTAGCTGTAAAAGATAGTTCAGTACAAGAATTAAATATAAAGTCTACGACTGGTGATAACTATATAACAAGTGTAAGTAACTCAAATATAAACATCACTTCAACATCTGGGGAAGTATTACTGAAAGATATGAAAGAAGGAAAATCATTATTTGTAGAAACAAAATCAGGAGATATCGGCGTACGGTATAAAGGTGTTCCGACTTCTTTGAAACTTACGGCTAAAAGTAATTCGTCTGACGTAATGGTGAATGTAAATGGACTTAAGAAAGATAAAAATACAGAAAAAATAAAAGCGGGAACCATTGGTGATGCAAAAAACGAAGTGAAGATTTTAAGTAAAACAGGAGCGATTTATATCGATTAAAATGTAAATGAAAGGAGGACTATTATGCTACGTCTTATGAAGCTAGAATTGAAAAAGTTTAAGCTTGGATGGTATGTGAGGGGAGCGATTATTGCAAATATCGCTATACTGGCATTAATGATCTTTACGAGCATCGTTGCTCAAGTAGAAGGTGATCTGGAAATGAGGGATCCACAGACAATTTTGTTGATGGCCAGTACAGTAGTAAGGGCAACATTTATTATTTTTGGTAGTGTGTTAATCGCAAGGTTAATAATTAGTGAATATAAAACTAAAACTAAAACAATACTACTCATGTTTTCTTATCCAATTAACCGAAAGAAAATGATGGCTAGTAAGTTGGCTATTACAGCGATAGTAACATTTATAACAGTTATTTTATCTAACATTTTAGTAGTAGGAGTTTTCTTTGGGATAGATAACTATTTTTCAATTCTTCCTAATTCATTCACAGTAGATCAATTGACGCAAGAAGGGATAAACCTTGTTCCTTTAGCCATTTCCACTGCTGGAATAAGTTTAATCCCTCTATATTTCGGAATGCGTAAACGTTCAGTGCCAACTACAATTGTTTCATCTCTTATCGTTGTATCAATTGCAATTAATAACACCCCAATGTTTTCTACAGCAACTTTTCTTCCCCTTCAGCTAGCGTTGGCAGCAATTGGAGTTGCGATTGCATATTACGGAATTAAAAATATAGAGAGGGAAGATGTAACTGTATGACAAGAATAAGAAAAAAGAGTTGGCGTTACACCAACTTTTTTTTGTATATGTATGCTTCGTTACTACTCTGTAAATTTGGAGTGTTTGCTCAAATATTCTTGAACTCCTGAAGAAATGTTAAAGTTATTAGGGCTTTTATATTCGATAGTAAACTCTCCGTCTCTACTTGTCTCAAAGGAGATTGCATAGCTATTCATTTTAGCATCGTAAGAAGTATTTTTGACTTCCGCATCTAGATCAAAGTATTTTGTAATATATTCTTTTGATTCCGTAATAGCTGTTTGTTTTCCCCAAGGGGTACCATAACTTGTGAAATAAAGAGATACACCGATAACTCCAATGATCGAAGTTAGTAAGAGAGTTCTTATTGTTATTTTTTTGTTTTTTGTATTCAATTTAGTTCCCTCCAATTAATATGAATTTATCTTAACGTATTTTCTCATAAAATACCATTTAGTAGAAAATAGTTTCACATGAAACAAGTTACAGAAAAAGACAAGGTGCATAAACACCTTGTCTTTTTCTGTCGTTACATTTGGGGAGCTTCCATTCCAGTAGCAGCCCATTCTTCTTTTGCAGGACCATATACGCCAGGGACTTTTAAGCCAGCTTGACGCATTAAAACAGTCAGCTGCCCGCGGTGGTGATTTTGATGATTAATGAGTGTCATTAAAAATATAGAATTCGGCATAGGGCGACCAAAGAAGTCATTAATAGTAGCTAAGTCTTTATCAGTCCATTCACTTTGAAGCGTTTCAACAAAAGCTGCATTCACTTTACGATATTGATCAGCAATTGTTGTTGCAGAAGGTGGAACAGGATAATCTTTCGTTTCTCCTTCAAACTTAAGCCCTGTGCCAGATAGTATAACAGGAATTGCCGTCACGATATGCCAAGCAACTCTGCCTAATGTCCAGTGCTCAGGTGCAATTTCTTGTGACAAAGATTCATCTGTTAATGCATCGAGCATCTTTTGAGTAGACTCAGCCTCGTATGTCCATGATTGTAGAAAGCCTTCAATAGTTTGGTACATATTTATCCCTCCTAGTTATGTTCATAGGTTACATTCGTGAAAAAAAGATAGTTTCCTTTTAACCTATCAGAACAAATAAAAAAGAGGCTTCTCATATTAAGAAGCCTCTTTTTTTAACCAACCTTCTTCCCATTTTTCCTCATCAACCATAAGAAATAAGGTGCTCCAAGTACAGCAACGACAAGACCAGAAGGGATTTCTTTCGGGTATGCAATTGTTCGTCCGAGTAAATCAGCAATGGAAAGAAGGATTGCTCCAAATAGTGCGGAGCAAACGAATAATCTTTGATGATTCATACCAACGACGATTCGTGCTAAGTGTGGCGCAACAAGACCTAGAAAGGCAATCGTACCGACAGCTGCGATATTTACAGATGCAAGTAGTGTTGCTAACACAATGAGGGCAAGGCGCGTTTTATTTACTGGTTGCCCGAGTCCCGTTGCTAAATCGTCTCCAAGTACGAGAACATCAAGTTGTTTTATTAAGAAAAAGATAATGAATACAAGAATTAGCGATGGATATAGAATGATATTTTCTAAGTGATTCCATCCTCTTGCATACGTGCTACCTGATAGCCATGTTAAAGCAGCAGCAACGTTCAAATTTGCTCTAACGATAAAGATTTGAATAATCGCTGAACCGAGAGCTGAAATACCAATTCCTATTAAAGCAAGGGCTGTTGGGCTAAATCCTGATTTCCACGAGAAGAAGAGGACAATTCCAACTGCAAGTAGTCCGCCGATAAATGCACCAATTGGTAGGAAGAAACCAGGAAGTGCGGGAAAGACATACATAATAGTTAAAGCACCAACACCAGCTCCCGATGAAATACCAATAATAGAAGGATCGGCGAGTGGGTTTCGTAATATACCTTGGAAAACAAGCCCACTTATTGCAAGGCATGCGCCAGCAATAGCAGCAACGAGCATTCTTGGTAAACGAAGGTTCATCATCATATTTTTATCAAATTGTGTTAATTGTCCTGATATAACATTTGTAATACTTTCGATATAAGCGTTACTACCGATTGTAACACCAAGAGCAATTGTCACAATGCAAAGTGTGATAGAGATAATGATTACCTTTTTATAAGAGTAATAGCGAGAACTAGCTCCAGCTGCATTCGCTCCGTTATCATTCATATATTGTTTCGATTTCATCATTCGATACACTAAATAAATAAGCCAAGGTGATCCAATCATTGCCGTGACTGCTCCGACAGGAAGTTCAGCCCCAGTTGGATCTATTAGTCTACCAACGACATCAGCTCCAAGTAATAGTACAGCTCCCCATAAGAAAGAAGAGAGAAGGAGAGTAAAGTGTTGACGGTAGCCAATAAGACGCATTAAATGTGGTGCAACTAAGCCGACAAATCCAATTGGTCCAACAACAGTTACAATTACTGCTGTTAAAAAGATCGCAGCAATGAAGGCGATAAGACGTGTTACTGCTGTTTTTTCACCAAGAGAAACAGCGACATCATCACCAAGTAAGAGAATGTTGAGTTTACGAGACATAAATAGTAAAACTAGGAAAGAAATAATGATAAATGGAAAAGCAAATTGAACGCCATCCCAGTTATTTTGAATAAGAGATCCAGCTCCCCATAAAAATAAACCAGCTGTTTCATTTTCATAGAAAAGCTGCATCGTTCCGGTAAAGGCAGAAAGCATTAATGTAACGACCATACCAGCTAGTGCCATTCTAAGTGGGGTTCCCTTTTTTCCACCAGAAATACGGTATACAAATAAAGCAGTAATAGCACCGCCGATAAATGTGAAAAGAAGTGAATTAATTTGCAGACCTTTTGGTAAGAAAATTGTAGCCGCTACTAGAAAGAAATATGCGCCAGAGTGAATACCCATTGTACTGGATTCAGCAAGTGGATTTTTCGTTAATGTTTGTAAAATGACCCCAGATGCAGCAAGAGCACCTCCAGCTAAAATGGCAATTACGGCCCTAGGTAATCGAAGCATAATTAAAGTTTGATGCTCTAGTGATTGGTTCGGTGAGATAAGAGCATCAATAATCATACTATAGGAAATGTTTGCTTGACCTTGTCCGATATGAATAAAGAAAAGGAGGAGCAAGAGAGCTGCTCCTCCTCCGAATACAAGACTTGCTCGAAGTGTATGTTGGAAGCTATTCATCGCTGAATCACTTCTTCGCTGTCATTACATCTGCTACTTGTGTTGCTAAAGATTTTGCAGATTCAGGACCACCGAAAATCCAAGTGTCGCCTTTTAATTTATACATTTTGTCTTCTTTTTTGAAATTTAACCCTTCCCAAGCAGGATTCCCTTTTAGTTGCGTGTCAAAAATGTTATCATCATCCGCCACAATGTAAATGAAGTTTGAATCTTGTACACTTTGTAATGATTCTACAGTTGTTTGTTTGAAACCATCTGCCTCTGATTTCCCAGCTTCAAAAGTGTTTGTTAAACCTAATTTTTTTGTAACTTGTAAAGCTGTAGAATTGTCAGTCAATATACGGAATGTTGGTACGTTTTTAGCTGTAAATGCTTGTACCATTGCGATGTTTTTATCTTTTAAGTCTGCTTTTTCAATTTTTGCTTTTGCATCAGCGAATACTTTATCCATATCAGCTAATACTTTTTTACCTTCTTCTTCTCTTCCAACTGCTTTTGCGATTTGTTTAAATGTTTCTGTCATTTCAGCAAAGTGATCGTTATTACTTGTTGATGGATCAAACATAACTGTTGGTGCAATTTGCTCTAATTCGTTTTTAATAGCTTTACTACGGAATGAAGCTGTGATAATTAAATCTGGTTTTAGACGGCTAATTTCTTCTAAGTTTGGTTGTTGACGTGTCCCTACGTCTACAACATCTTTACCTGGTTTTGTTGCTGTATTTACCCATTTATTATAATTCTTAATGTCTGCCATCCCTACTGGCTGAACACCAAGTGCTAATAAGTCTTCTGAATATACCCACTCAAGTACAACAACTTTTTTCGCTGGTTTATCTAACTTTGTTTCCCCTTCAGCGTGCTTAATTGTTATAGCTTGCTTTTTATCGTCTGTCTTTGTTTCTTTTTTCTCCTCTTTTTGCTGTCCGCATCCAACAGCGAATAGAAGAACTACTATGAAAATACTGAGAATTTTCTTCATCTTCTGCCCCCAAATTAAGTGTTTTTTGTAATTAGCGCCATAAGTGAAAATGGTTATCAATTACAACACCCAAATCATACTATGAGGATATTTTAAGTGTCAATATTTTTTTAAAATTTTGACGAAAAACAACAAATTATACGGATTTTTATATACTATAGTCGCTATTTATGAAGAATAAGCCTCTTTACTAAAAAAATTGGTGAATATGGGGGAGTTTAAATGGGGACTTGGCTGTGTACGAAAGTGTAATGTGTATGGTTAATAATCTGTGGAGATGGGGCGAAAGTACAAGCAAAAGGAGAGCGAATCGCATGTAATACTTACTAGAATGTATGGAATAAATCTGTGTGTATCTACTAGGTAAAGTATTTCTTTGTTATTTAGATAGGTGTTTTCTAATTCGGTGATTGTACTTAAAAGATCGAATGTAAAGGAAGTGATCAACATGTCTTCATGGGGCAATAATATAAATGGATATTGTGGATGTAATAATCAAAATGGTGTACATGTTGATTCATGCTGTTTTAGTTGTGATGGAACAGTTCCTAAGCTTGGCCCAACAGGTCCGACGGGAGCAACGGGCCCAACAGGTGACACAGGCCCAACGGGAGCAACGGGTCCAACAGGTGACACAGGTCCAACAGGAGCGACGGGAATAACGGGAGCAACAGGTCCAACAGGAGCGACAGGAATAACGGGAGCAACAGGTCCAACAGGAGCGACGGGAATAACAGGTTCAACGGGTCCGACGGGAGCAACAGGAATAACAGGAATAACAGGAATAACAGGGGCAAC
>NZ_QOZW01000001.1:0-203503 GCF_008368885.1 Bacillus sp. BPN334 | reverse complement strand
TAATAGTTTTCTTGTAATTCGTGAGATTAATTGGTGTACATTCTGGGCAACGCTAAACTAAAAATAGTACATACGACTTAACAAGATCTGGTTACTAACCTATAAATATATTGTTTTTCATTTATTTAGTCTACTGTTAAGCAGCTTTATTGAAAGTCAGAAATTTAACCTTTATATATTCTACAAAAACTTATCGAATCCCTTTTTATTTCAAATTTATATTAATAGATCTGATATAGGAGGTAGATATTAAAATTGAAACCAGCTCCTAAAAATTCAACGTATAGTAGTTAAAATTTCATTGTGTTTGCAGCTAGTTTTAAAAAGTACCCACTTGGTTGTTGTCTGTATGTGAAAAAGTATCCACTTTAGTGTCTTTTTACACCTCTTAAATTATTCATTTGTACAAGGACAAGAAACTCCAAACTATTTAGACAAGAAAGTCTAAACTTTCGTTTTTAGATTATTGGATGGGACAAGAATCTAAAAACCTAAATTTTATAGATTTACAGAACTAACCCAATTTAATCTTGTGTAAGATGCTCTCATTCTTGTTAATTCATTAATGTTAATATAATGATTAAAATGGATTGCGGGAATTACATTATCTTGAAGGAAAACCTTTCCCCAACAATTCATATCTAATTCGAAAGGTCTATGTATTTATGAAGTTAAATGATACATAAAATGACAATTATTCATCTTTATCCCTTTTGTGTATATCACATTTAAATCAAGCGATATTTTTAATAACAGTAGATAAGAACCCTGCCTATCCTGTAGCGATACAAGAGTTGAAAGAAGAGAAACATATGCCTAAAGGAAAACAACTAAGGTAGTTAGATATCTCAATAATATAGCGGAACAAGATTATCGTTTTATCAAGAAACGTGTGCGTTCAATGTTGGGATTTAAGTCGTATAAAACAGCAACTTCTATATTAAGTAGTTTGGGAAGCCATGCATCAAATCTTCCCCTGTCGGGATAATAAAGGGTACTGATAATCCAGCCCTGATAAAAGGAACTATTTTGTTTTCACGATAAGCTTCTTTTAATTGCATCAAATTCCCCTCCATACAATCGCTCCTTTCTATATTCAATTCTAATTTTATTCTAAAAATATTTGCACCATTTTATTAATATATTTACATCTATTCTATCAATCAATACCATTTTCATCCATATAGTTTGATTTTTCTTATCAATCGCGCTGCTTTTATTTCGGGTTTATTTCCATTTCCTAAAAAACAGAAATCCACTTACTACATGCTTAAAAATGAATTTCTAAATTTAAAGTGTCAACTTAAAGAACTTGGTTTAGAAATTATAGAAAAAATACAGATGACTATAGGACATTGGATATCAATAACATTTATGAATATAAAGAGCTTATACCGTGAAATTCTGTATAACTAATAGACTTTCACGACATATCTACCTGTAGATTTAATATTAACCCTTTAATTTATGCACCTTTAAAATAACCTAATTTATTCTTTATCTTTTTGATTCTACTTTTCATTTTTCCACTTCTGAATTCGAGTTTTTCACCAATAGTGCTTTCAAAAGCTTTATAAAAAGCATTATTGGATAGCGCAATAAAAAGTAATATAAGATAAGTAACTTTTGTATTACCATCAACTGTAACAATTTTGAATCCCCGTGCTTTTAAAGTTGTTTCTCCTACCATTACTAGTGAAAATGCTCCTGAAATGTACGTAGCAAAAAAGTGAACCTGATAAAATCGTTTTAAAAATGTTTCTGAATCATAAATCCAAATATAAATATAGTATAATTGACAGTGCACTAGACATTATCAGCATACAAATAAATATCTCTATTGAATCTGGAGCCATAAACATTGTAAAGAATGGTTCTGTAAAATAAATAATTTGAACTCCGAACGTTACAGTACAAAAATACAAAATTGAATAATAACAAAAAACAACCATGATTAGTCATCTCCTAAAAAATAATATAATAACATTATGTTATACAAAATATAAGGTTTTGCAATGGTGACTACATCTACTTTTAAATAATAAATGCACGCATCCTTTTTTAATTATAAAATCTCAAATAAAAAAGGAATAGTGTTCCGCCCTCGGTTTGGCATATTTTTTTATATATACTTCACTAATGCTACTGGTTGAATTTTTCGCTTTTTTCAAAGCACCTCTTGTTATTAAAATACCTAAAAGTGATCCCAAAACTACTATAATAATTGCATAGATTAATTCTGTATCCTTTTCTGAAGTGTGCGGAATTTTCCCATTCCCTATGTCCTTTATAATATGCTATTTGGTTCCTCATTCTAGAAATATTTTTATGTTTTGCCACAAACTCTTTCAAATCTTTTTGAATAGAGTATAATATTTCATTGATTGTTTTTTCTGGATCAAATAGATTTCTAATAACCGCTTCAGATGCTTCTAATTCACAATACTTTGTGAGACTGTATTTAAACAAAATAGCGGAATCAATAAATTTTTTTGCTTCCAGTTGGAGAATCCACTGTGTAAGCCCATCATCAATAACCATAGACATTTTATTTACTGAAAATAGTAAGTTAGAGGTATTCGCATCTAGTAGCATGTTAAATAAATTTAGATAAAAACTACTATTTGCTTCTTTCATACTTGCAGCACCGAAATTGAAGTTTCCTTTTAGAATATCAATTCCTTTTAGTTCTTTCTCAACTTTATTTTTTTGTCCGTTTCTATAGTTTTCAACCAGTTCCAGATATTTTTTGTTAACATTTTCTAGAGAATTTTCTGGAATATAAAGTACATCAGCTACATAAGAACGCATTAAATCATCACCGAGATTTATTCTTCTATCGTCACGGTATGTATTTGGAATTCTGATTGTTTCTTGTGGTCCTTTTTCATCAATAAAGACTTGTCCCATTGTTAATCATCCTCTCTTCTACTTCGCCCACTTAATTTTTACTACTGCTTTACTGCATTGTAAATAGATAAATAGTACACTCTTAAATCAGTATTCAACGCTTTTTCTTAATGTTAGCATCTATAAATATATTATATATTTATAGATGTGTTTTGTATGGAGCTACTGTAAATTTTCGGGAGGTTTTCACGGGAGTAATCTATATAAAGAAAACCTTAACTCTAATTTTTATGATTATGCTTATAGTTCCCAAAAGATAAGGGAATCCGATTTTATGATTTTAAAAAAGAATGTTGTCCGTTATACCCCATGCCCATCAACTTAACATTTTGAAGTATCCCCCAAACGAAAAAATTGCACTGTTAAAGATAAATATAGAATTAGAATATAGGTTATCAAGAATTAATAATTAGTAAAGTAGAAGATTTTAATAAAAATTGGTAAAATAATAACCAAGTATTGAAATTAGAAATAGGACTGTGTTAAAAAAGGAGATTCTATACTATGGAGCAAATTATTTCAAACAATAAGAACGGATCTACAGAGATATATTATAAATTATTCTCTATGTTATCTTTGTTAACTTTTCATAAGATCACACCCATTGAAAAGAAAAAGAAAAGCCTTAAGCTTTCCCTAGAAAACGAATTGAAAAATTTAACAAAAAATAATCCTCATAAATTATAATACGGTTACCAAAGGTTAAACTCTATAAGAGAATTTATAGGATTTTATTAAACCAATATAATCTCATATTAATTTGACCTTAAAAACGCTATCCTTTTTGTAGAAATATATAGAAAGGGTGGCGTTTTTTATGAATCTTTCGATTCAAGGTGAACTACAGTTATTTGCTGAAGAGTTGCATCAATATCTTACTCCTTCATTTTTAGAGAGTCTTGCTAGGGAATTATATTTTGTACAACGAAAGCGTAAATTTTCAGGTCATGATTTAGCTATTATCTGTGTCTGGGTTAGTCAACGTGTTGCAAGTGATTCATTAGTTCGGCTGTGTAGTCAACTTCATGCTGTTACAGGAACTCTTATGAGTCCAGAAGGACTCAATAAACGTTTCAATAAGAAGGCGGTTTGCTTTTTAAAGCATATTTTCTCCATATTATTAAAAAATAAAATTTGTGAAACTTCATTGATTCCAAGCTCTTCAACCACCTATTTTCAACGGATTCGTATTTTAGATGCAACGATTTTTCAAGTACCAAAATATTTAGCTAATGTATATCCTGGGTCAGGTGGTTGTGCACAAACAGCGGGTATAAAGATTCAATTAGAATATGATTTACATAGCGGACAGTTTTTAAATTTTCAAGTTGAACTGGGGAAGAACAATGATAAGACCTTTGGAACAGAATGTTTAGAGACATTACGACCTGGCGATTTATGTATTCGAGATTTAGGCTATTATTCACTGGATGACTTAAATCAAATGGACCAACGTGGCGTGTATTATATATCGCGGCTTAAACTAAATAATATGGTATATATTAAAAATGAGTTTCCTGAATACTTTCGAAATGGGACAGTAAAAAAACAATCTCAATACATCAAAGTTGATTTAGAACACATTATGAATACGTTAAAACCAGGACAGGTCCATGAAATAACAGAAGCTTATATTGGAAAGGATAAAAAACTATTTACACGAGTTATTATATATAGATTAACTGAAAAACAACTTCGAGAACGTAAGAAAAAACAAGTGTATACGGAAAGTAAAAAGGGGATTACGTACTCAGAGAAAAGTAAACGCTTAGCTGGTATAAACATTTATGTTACCAATACACCTTTGGAATGGGTTCCCATGGAACAAATACATGATTTTTATTCTCTTCGCTGGCAGATTGAAATTATCTTTAAAACTTGGAAATCCTTATTTCAAATTCATGATTGGCAAAATATCAAACGAGAGCGATTAGAATTCCACATTTATGGAAAACTCATCGCTATTTTTCTATGTTCTTCTACTATGTTTAAGATGCGACAATTAATTTTACAAAAGAAGAAAAGAGAATTAAGTGAATATAAAGCCATTGGAATGATTCAAGACCACCTACACATTCTTTATCAAGCTATACAGCAAAACACCCGAGAAATAACAAGGATTCTAATCCGCTTGTTCCATCTTCTACAGAAGAATGGACGAAAATCTCACAAATATGAGAAGAAAACTGTCTTTGATATTCTGGGTGTTGTCTATGAGTATGATGGATTGAGAAAACAAAAGAAGATTGCATAATAAAAAAAGCGAAACCCGTTAGGATTTATTTGTTATACGCATTTTTAAGAATATACTTCTATTTTAAGAATGTTTTGACCTGGCTGAATGAAGGTTCAGTTTTTTTCGCCCTTAAGTTGATGGGCATGCTGTTATACCCCTATAACGCTGACTTTATTATTATACTAATGTATATAACGGAAATCAATATTATAGTAATAGGTAGATTCCCCCTGCTCCACTTCATTTTAATACATATAATATCATAAAAATAATATCTAAAAATATACGGTTTTAAAGTTTTAATTATTATATACTTATACAAGTGATTTAGCCTTTTTTTTAGAGTTGAAATTACGTTATATATAAGGAGTGGTTTTAATGAAGAACAAATTTACGCGTATAATCATGTTAATGGTGGTAATGGCTTTATCAGTTACAGCACTTGCAGCATGTGGAAATAATCGTGATCCCGAAGAAGTTGCTACAGCGTATTTCGAAGATGCAAAAGAAGGAAATGTAAAAGATTTTGGGGAGTTATTCACTCCTGAAGCAAAGAAAATTGTTGCTTTTGTAGGCGGAAATGCAGACCTAATGAAATCAGTTAGCAAAGATCTTAAAAGCTATAAAATTCGAAAAGTTGAAGAGAAAAATGAAATTGCTACAGTAACTGTTGATGCTGTATATAAAGGTAATCCTAAAAAAGTAATCGTAATTGAACTAGAGAAAACGGATGATGGGTGGAAAATTAGTAAATCATAAAAAAAATGGTCTAGAATTCTAGGCCGTTTTTTATTACCCTCAAATTTCTTCGAAATCACGTAGACTAGCAAGCAATTCTGTAAATGTTGAGCAAATAGGATAGATTGCATCCTCTATGTCTTCTTCTTCATGATCTCAGAATACGATTGTTGGTGAATCAATATTGTTTTGATAATAAAAGCATAGAAGATTGCCAAATGGTCTCTAGCTTTCGGATTTTTTACGGTTTTAGCAGCTTGTTTTAATTGTTCTGGTGTTACCTTTATTTGTGTGCTCATGCCATCCCTTCTTTTTTATAAAGATTAAAGTAAACAAATCATGCTTCGAATTGAATTTTAAGTTTAAATTTTCTTTTTATTTATAGTATAATGAAACAAAGAGACATGTCTCCTTTAGGCTATTTACGTATGAGAACCCCCAATATTTTTTGGGGTTCTCATACGTAGATGCTTTAAATAGAAGCATGATCAGCTTGTTTTATTGACCAAAAAAATTATATATGGTATGTTTACTGTAGATTATATATATTGGATACATTTCCGATATATATTAAGTATAGTACTTAACTGAATTGCATAAACTAAAAAAGACGAGATGCTGTCAACATCCCGTCTCATAACTGCTACTGTCAAGGTGGTTGTTATTATGCATTATCTTTTTTTAGACCCACGCTTGTGCTTGCGGCGAAGAGTGGGTTTTTTGTTGCCTTTTTTTTCGAATTGCTTTTTCAGTGCGTATGCCGAAGCCTCACGCACAACTGCTCTAGCAATTTCTTTTAAAAGTTCAAACAAAAATTCCATGTTATATCACCCCCTTTCCTTCCAAATGGAAAGAAGGGATAATAACAAGCCCACCTTCACACGATATACAGTTATACTTATATTTTACCATACTTTAACACTCTAAAATAGGCAGTCCGTCCGATTTTAGATTATTCATAATCTTTCAGTTTAGGAGTTTCATAAGATTTTAGTTTACTATAATATAAATATGTATACTGTATTTCTTGATATCTTCATAATTAACCTTAGTTCGATAGACTATTTTTTGATGTACGCTGCCTTTTACCGTATTAAGTATTCGGCGATTTCTGTTTGCCCAAATTCTATAGCATATTCATAGGCATTCATGTTTTTAATATTCTCTCCAGTATATCTAATCGAAATATCGATACCCTTTTCAACCAGAAACTCAGCTATATTTTTATAGCCGCCATAAATAGCTCCAAATAAAGGATTTCTTTTTGCTAAACTTACATCTAATCCTGCACCAGCCTTTACTAAATACTTTACTATATCCAAATAGCCAGATCCTGCTGCCAAGTTTTATGCAGATGAATCAAATGTACCTCCCCTAGTATCAATGTCTATACCTTACCGGACTAGAAATTTAACAATATCCAGGTTTCCTTTTTTCGCAGCTATGTGTAACCATGTTCCAAATGAAGTCTTTGTATTTATAAGTTTAGTATCATTACCTATTAATTGTTTTACTTTATTAATATCGCCAATTTTAATAGCATTTCTTATTTCTCTATTTACAATTTTTTATCCAAAATAGCCTCTCTTTACATTCATTTATCATCTATTACTCAATTTTCTAAATCTGATGCACCTTTTCCTTTTTATGTAAATAAAAAGGAAAAGGTGCATACAAAAAAATGACCTTTGAGATCCGTTTATAAACCACTTCGATAATTTAGGTAATACAATAAGGTTTGGTAATGAAAAAACTCCTTATAAACAAAAATAGACCTATTAAAACGGCTTCTCCATTTTCAAGGTCTATTTTTGTTAGAGATTTTATTCTTCTATGTCATCTTTTACTTCAGTGGATAAAATGTCTTCAGCAAACTTCTTGTAGCCATTATATCCTTTCTTTGCAGCCTTTTTCTTTATTGCTTCTACTACCTTTTCATCAAGATAGAGACTTAAATGCTGCTTTTTTGCTTTCGGCTCCTCTTTTGATCTATTTTCAATTCGTTCTTTGAAAATTTCCAAATCCTTTTTTAAGTACAATCGTTCAGTGGATTTCCCTTTAGCAATTTCTTTAAATGGCAATATCCCATCTTTAGCTGCATTATGAACGTATGTCTTAGATTTGTTTAGAAATTTAGCAGCTTCTTTTAATGTTAAACGACCTTTGTATAATTCCTCTAGCTTTTTTACATCTTTTTGCTCAAAGCGATATCCGCCATCTGCTTTCCAGGTAGCGAGGTTGATAGGTTCGATGTGTTTATACTTAATTAAATAGCCTAATTGACTATTTGTTAAACCTACCCTGTCGCATACCTCTTCTAAAGATAAATAGTCCATATCTCACCTCATCCGAAACTTTCATTCTAGCTGTTGTTTACATTTTCTTAGTTGATACTTTGTTAAACCTGTTTCTTTTACTACATCTGTGATTGAGTACTCCTTATACTGCAGATACTTGAATGGATTTTCCATATAACGTTCACGTACCTTATTAAATGTACTCTTTTTCGATAAAGAATTCAATTGCTCTCCTTTCTCTCGGATGGAATCGAAAATGGGACAACCTTTGCAATGTTTGTAGTTTCTTTGTTTTGTCTGTTCTTGCTCATGTGTACAATTCATTGATAGGTTGTTCAGAGGGCAAGTTGAACAATGGGTATATTCTAAATTATAGATTTCATGTAAAATTTTCCGACGAATATTACTCAAAAATGTCTCCTCCTATCGCGCTTGGAAAGAAATGTACAAAAAAACAGGTTAAACATTTCTATTATATAATAGTTAAATAGAAATGTTAAATATTAAATCTAAAATAATTATTTAATCAGTTCTATTTATATCACGATAAATTGATAATTTATTGTGGTATAATTAGAATCATAAAAATTTATATAAAAATATTTATTTAATATTTCATTCCATAAAAGGTTGTGTTTAGATTTGAATATTATAAATTACGAACATAATAACCAAATTGTAAAATCAAAATCAGATTTTTTTGATAGCAGTCATTTTGAAAAACTTATGGGTTTGGGTATCCGTAATATTGACTATTCTCAATTAAGTGAAGAATCATTAGTTTATTTATTTTTACACGACGAGCCTTCTTTAACGAAAAAAAGAAGTGAGCGAACAAAACAACAGTATCTGCACGATCTTTCTCATTTTCTTCGTTATATAAAAGAAACAATCGGAACCATCCAGGAGTTATCCCATAATGAGATGGAAATCTACTTCTATGAATTAAGTAAGAAATATGCTGCGACTACATTACGTAAAAAGAAAACAGTAGTTCAGCAGTTTTTAAAATATGTGCATGATAACACCGGACTCTCAGACAACTTTAGTAGTCGCCTTAAAAAAGTATCCGTAAAAAAAGAAGAGCTAGTCAATCGTGACCTTTATCCAGAAGAAGTTACCCAGATATTAGATGAACTGAAAAAATCCAACTATTTTGTTTACACTGCATTTTTTTTGTTAACTACAACAGGACTACGAATCGAAGAAATTGCAACTGCAAAATGGGCAGATTTGGTCTTTCATTCATCTTTAAGTGCCTATCTACTTCGTGTTGTTGGTAAAGGGAATAAAAGTAGAGAAGTTCGCATCTTTGAAGATACATTGGATGCTTTATGCCATGTTCGAAGTTTACGTAAACAAACGACGGAACTGGATGCATCTAGTTCATCAGCTTTTCTCCCTAAAGCTGATGGATCAAATTATCGAGCGGACTATCTCTCTTCTCTTTTGGCAAAAAAAATAGAAGAAATAAATTTAGATTTTCTGCGCTACCGACAGGATAGAATTACTCCTCACACTTGTAGGCATTTCATGGCTAATTACTTAATGGAAAAAGGTGTTGAACTAAAAAAAATAAGGGACTATTTAGGGCATGAATCTATCATGACTACGGAACGTTATTTAAGAGAGCGTACAAGACGTCAAAACTTGGCCACAATAAATATAGGAAATTCATTATTTTAGTAAGTATATATAATAGGAAGATTCTCGATTTTTATAATCAGTTTCTTTCTATTTTTTTGTATTTTCCTGAGAAAATAGCATATTAAACCACTAAAACAGACTCATTATTACAAATATATATTATTTTTGACTTATTATACGTCAATATGATACAATGTATCCTTTTTGCTTTAAACTATCCTTATAAATTAAGAAGGATAAGGTGATGATATGTCTCATCTAAGCAAACGACTTGCTGAGTTACGGAAAAAGCAGGGATATACTCAATTTGATGTAGCATATCGCCTAAATATCGCTCGTACTACCTATGCAAATTGGGAGTACGGAAAAGCTGATCCCGATGCAGATTCTATTATGAATCTTGCTGAAATATATAATGTCTCCATAGATGAACTATTTGGGCGAAATGCACCCCTCGAAAGTAAATTGGAACTAATTAAAGTAGCAATATCCGATCTGCCTCTACAAAAACAGCAAGAAGTGTTAGAGGTTCTTATTGATTACACCTATTTCATAAAAAAGCATTTTTCCAAATGAATGTAAAATTATTTTTCAGTAAATTTTATATGATACGTGAGTTAAATGCACTTGTGTAGTATTAACTTGTAAAAAGGGCTACATATTTTCAATGCCCCGCCCTCGCGGAATAATCTTTGGAAACCCTTGTGTTATCAGTAGATTTGATAACACAAGGGTTTTTGCAACTTTACTAACAATATAGTTTAAAATTTTGATTTCGTATTAGCTATCAGTTTGTGAATGATTCACAAACTTTTCCTGTATTTCGAATTTGATATTTAGGAAATATCCCTAGAAACAACGAATGCGATTGCCTCCTATGAGACAATCGCATTCTAATTATTTAAAGGTTACCCGATTCCGCCACCAGGATCTCCCATTCTAGCTAATAATTGTTCTGAATCTTTTTTTACTAAATTGTTTGGTTGCTCTTTACTACCAGCAGCAGTGTAAATAATTCCAGCTGCCAAAACGATACTTGTTAATACAAATAATCTTTTTTTCATATAGCACCACCCTCATAAATTATACCATTTCCATTAAATTCTACCACTATTTTTTTAGGGAATTTACTGTAGAACCTATTACCAGCACACTCAAATAACTCAATTGATTTTTCGATTAAAGAAATATCATTCTTCGCTATTCCTAAATAGCAATATTGCATTGGTGTTAGAATGTCATTTTTCTTTTCTAAATCATTTAGGATTTCAACCGCATTTTTGTAATTTCCTTTAATAATTTCGAAAAATGCTTTTTCTGCAGGATGATATATCTCTATATTTTTCAATTCTTGCTTATTAACCAACTTAATAAACGCAAACGTATTTAAAATTAATTCTTTTCTTTGTAATTCTCTTTCAAAATTGCATGATCCAAGCTGTTCCAAAGCTTTATTTATATACTTAGATGCACTATCATAGCATTCAAAAGTATAAGATTCCGCTAAATATACAAATGCAGATGCCCTTAAAAGATTAAAACAACTCTCAGGATCTTCTAACTCTAAAATCTCATGACATGTACTTCGTAAGTTTACAAGTTTATCCTGAACCAAATATGCAAAAGACAAACATTCTTTAATTCTGCCGAAATAAGCAGCTTTTATAAAACTATCAGATACTTTTTCGATTTTTGGTAATAACACTTCAGCATACTCAGATAAGGAATTATACGTCTCTAAATCACACATCGTATAACAGGTTAATATTCCATATAAAATCTTCATCTCGTTTGTTTTGATTACCTTTTTACCCTTACGATTCTCAAGAGTATCTAATAATTCTTGTTTTGCAATTACACCACTGCTACGCTGCCACACTAATTCATATACATAAGCCCATTCTCGATTCATTGCTAGAGATGAACTTTTTTCTTGGTCAACTATTAGTTTAAGCAGCGCCAAATCACCTTTTATATTTGCGTATTCCATTGCAATCCTCAAATTTTTCTTGCTTGTTGTGACAGAACAGAAGGTGTGTAACATCTTTCTTTGCTTATTAATATCACCCTCATATAATATCTTAAATAATTTAATTAAATTCCAAAATCCAAATTGATTTTTTCCTGTTAAATTCTTCGAAAGCGTTCCTGAAGAAATGCCAATTATTTTAGCGATATCCTCTTGATTTTTCCTTTGGAAATCAATCTCATCAATAATTTTACTCAAGAATTGGTTTAATGTTTGTGTTGAAATTTTTTCTTCTCTCTTAAGTGTTTCATTCATAATATTTTCCCTTCTAAAAAAAACAAGAATTCCCCAATATCCCTCAGTACATTTGTAAAACTCGATATCATCATATCCGATTCTAATATAACTATATCGAAAAATATGTCGTTTTTTGTCGATATAACAAGAAAATTAAATATGTAATTATGCATAATAGGTAAAAAAGGAATCGAATATATCGACTCCTTTTTTACCTATTTCTTAACTTCAGCCCATTTATAGTTGAATTCCCCACCAAAATCATTCGTTACAATTCCTTTAATGAAAGAACGTTGTAAGTATGATCTACCTGGTTGATAAAATGGTGCGACTGCTCCATCTTCTAATAATATTTTTTCTGCTTGTTTCATTGCTTCCCAACGAGCATTTTCATCCCCAGCAAAATCTTTTTTCACTTGATGAATTAGTTTATCATATTCCAGATTTGAATACTTATCAAAGTTATAGCTGCTATCTGTCGTGAATAAATCTAAAAATGTGATTGGATCAGGAATATCAGGTGCCCAAACATCAACACCTAAATCATAATCACTATTCAGCAGCAATTGAATTTGTTGTTTACGTGGCTGCGGTTTAACATGCACCGTTAGCCCCTCTAAATTCTTTTCTAGTTCACCTTTTACATACTCCGCATTTTTCTTAGCTATTGCATTATCGCTTGTTAGCAATTCTAGTGTTACTTGTTTTTTCCCAAGTTCTTGTCTTGCCTTCTTCCAGTTTTCCATGGCTGCCTTCACATCATCTTTTACCAATGCTCCATTCTCTTTTCGGAAATCTTTTCCGTCCGGTCCTTTAGCAAAATTAATTGGTATAAAACCATCCGCAGGCAGAGAACCATTGTTTAACACTGTATCTACAAAGGCTTTCTTGTTCATTGCATGATTAATCGCTAAGCGAGCATTTTTATTTTTTAATACTTCATTCTTTTGATTCATACGTAAAAACTGCATAGTTACTTCAGAGCGCTCTTTGAAATCAGGATTATTTCTATATTTATCTACAAACTCACCTGTTAGGCCTACACGATCAATTTGACCTGATTCATATAGATTTATTTCTGTTGATTTATCTTTCACGACATCAAAGTTAATCTCGTCTAACTTAACTGCTTTAGCATCCCAATAATTTGAATTCTTTTTCAGTTGAAAACCTTGTTCATGCTTCCAATTATCTAACGTAAACGCTCCGTTATAAACCAATTGATTTGCTTCTAAGCCATACTGCTTTCCTTGTGATTCAAAATACTTTTCGTTAATAGGTGAAAATGTTGCGAACGTTGTCAAATCGATGAAATAAGGGATAGGCTGCTCTAATTGAACCTCTAATGTTTTATCATCTATTGCTTTTACTCCTAGCTGATCTATAGGTAGCTCTTTACTATTAATTCTCTTTGCATTCTTTATATCAAAGAATAGAAACGCATATTCTGCCGCTGTATTAGGATTCACAGCACGTTTCCAAGAAAATACGAAGTCTGCAGCTGTTACAGGCGTTCCGTTTGACCATTTCGATTCTCTCAAATGAAACGTGTACGTTTTTTTATCTTCACTTACGTCATAAGATTGTGCCACTCCAGGAATTAATTTATTGTCTCCTCCTAGTGTATACAGCCCTTCAAACACATTACGCATTACATTCATTGACTCACTATCAGTTGCCTTTGTTACATCCATTGTTGGGATTTCCGCTATATACGGTAAATTAATGGATTGTTTTGTTTCATTCTTGTCAGTTGCCTTTGCTGTATTTTTAGTCTCTTTTTCTCCACTACAAGCAGTTAATAGAAAACTAGTACATAAAACAGAAGCAACAACCGATGTAACCTTTTTAAACATCTTACCTTCTTCCTCTCTACATGTATGGTTTATATAATTAAATTATCTGTATATGGGATTTTACAGAATATCAGAAGAGAGTTTTCATTCTCTAAACGTATTTCAGCTTCTATTCTCATATATGTAGCATCTAAATAATAAACCCCTTATTACTTTAATACTAAAAACGTAGCACTCTGGAGATTATTGTGTCAATCACTAAAATATAATTTAAATATGTTATATGAAATTATATTGATAAAACAGACAAAATTATTCCTAGCAAACACAAATACCCCAGTTATATACAACTATACATTAACTATTATATTTGAATACCTGAATTTATTTCTTATTTATTGTTACTTATTTGTATTTTCTTTAATTTAGGTGTTTCAGACCAAACTACCTTATGTGACATGAATAATACGAAGGAAAAATAAACTACATATCCAAAAGAGAAGATCATGTAATTAAAAAATGTTCCTCCAATATCATCTGGGGAAATATTTAAAAGAAATCTAAAAGGAACATTATTAGGATGGGGTAGCGTCAGGAAAATGCGGATTTACAACGTTAAGGAATTTTCAATATTAAAAACCCTAATTTCTCAATATTAAATAAAAAATTAGGCTTCTTAATTGCTCCGTTAAAGCTTCCGATTGTTGAACAAACATTCTTTCATCACAGAAATGATTACATTTTTAGTTACTTATTTCTAGTCATTAGATTTTAGATATAAAATACTCTGCTTCACATTAATGAAGTGAAAGAATTGAAGATTTTATTATTTCCAAGGGGAATCCCACTGCCGATAATGAAGAGTTGTTTTACCTTTGTAAAAGCATATCGACGTGAGGAATATTATCTTCTAAATATGTTTCGGATATAGCTTGAAAACCAAAGGAACTGTAGAATTTTTTTAAATAATCTTGGGCTTGAATTTTAACAGTTGTTTCTTTTAATTCGTTTTGAATAAAATCTAGCCCTTTTTTTATAAGTTCCTCTGCAATTCTTTGGCCCCTGTATTCTTTCTTTACAAAGACTCTTCCAATAGATATCTCTTGATAGGTAACACCTGCAGGAACAATCCTTAAATAGGCAATGATTTCTCCATTGTCTTCTTTAAAAAGATGATAAGAAAAAGAATCATTACCATCAACTTCTAGATAAGGGCAATTTTGTTCAACCACAAAAACGGAGGTTCTTTCTTTTAAAAGATTGTATAGCTCAGTATTTGTTAACTCGTCAAATTTTTTTAATTTCCAACTCATTAAATTTCACCTCTTGTTTTTTGTTGCATTTGCAATAAATAAAATGCATGTATTAAATCTAACCTAACTTTATTGCATTTGCAACAAAAATAATGATGAAGTGTTTTAGCTCCCTTTTATATAATCAATAATTTCTTTTGTTTCCTTTTTTAACAAATTCCCAATCAACTTCTACATTTTTTCTCAGTTTTTGAAGAAGATTAAAAATAATCTCTACTTCCAGTTCAGAAAATCCCTCTAATGCAACCTTATTGGAATGATCATTTTCTCTTTTTATAAAAGGATAAACATTTTTGCCTTTCACTGTTGGAAAAAGCTTTTTAATTTTTTGGTTATGTTCATCATCTTTCTTATCAACAAATCCATTTATTTCTAGTTTTTTTATAGCACGTGCTGCTGTTGTTCGGTCAACTTTTATCATCTCAGCTACCTTTTCTTGAATGATTCCTGGATTTTCACATATTCGGACAAGGTACAAATATTGCCCTTTTGTAAGGTCAAATTCTTTAAATTCAATATTACTTATCGAATCCAAAGCCCTCGCAATCATTCCAATTTCACGAAGAATTTCTTTCATAATTAACTCCCTTAATAGATATTTTTTGTTGCAAATACAATGAAAAGTCTATATATTAAACGTAACTTATTTTCGTTGTATTTGCAACAAATGATAAAGAGGGTGGGTAAAGTGCAATATGTTTTTTATGTAGTAGGAATTTTAATATTAACCCTTGGTATTTCTTTTACAATACAATCAGATCTTGGAACTTCACCTTTTGATGCACTTTTGGTGGGACTATCCCAAAACGTGGGGCTAACGGTAGGGAGTTGGGAAATCATTCTAGCTTTCCTATTGATTGGTTGTAATTCATGTTTAAAAAGACAAAGACCTGAAGTTTCGGGGGTGTTAACAGCCTTTATAACAGGTATTGGTATTGATATGTGGCTGTTCTTATTGAACAATTTGATATCACCTGAACTATGGTATGGGAAAATTGTTTGTTTTGGAACCGGTTTAGTTATTATAGGATTAGGAACGGCAACCTATTTACACACAAACTTTGCACCGATTCCGGTTGATCGTTTAGCGTTAATCATACAAGAATTAACTAGAACCAATATATTTTTTTCACGAACATTGATTTACCTTGTATTCTTGATATTAGCATTGATTTTAAATGGACCCATCGGTATTGGAACTTTATTAACCGTTTGTTTAGGGGGGCTGATATTGAACTACTTTATGCCAGTGACTGAAAAAGTATTAGACCGTGTATTTGCACACTCTAGTACAACATCACATTCTGATACAGATAAAAACCATTCAAAATAGGATGGTTTTTGTGGTTCTTATTTCATGAAGGAGCAAGTTAGTGCAGCAAGAACGACTATATTTATAACCGGTTCCTTAACGTACAGGGAATCGGTTAATTTGTGTCTAAATTGTGTCTAAACGTAAAGCTTTGGTGATCCCATGCCCATCAACTTAAAAATTTTATAACACCCCAAAACGAGAAAATTGAACATTTTCACCTGGAGATGCCAATTTTCTCGTTTTGGGGGTATTTGCTTTTCTTAGCTTGATAGGGATGTGGCGGTACCCCAATATAGACTTTTTTGAGCTCCTCAAACAGTTTTTCGTCTTTACCTTCAGCGTTGTCAAGGAAATTCAAAACTAAACTATTAATAAAAAATTCATTACTGTACCATGTTTCTCTTCCTAATCCAGAATTCGTCGCGTCACCAAAATCTTCTTGCAATTTCAACATTTTTACTGCACTAGGACTAGGTTTTTTTTCTGCCACATATCCATCCCAATCTTCCTTTACTCCTATGTTTCTATCTAAAAATCTATCTTTAGCAGATATTTTCTTTTCCATAATAACCAACCTTTCAACTGTAATTTTTGATATTCACCACCTGAAATTTCTTGTGAGAATATACGTTCTAATTTTATCACAACCTCATATAATAGTATAAGTTTTCTGAAAAATACTATAGTGGTAAATGAGGTCATAGAGAGAACTAAAAAAACAAGTACAACACTATTTAATTTAGTGATGTACTTGTTTAATTTTACATAGTAATGTCTTTATATATATATGAATAGATATTATTAGGTTAAATAAAATCTTTAATGTAATTAGCTATGTTACTAGAAAACAGTGCCATAACTGTAACGACTATATACATAGCAAATAACGATTTTGCTTTTTTTCTCTCATCTGCTTGTTCTTTTTGAAGAGTGATATAGTAAAGAGATGTCAATAGAGTTCCAATAAAGACAAATATCAGGATTATTCTTTGGAGTATGACAGCTTGTTCTTCAGCTATTTGCATAAGAGTTTCAACGTCAGCTTTTAATAATATGTTCAGTCCAACCATTAAATATAAAACTAGTAAGGCTAATTTAAGAAAAGTTACTTTTTTCATTTTCATAGTGTTCCTCTCTCTTAAATTTGATTGTTAAATACTTTTTATATGGTTTATTGCTGAATAGAATAACCTTACTTCACTAAGTACTGCTGAATTTCCTTTATTAAGAGTTCTGCCCCTTCAGGACTAAGAATAATTTGTCCATTAGCTAATGACATGTTTTTTTCTGAAATATCACCAGTGATTGCACATGCATCATATGACTTGTATTTTTGTAATATTATTCTTTCACCTTCTACAAATATTTCTAAAGGTTCTTTTTCTACAATTCCTAATGTTCTTCTTAACTCTTTTGGTATAACTATACGCCCTAATTCATCTATTTTACGTGTAACACCTGTTGATTTCATTTTATACCATCCTTTTATTTGTTTTTTATATCGTTCAATTCTTTTAATAAATCTTCATGTTTCTCACATAATCTATATACATCTAATAATAATTGCCTACCATTTATTGCTCCCCATTGATTAGATATGTTAACACCATGCAAATATTTGATTAAATCTGGATTCAATACGGCATTTTTTATTTCATCTATACTCATTTTCATTTCTTCTTTAGGCATTTGCTCTCTCCCCTTCGATCTATCTATCACATATGGACAGACGGACTAAATGATGTGTGTTTTGTATCATTTGCATTTAATACTACAATTTTATCGATAAGATCAATTGCTTTATCCAATGAAATGTTTTTTTCATAACATTTATAGCCTAGTTCTAATGTTAAAAGTGTAGCTTCACTTAATAGAGATTGTTTTTGAATCTCCTCAATTTCTTTTCCTGTTGTACGAAGATTAATATACTGTTCTATCGACATATTTTTATGCTCCTCTCGCTACAATTAGATATCTAAATTACTATTATCATCTTTTATTTCGTTTTCTCTCTCTTTAGCTTCTAACATAAAGTTAGCATAAATCATTATCTTTTCTAATCCATCTTTCGTCGCATTATAATCTGTGATATATCGTTCTTTTCTTCCTGGACTCATATATTTGTTTTTTTTCATTTCGTTTATTGTCTCTATATTCAAGATTTTCCCCTTGCCTTTTAACTCATGCAAGAGTTTTAAATTAATAGCTAGACCTATACTCCAAAGAATCAACCCGATAACGAAAGAAAGTAATAGATGTACTGAAAGAGAATTATCAATGATCATGAAATAGAGAAAATAGATAATTGAGATTGTCCACAAAAATGGATTGTAGTACTTTTGTATTTTTTTATATTTTTTTATTTTTATTTCGTGTTGCTTTTTTCTCTTTTCAAGAGACTCTAACATGTAAAAGCTCCTTTTAATTAGTTAACTAAGCTTTTTTCAATCCTTAAGTATAAACATTACATTTTCATTCTGTTTCTATAATATTAATTGTGATTATCCTGCTCAGAATTACCTTCTTAGTTTATTGTAGATGCGATTTGCTTAAATTCCTTAAAACCTACAACCCTATCATTTGGATCATATGAGTAAGCTAATTTATAAATCCCTGTATTCGTTGTTACCTTGTAATATTCCGTTTTTGACACTGGTTCTATTAAAATGTCTGTAATAGGTAATTTGAGCTTCTCTGTTAGCAGTTCCTCTTGTTTCTTTTCGTTGTAGGCTATCCTTTCATTTTTTTGTTTAACCGTTTGATCCTCTTCGATTGTTTTGAAGTACATGCCTACACCTAATCCTATAATACTTACTATCATTACAACTGCTCCGGTTATTTTTACAACATTTGAAGGAGCAGTGCCGATTATAATAAACGAGAACACAAATAGAACAATTAATAAAGTCATTATGTATGGTAAAGCTTCCAAATTATCCTAAATCCTTTCGAAAACAAGTTTTTTTATTACATAACTCTTACCTAATATTAAATCTTTCTAGATACCACCTTTTATACTGTTATTTTTGATTAGAGATTGTTACAAATTTAGCAAAAAGACTATTCGCAAATTCATGGAAAAAATAGATTGCGCCATAAGCTAATACTAGGACACCTATCGAAACACAAATTAATACAATTTGTCCTTTCCAATTGTATTCGCCTATCTCTCTAAATTTAAAAGATATGGCTAGTACAAGCGGACTTATAAAAAGTAATGGTATAGTGAACTTATTTAAGGGCATACTACCTCCAATAACGCTTCCTAAAAGTAATCCGCAAATTAAAGTTGCTAATATCATTGGTTGTTTAGTACTCATAATATTTCGTCCTTTCATTTAATTAAAAATAGATTATAGTGTATAAATTTATTACTTTCAAAAGTAAATAACTGAAGAAATCCCCTATATTAATGCGTTAGGATTGGAGTGATTTTTTCGATTATCATATTATTATCCATATCACGTGTGAAAATCACTTTATATACTCCTCTTTCACTGGTTACCTTTGTATAATCCTCATAATCTTCGACTAATAATTTATCACTAGTCGTTCCCAGTTCTGTTTCTAATAGACTGCTTTTATCATTTATTTGTTTTTGTTCAAGGTCCCTTAACTTTAGAGCAACTTGTGTAAGATTATGATCCGCTTCTTTACCAAAGTTATATAAAAATAGAGAGAGAGTCCCTACCGTTACTATTATACATACTGTGGGTATATAATTTTCGTGAACAGAACTCAAATCGTAATTTAAACAGAATAATAAGACTATCCCTGCAGTTATTACAATTGAAATTACTAGTATTGCTAGTGTTTGCATAATACATTACCTTTCCATAGCTATTTTATTAGGTAAAACAACAACATAATTCGATTCAATAACAGATAAACTGTAAGTAGAAAAACTAAAACAAGAATTTTAAATAGAATTAACTTCTTTAATCTTTTCCATCATCATTATTGCTTGTAATAGATGAAAACAATGCAACATCTATCGTCTTCTTATTACTACTAGAATACCCTCTATATGTTGGTTTACCAAAAAACATTCGTCTCATTAATATCAAAGTAATTAGTAATGTAGATACACAACCCACTATCCATAAACAAGACCAAAATAAATTAATCAAATCATTAAAATTATTCATTTAAATCCCTCCAAATTAGTTAATTTATGCTTATACTCTACTTGCTTTAAAAATGGCTAGCAGCAGGCAGAATCCTAACAAGCATAAAATCATTACATTCAATGAGGTCCCTGTGTACTGATTAATTGTTTCAGTCAAATTATTATAAGCAGGTTCAAACTTATCTTGAAAAACGAGTATAATGCCCGAACTGATTAAACCTATAATTGCTCCACTTAATCTTATTATGTCTTGGGCATAAAACTGTTTAGTTTTTAACCAAAGAGCACTAATAATTGCTAGGATAGCTATGAAAAAAATAAACATGATAAGTGCAAACATCCCCATTGTGGTAACACCTCCTTTGTATAATCATATATTATTAACTACATTAAAACTTTATATAATGATTATATAATTAATAAAGTAATTAAACAACAATAAACTTCATGAAGTTTATTGTTGTTTAATTAAATTGATAGAAACTCAATAGTAATGCTATTATATAAATATTAAAAAGTTAAAGGGTGTTCAATATGACTAAAAAGAAACAGTATAAAGTTGTTAATAGAAAACAATTTTCTACAACATTAGCCAATGATTTGAATGAAAAATTAGAAAAACTTAAAGAAGATACAAATATACCTAAAACAAGATTATTAGATCAGGCAGTTTCACTGCTACTACTCTTTCAGTCTAATTCTACTAATGCTTTCATTAGTGAAATGAATGAATTAAAAGAGAAAAGAGGTTTTAATAGTAGTGAAATGACAGACTATATTTTAAATAGTCTTACGAAGGAATAACATTGTTTTAGATAGGCAACTAGGAAACAATTTATGTAGATGTTACTAATTGCATCAAAAGTATAAGCACGTTATAATAGTCACCTGATTACATATAATGAGGTGTAGAAAATGAATAAGACAGAATTAACAAAAGTAGTAGCAGAAAAAGCAGAACTTACACAAAAAGATGCAGCTGTAGCAACACAGGCTGTATTAGATACAATAACAAATGCGCTAGCAAATGAAGAAAAAGTACAGATTCTTGGATTCGGTACTTTTGAAGTACGTGAAAGATCTGCACGTACAGGACGTAACCCACAAACAGGTGAAGAGATGCAAATTGCCGCTTCAAAAGTACCTGCTTTTAAGGCTGGAAAAGAATTAAAAGAGGCAGTAAAATAATTATATACAGTGAAAAGGGAGTGATATTCGTATCACTCCCTTTTTCTTTAGGAACATCTTATACTTGCTTCTCATATCTGGTTGCTCTCTTCTTTATGGAGTCCTGATTTCAAAAAACGGATATTATAACGCTAAGTAAATCTAAACATAAACAATTGAATTCTTGTACGCTAAGAATCCAATTTTTCAGATTAGCGTGCAATACACTTATTTTTTCTTTATACTTGATAATAGGGCAAATATAATATTTCAGGGGGAATTATATGATTAATATTATTGGGATGGTTGGTATTATTGGAATGATTTTTATTATTCTAATGGTTGCTATCGTCAAAACTATTAAAGATGGAAAAAAAAGAAGATAATAATAACGAACAATAATTAAAAAGACTTAAACTTAATTAGTCTAAGTCTTTTTAATTATTGTTTGCGATTACGATACGGAATGAACCAAATGCTTGTTGACTTGGATAATTATCTTTACTAACTTTATAGGGAAATGGTAAAGCAACCAATTGGAAATTACTTTCTTGGTCTACTGTAGGTAATTTAAAATTAAAAATTTGTCTTGTTTCAGGAGCGACAGTAGTATAAGCGACTTTCTTATTATCTAATATTTCAATTTGTTCCCAATCTTTAAAAGCCACAATAGCATAATTTATTTCTTCTTTGGATTCATTACCATTTGATACAGTGAGTTCTTTTCCTTCACTTTCAGAAAAAACAGCTTTGAGTTTTTCTGCGTTTTTAGTAACAAATAGCGGTTCATAGAGATTATCTTTTAAAACAGTTTTTGGCTGTATAGGTTGTACTGGATCGGTGTTTGTTTTTTCTTCTTCTTTATGGTTACTGTTAACTGGATACCTCATACTTAAAACTTCTTCTAATATGGCCGCTTTATTTAAGTCATTATCTTTTAACTTATATTCCGGCTTTTTTACAATTAAAAAGGTTAATTCTTTTGCATTAGGAGAAATATCTAAAGAAATTTTAGTTTTTATTGAACTATTTGGTTTCATATCAAAAGAGTAATTTGATAGTTCATTCGTATTCTCTTCTATTCTAAAGTTTTTTTGCTGGTAATCCTCTAAGACAATTAATCCATACTTTCGATCTTCATCAACATTATGCATGAATGATAAAGTTACGTTTACATTATTATTTTCGCTAACAATTTCACTTCCATTGTCAATATGTTGACCACTGTTATCTTTTAGACCATAGGAAATAGTATTAGTCTGCTGTTCTCTCTGTTTCTTTTCATTTATATGATTTTTAGAAGGTGTAGGAGATGCAGTTGGACTTTGTTTAAAAGAATTGTTGAATAAGAAATAGATTGTAGCTAATAAAACAAGAATAACGCTGATAATTATGTAAAATTTTTTCATAAATACCCTCTCTACATCGTTATATTATAATAAAAAAGATATGCAAAAAGCATATCTTTTTAGTTCTTACCAGTAAGCTTTTGTTTCGTGATTCACTTCATTATAGCCGCTCAATTTATAAGTATGATTTCCAATTGCATAATCATCGCCATAGTAAATGCTTGAATTTGCTGCTGTCGCACTTACAAAAGATGATTTATTTGCACTGTTGGATTTTGAATTAATTAAAGAACCATCGCCGTTAAAAGTTCTTGCTCTTGCATAAATATAGTCTTCTGTTGTAGATGAATTAGATTTAGAAACTGCATAAGGATTTCCCAAAAACGGTGTATAGACGGTTGTGTTAGAAGTGTTAGTCGGTTTAGCTGCAAGAGCTAGACCAGGAACGTTAGATGTTTTTTCTGTTTGAACCACATCAAAATCAACTACAACTGGTTGCTTGTCCGCTTTATCTACTTCTGCTGCACTTGCGTTACTAGTAAAACCAAAACCTAAAACTGATAGACCTAAAGTTGCTACTGCTAAAGATTTTTTGATTTTCACTAATTTCCCCACCTTTTATAATTTTGAGAGTTTAAACTCAATTAATACAATATATGAAAATTCAAAAATAGCAACCATATTTTGTAAGGAAAATAGAAATATTTTACTTTTTATAAACATTCCCATTTAGAAGTCTATAAAATGGGGATATATGTAGTAATGGAACCAAATCACGCAATAAATGCTAGCGGACATTCTTTAAGGGGTATTTCGTATATTAGTTGGACTAAAATAGCTAGTTTTATTGACTTTAAGTTTTGAACAAAAATCGTACCTTTAAACATTCAAAAAGATTAGCGCTACACCTACATTATCGTACTATTTTTCTTAAAATATCATTTCAATACATCATGAAAATTCACTAACCTTATTCAAGAAGGAATTAGTTACAAAAATCATGGTTTTTATAAAACATCCTGTTTTGGTGTATGATCTCACAGGTTTACTTTGTTGTTTACAGTAAAAACACTTTAACTATGAACAAATTGAATCCCCTTATTTCTTTTTGGATGTTTTTATATAAAGAATTTGGTACGTGAAATTATTAATACACCCGTTAATTTTATTGTTCTTTCCCTAAAATTTATATAGTTCTTTATAAGAATTATATGTTATAATGTGATTAGAAAATTTTTTACCATTGTTTATACTCTATTGTACGTAGCGTGAAGGACAAACCTTACGCCCAGTTAACTCGGGCGAGGTTTGTCCTTTTTTTATTTTAAGGAGGAATTTACCATGAAAAAAATCTATAAAATTGGAGCAATTGTCTCTACATTATGCCTTGCGGGTATAGTTATCTTTACTCTGACTAAAAATGAATCTATTAATCCAGAGAATGTAACACGAAATCAAACCGTGGTATCAGCTGCAGAAACAAAAAGATCGCCCAAAAATATTAAAGATATTTCAAAAGAGGAATTAAAACAAAAAATACAATCTCATGAAGAGTTTATTGCGTATTACTATCAACCAACCTGTCATTATTGTAAAAAGGCTGCACCAAATATCAATAGTATGTCAAAAAAGCATAATAGAACCATCTATCGCATTGATATATCTACACCAGAAAATCAAAGTGCCTTTCAAGAATTCGACATTCCTGGTACTCCTGTTGTTGTCTCTTATAACAGAGGTGAAGAAGTTGAACGCCTCGAAGGAGCAGTGTCAGCCGCTACATATGACGGATTCTTTGCGAGACGTAATTCGAGCGCTAGTTAATATAGTGCTCGTTTTTCTTTTTAAGAAAGGAGAATTTACATGCAACAATACGCCCGCATTTATTCTTTAGACATAATAAGGGGTATAGCCATACTATGTATCCTATTTGCTAATCTACCTACTATGACGGGACTAGATCCCTTTAACCAGACCGGTTACTCCGGTACAGATAAAGTAATTCGTTTTTTAATAGATTTGTTTATACAAGCAAAATTCTATACTATTTTTGCATTCTTATTTGGGGTAGGTTTTTATATTTTTATAAAAAACGCGGAAGCAAAAGGATATTCTATTTATAAGCTGTTTAGCCGTAGATTGTGCATTTTGCTACTCTTTGGTTTACTCCACTTTATCTTTCTATGGTATGGAGATATTCTACACGCATATGCCTTAGCTGGTTTTATCCTATTGTTCTTTTATAAGCGATCTACAAAGCTTATTTTTATAGTTGGCTGCATCTCTCTACTTGTTAGCTATACACTACATGCTATTTTATTTATACAAGCAAGTTCTTCTATTTCTGCAGTACCAAATCACTATCAATATATGTTTACAGGCAATACTACCAATCAAACGGTAAATCTATTTACACATTATTCACATCAAGTAAAAGCCCGTCTGTTCTTTCTAATGACCGAGGAATTCCAACAACTACTAATAGGAATTCCGGAATATATAGGCTTATTTTTAATCGGTTTATGGGCTGGTAAGAAAGATATTTTTAAGAGGGTACCGCAATTAATAAAGGAAATTAGATTTTTACAGTGGAGTTCGTTATGCATTTCATGTGTTCTCTCTTGCCCTATTATCTACTATTTTATAAAAACGGATGTCTATTACTCTCAGGATATTAAACTATGGATTCTATTTGGAGGGAAAACGCTAGCTATATTCTATATTTGTACTCTACTTAAGGTTTGTGAGAATAAAAAATATATAGAGTGGCTGCAACCCTTTATGAACGTAGGCAAGTATGCTTTAACAAATTACATTAGCCAAAGTATACTAACTCTTGTCATTCTTTCGTTGTACTTTAAAGATGTCTCACAGGTATATTACTGGCAACTATGTATCTTCGGGATTTTAATTATCTTTGTGCAAATTATATTCAGCAAAATTTGGAGTAAATATTTCCGCTATGGTCCCATCGAATGGATATGGAGAAAAGGAATTTACAAAAAATAACCTATTTTTCACTAGTTTTATGCAATTGACTGAAAAAAATGATAAAATATCATATGAAAGATTAAAGATATATTTGTGATTGTAAAATGATGTTATTAAAATTAAAGTGGTTCAAGTCAGAGGAAGGCACCTTAGGTGTCTTTTCTTTATTAAAATATGTATTTTCACAAACCTTTACTACCTATGTATTAGATAATAATATTATTTAGTAAAAGGCATTTTTGGAGATAAGAGCCAATAAAAAAAGCCCTAACAGGGCTAAATAATTTTCTTCATACCACATTGACGACATTCTCTTAGAAAGATGAAATCTTTAACGGAACTTTTGAACGCGGTATTGCCACAGTTATCACAACGACCGCTAATTTTATTATCAAGACCTAAATCTAAAAAACACTTAAAATATCACGCTCCTAACATATTATATATGACTAACATGTTAGGAGCGTTTATTTTTGGTAATGAGTTTTGAAACTGAATTTAAATAGTATTTTTCTCTATCTGGATAGAAATAAGTAAAGTACAATAAACGGTCGTTTGTGGGGCTGGTTTTTGAATTGATTTTATAGTATTACTGAAGTTATTTCTTATATTTTTGTTCCGCAATCGGGCCAGATTATGAAGTAACAAAGAGAATATTTATAGTTTGATTCAACTAAAAAATGAGAAAAAGAGTTGCTTGAGGCAACCCTTTTTTATAGATCATAGTGGCACAAGATTTTAAGTCGTACCCCGTTATTTTTTATAGATGGTGTATGATCTTTGAATTAATTAAGATACTGTTTTAATATTTTCAACCCAACTTTTAACTCATCCAATGAATTTGTAGAAGAAAGTGCAATACGCAAATACTTATCCGGATTGGTCTGACCGCTTAGAAAACGATTAGAATGAAAAACTCTAATACCGTGCCTTTTCAAATCCATAAGAATTGAGCCCATTTTTTACATTTTGGGGGTATTTACTTTTCTTAGCTTGATAGCGATGTGGCGGGACCCCTACTTAATAAATAGTAAATTACATGCTGCTAAAATGATTCTTCAGCTTCTCTTAATCTTTTTCCTCTTTCATCTGTATAGGTAACTTCTTTAATTTCCAAAAACTCTTCTTTATTAAAAACAATCACTTCTCTTTCCACATGTAAGCCTAAGGAAAAAGCATAATCTTCCTCTATTACTTCTTTCATAGGACATAAATCCTCATAAAACAAGATACTTTTAATTGGAACTTCTACTGCAACTTGAACCTCTTTACAATAACGATTAGGGTCAATAGTCAACGAAGACAACATATTAGTTTTTATTTTAGATGAGTCTTTATAAAAATAATCTAGCTCATTTTGATTTAATCCCCGATATAGTAATACATTGTTTGTTCTAAACTCTGGTTTAAGTTTTTCTTGTGTTACATTATATAGCCGAGCAATTTCCGTTTTCATTTCTTGTTCAATCATTTTATAACCTGGTTTATTTTTAATTTTGTTAATAATGTGTTCTCGATAACCAAATGTTACGTTAAATGGAACCTCAAAAATAGAGCATACCATTTCAGTTAATAAAAATTTTGCTTCTTGTTCATCAATCCTACCACCAACCCATGGAGATATGTTTTCAAATAACCCCTTTAATTCTGGCCAATCACCAAACAGTAAGTAATCCAAATATTTATTTTTAATATGAAGTCTCTGAACTAAATTCAATTTAATTTCACTCTCCTTTTATACAAAATAAGATAGTTTTTAGAGTTACTTGTCTTCCCCTTAATTCTACCACCAAAAAATTCTTTATTTCCAAAAAAATCTGACGCATTTTAAATAGGGGTACAGCCTAGATATACACGTATCTCGGCTGTACCCCAAAATAAGCTATTCCTTTTGCAGGATTGTGCAAAAGAATAGCCTATTTTTAATTCTATCTAGTAATCATTCCTTTTAAAACAAAGGTCACATTGGCTGATCTCTCAGCCAGATGTCTCATAAATTATCCATACCAGAGTTTGTTTAAGTCGTAGATTTATGACATATAAAGGGAAAGAACCTCATTGGTGTCTCTACAATATTCATGTTATGTTCCCTTCCCTGAATTAGATTACATTTTCTTGTTGAACAGTATATTGAATTAAGCTTACTGCTTGTTTAGCTGATATAGAAGCTTCAATTGGTGTATCACCTTCACTTATGACATACCCGAGCCTATGGTAACTACTAGAAACTTTCTCTACATGAAAAGGAAGATTAACAGTATGAATCTTTGCTACCCCAGTCACACTCTCCGCTTGTTCTACGTTGTGTACCCCTACATAGGTGCCTAATTGCTCCGGGATGCAAAATTGTATAGCAGCAGACTTAGATCGCTGCAATTCGATATGAATTGGCATTCCAACTGCTTGATCTAGAACAGCTTCTACCATATCCACTCCAGTAGCCATTTCAACTAAGTCTGGAATACAGTCACCCGCCAACCTTGGATTAATTTCCACTAAATAAGGATCATCATCTTTTACAATAAATTCTATATGCGCGGCCCCAGATTGCAGGTTAAATTCGGACAACAGTTGAACACAATACTCTTCAAGATTTTTAATGGGACTTAAATCTTTTGAAGTCACATGACCGCTTTCCACTGCATGAATACCATAAATATCTTTTTGAGTTACTGAAATGAGCTTCCATCCTTCTGAAGTGTATAACATCTCTGCGGAATACTCTGCTCCCTGTATAAATTCTTCAATTAACCATTTTCTCTCTAGGCTATATCCTCTTTCGTTGATATTCCTTACCATTTCAGCTTCTAAAGCGCGTTTGAGGTCACCCTCACTATTACAGATAGATACTCCATTGCTTCCGCTATCGTCTACAGGCTTTAATACGCAAGGAAACTTGATATCTATATTATCTCGATTCGTATCAGGATCAACTATTGCAAATCCAGGTTGCTTAAATAATAGATCTTGAGCTCTCTTATTGAAATACTCTCTCATAAGATGCTTATATCTAACTAATTTTAAAGCATGTAAATCGGTAGCTGTCAGCTGTAAATTCTGAGCAATTTGTGTCGCCGGAATTAGGTGATAGTCATCAAATGCCAACACGCCATCAAATATATAATGTTCATCTGAGATTTTAGACATCATCTTTTCAACATCGTATGTGTCTATCGTTAGGATCTCATCCGCAATATCTAAAGGATTATTCACCTTTATTGCATCGTATTGTTTAATATCGCTGGTCCAAAAATGGACTTTATATCCCTTCTTTTGAGCGATTTTCATTGCCTTTGCACCAGTTCCAGTTGTATTAGTTTCAATAAATAAGATATTTTTCATTCTACTTAATCTCCTTTAATATTTGATAATTTTAGGCGTAACAGAGTTCCTTGAGAATGGGATTAGGACCTGTGTTAAGGGCTTCTTGAAAAACATTTTTAATTACTCCAGCTGCTAGAGCTATATCAACTTCTGTAATGTGCTGATGTACGACTGCTCGTACTACATTTGGCAACCATGGGAACACTAATATTCCTTTTTGCTTACAGCGTTCTGCAAATATCTCAGAAGTGATTACAAGATTACTAATATCAATGAATAGTATGTTGGTTTCGACTTGATCTTCGGCTATATGTATTGCGTCATGATTGTTAAGGTGACCTGCTAATAATTTTGTTAGTCTGTGATCCTCACGAAGTCTAACCATGTTGTTCTCCATGGCATAGTGTGCTGCACGTGCATACATTCCTATTTGATGCAAGCCGCCACCAAACTGTTTACGGTACTTCTTCGCATTACAAATAGCCTCATGGGTTCCCATTAACATGGAACCGAACGGAGCACCTAGACCTTTTGCAAAACACACTGTAAATGTATCTACATTTTGAGCATATGTACTTAAGGGAACCCCTGTTGCCATATGAGCATTAAATAACCTTGCACCATCCATATGAAGGGCCAAATTATATTGCTGAGTGCATTCTCTTAGATCTCTAATGATTTCTAGGGGGAAAGTCCGCCCCTGGTAATAATTAATTGTGTTTTCTATACTTACTAATTGAGGCTGGGCATATAAGTAACCACGTGGTTTAGCATGGATTAATTTTTCAACAATATCAGCCGTCAATAAGCCATCGGATGTCTTCGTAGTATTTAGTACCACTCTATTTAACATGACGGTTGAAGCACTCTCATAGAAGGAAATATGATAATTGACCTCAGTAATTATCTCATTTCCTTCCTCTACTTGACTTCTTATAGCTAATTGATTTGACATAGTCCCGCTTGGGATAAATAATGCTCCTTCGACTTGAAATAGCTCTTTACAATATGCTTCCAGCATATTCACACTTTCGTCTTCGCCATAGCAGTCATCTCCCATTTGTGCTTCAAACATTGCTTGTTTCATTAGCTCTGATGGTGTAGTTAGAGTATCGCTTCTTAAATCAATCATTTAAATTCACTCTCCATAGTTTTCATTTTTCTCATGGTCTGTATTGTTATTAAAGATATTGATGCTGCTAACACGTATAGTGATTACATATTGTTTATACTTTGGAAATTACAATTTCATCTCCTTCACTACCCTCACCTTGCTTTTTAATGCTAAGTATGCCGAGTGCCGTTAATACAATAGGAATAGCCAAACAAATCCCTACTGCATAATATGCTTGTACAATATTACGCTCACCGAGATATCCTATAGCGATAGATGCTACGATACCAAGTATGAGTCCTAGCATAGAAATTAAAGTCATGACTCTTCCTACAAAGAGTTGGTCTACGTACTTATATACGAGTGACTTAGATAGCACTTTTACATTTCCTACAAAAAAACCAATGATTATGTACAAGATAAAGGCCTCGGAGTACCGACTAGATGTACTAAATAAAATGGTAAATCCACCTAGCATTAAAAATGAAAGCATTAAGTAATATGCAGAGCCGTTTCGCGCTGACAGCCATAAACAGAAGGCTACTGAGATGAAGCTACCAATGCCTGCTGCACTATCGATTAACCCCAATGTAAACTCATTTCCATGTAATATATTCGAGTTAAACGGAGCAATTAAGATATTAATGGAACTGAAGAAAGGAGTAGCAACACAAGCTGCAAGCCCAAGACATAGCAAACCTTTATTTTTTATGAAGTATTTCCATCCAACTGTAATGTCTTTGAAATAATTCTGATAACCAGTATTCTTAGCAGAAACATGTTGTTCTTCTACATAATGCTTACATAGTCTAAAGTATAGAAAAGCACCTAAAAGGTAGACAAGACTGGTAAACAAAAGAGTAAAATTTGTTCCTAGATGTTTAAGTAATAGACCTGCTAAGATAGCTGAACTCATAAGTCCCACCTGCCATGAGGCTTGTGTGAGGGAAGTCCCTTGCATATATTGGTCCTTTTCCAGCATGACTTTAATCATGCTTTCCGCGGTAGGTCCCAGTATGTACCACACGATGTAGCTTAGAAAAATTGAAGCGTAAACTACAAATAAGGATGAGATTCCTAAATAGCTCAATAATGGCACCATTGCAATGAATAAAAACCTAGCTATATTGCATGCAACTGCAATCTTAGCTTTATTAAATCGATCAATTACCACCCCAACTATGGGAGCTAGAAATACAGAAGGCAACATTGTAACGATGAGCATATAACCAATCGACATAACAGATCCTGTGCTCTTAGAGATAATAACAATGCTAGCTAAACTAAAGATCCCTTCTCCAAACATAGTGATAAGTGACGCAATAAAGAAAGATAAAAACGTTCGGTTTTTAAGAATATAAAGTTTTTCCATGTTTCCCCCTTTTTAAATCGTAGGATACGATATAAATACCTAAAAAAAGAGTCATCCTCTTGGATTTATATCGTTTAATACGATATAAATTACCGATAAATTAATTTATATCGCTACATACGATATAATAACCTAAACTTAATACGCTGTCAAATAAAAATTCTAACTATTTCCAATAAATAAAAGAAAACGACTTCTTTAGGGCATTACATAGGATGGACATACTTAACATTTGACATTTCAATGTAATTGTCATAATATTTCGTTTCACACGATATAAAGGGAGGGTACATATGATATCACAGAAACTAAATAAAGCATGGACAGATATTTACTATAGCTTGCATTACAATTATAAAGAGGTACTTACACATCAAAATATTCGTTTTCTTCAAATCATCAGTAAAAACGAAGATGTGACCATACACTTTCTTTCTAAGGTAATGGCACTATCACACAATACCACTTCAGAACATGTTCAAAGACTCGAAAAAAAAGGGTATGTTATTAAGAAAAGAAATGCAAAAGATGAACGGCAAGTGATTGTCTCTCTAACGACAAAAGGACAAGATGCGTTAAAGCAGCATACTGAGCTAGATGAAGAAAAAATAAATCAAATCTTTGAATCCTTAACAGTCGATGAACAAGACAAGATACTTGATGCTTTTAACACTCTTGGCGAAAGTGCAAAGAAACTCTTTCCTGACAACTAAATAGTAGAACTTGACCGAAGGGATGCTATATTGCATCCTTATTCATCTGAAATTTATTACATTTGTTAATATTAAGTGTCCAGAAAGTCGTACCTTTTGAAACATTGAAATACTCCTAAAGAAATAATTAGTCAAAAAGAACTGAGGTCAATTATGACTTCAGTTCTTTTTGTATTGGCGCTAGTTTTTAGGATGCATTAAATCTAGAGTCTAATTTCAAATGTCCCACCATGATAATAATTATTACCTACTTTTAATAAAGTGGTATACGTTCCTGGAGCATACGTAGAATTAATTGGTGCAGTAAATGTTCCTATACCTTTACTAGAATTTGAATCATTGACTTGTTTAATAAGATATAGTTCATTGTTGTAACCAATACGATAAATCCTAAGAAGACCAGAATCTATATAATTTTTTCTTATTGTCGCACTAAACGTTTGTCCCTGTCTTAAATTCCCTACTGCTAATTCTGGCATATATTCTGCATTATGATGAATGACTCGATAATCTGGGAAACCCCAATCCGATGCAGCTGCTACTTGATTCGTAGGTTTAATCATTTCTACTGCAGTCAATCCTCCTACTGCTAAAGCTCCTGTAAGTACTAATGCGCTAATTTTTTTCATCGTTAACTACCTCCCATATATTTCTGTTATTCAGAAAGCCCAAATAATAGAAAATTTCTTTAAGATGGAATCTTATAATGTATTTTTTATTTTACTCGGCCATACCCTGCAATATATTTGCTCCAATAAGAACTATTTAAACTAGCTTCACCAACACCAGAATTACTAGCATTATAAAACTTATTATTACCAATATACATACCAACGTGAGTAATACCTGATTTGCCTGGAACTGTACCTTTAAAGAAAACTAAATCTCCTGGTTGAAGTGCCTTTCTATCGATACGTGTAGTTTTGTTATATTGATCTTGTGCTGTACGTGGTAGTTTAATCCCCTGTGTTCCATATCCCCATTGCATTAAACCTGAACAATCAAATCCAGTTTTAGGACTATTCCCCCCATATTTATATGGTTTACCTTCATATTTTTTCATCTCTGCATAGACTTTGCTAAATTGGCTCGCAGTTATTGATTTTGTCTTAGAAGCTGATATCGATTGTATTGTATTTCCATTTTGAGAAACACTATCAATTTCATCTGCAGAAGCAAAACCACTCCCCGATCCTAGCATGACACCAAAAGTTAATGCCCCAATTAAAATTTTCTTCATAAATTTCTCCTCCTATAATCTTTTGTAAGGTTGTATCCCTCTCGATTAATAGGATAATTCGAATATAATTATAAACAAACATAATAAATTAGACAGTATTCTACATATTTTTCATATTTTGTATTTATATTAGTGTTTTATTTTACTATCTTTGTTTCAATTCAATGAATTAAGGGATTAGATTAATTATTTATGCAAGAAAAGTATAAAAATAAATAATTTGAATATTGTGATATTTATTGATAAATAAAGATAACTATTTTATGTAAAACTTAGTTTAACTATAACTTTATTTTGTCAAACTGATATTATTTTTCTTTTCATTTTATAGCGAAAAAAACCAGTAATACCATAGAAAAACGCATGATATCACTGTTTAACATTTTGTATGTTTTGTAAAACTCATTTTTTCTTTGTAATCTTTAAATGTGTTCCAAAAAGGTGTTCCTTTTGATACAACATTCACGAAAATGTTTGTAAGGAGTGTGTTTTTTTTGAAAGTCCATGAGCTTAATTTGTTATGATATATAATGTAAATGAGGATATTCAGATATGGATTAAGTTCAAATAAGCAGTTAATATAAATCAAATTTTACGAGGGGGAAAAATTATTAAAACTTTACTTTTTGGTAATGGGATCAATATTCAATATGGGGGGGGAGAAAACACAAATAAATCTATTATTCTTCGAGCGATAAATAAAACTTACAATCCTGATTTTCCAAAGCATATTATAATTGAAGAGCCGGAAGATCTTCTATCCTTGCTAGGTAGATTGTTTATGGCAGTTAGAGAGATACTAAATGGAAAATACGATAATTACACAACTTGTTCTTATGAAAAATTTCATCTGGAAGATTTTAAAAGAAGATATAAAGTGTTTGAAAGTATTAATATAACTGATATCGGATTTGAAGATTATTATTTAATTTATGACTTAGTTTGTAATAAAAATAATATTGTCAATCCTGATAGATATTATATTAGAGAGGCTTTAAAAGCATTTTTTATATATTCAATTTTTAATAGTGGGAAAGTTAATAAAAACCATGAAAATTTTCCTCTAGAGTTAAAAACATTCTTTAACCAGTTTGATAATCTATTTACCACGAATTATGACCAAAACATAGAGGTTTTCACTAATAGAAAAGTTAATTATTTGCATGGATCATTTAATGTAAGAAAAGAAATATACAATAAGGAATCTTTTAGAAATAAATTATCTGATAGCCCAATTAAAGATTTTAATATAGATGAAAGATATTATTATTTATATTCTAATGTTTTAACTACCTATAGTGGATATTTGAAAAAATCTAATATTAATGAGGCTAGGAATGCAAATCAAGCTTTTGAAAAGATGGTAGTCGCGTATTCAACTAATGAGGAAATAAAAGAGACTGTAGATAAATGGGCTACTAATGATAATCACATGTTAAGAAATATTGCTGAAGGGGTTAAACTAAAAAAAGAAAATAAAGATTTATACTTTAAGGAAAGTTATCCAATTAAAGAGTTCGAGGATATAAAAGGTGAAATAGAAATCGTGGGATTTTCACCTAATAACGATACTCATATTTTTCAGGGTATAAATGACAATTTAAAGCTTAAATCAATTAAATATTACTATTTTGCTAAAGAAGAAGTACAAGACGTTCAACAATTGTTAAGCAATCATGAAGTGATTTTTGAAGAAGTATCATTATTATGGAAAAAGTATAAATAAAGGAGGAAATAATGAATATAAATGCAATAAATGTGCTAATAGAGATGTCTGGAAGTATTATGAGTCCGACAAATGTATTAAAACAATATCGACAATTAACAGACCCTAAAAGAAAATACTTATACAGCAAGGTAAAGCCAATAATTAAAAAATATGAAAACACCCGGAATGATAAGACACCTTTATTAGTGATAGATTTGGGTATCTATTCAGCTGACAATAATATTGATCCTGCCGTAGCTTTAATGATTGGCATAAACAAAGGGAAAATAATTTAATTGCATACAGGTAAAAAGGAGAAAGAACTCGTATAAAAACCAGTTTGTTTCTCCTTCTTTAAATAGAAATCATATTTCTGAATGCTGATTTTTATTTTATATTCATTAATATAGCATCCTATAAATGCATTATGAACAAGTTTGTGTCATTTCATCCAGGTGGAGCATTTTATGCCTTTCCATCCATTGAGTCAACAAGATTAAGTTTACAAGTGTTTGCAGAGCAGCTGTTGTACCTGGAGACGTATTCAGCGTATTATTAATAATCGTTAATAAATGTGTAAAAAAAGAACTTGTAGGAATCCTACAAGTTCTTTTTAGATATTGTAAAAAGGTGAAACAAACTATCTCATAATTTGAATCGGAGCAAACACTATAACCACGGGTTGATTTTATTATACACTGGATCTTAAAATATGCGTCTTTTATATTTGAAAATTTCGTGAATTCGAAAAAGGATAATAAATAACCATCTTGAACACCTAAAAAATCTCAATTGAATACTTTGAACAAAACACTTTAAAACAATATCTATATCATAATAAATGATAAAAAATATAAGAATAGGTAAATAGAGAAGAATGGTGCATTCTTACTGAAAGACAACTATCTATACTTAAGAATAATATATATGTTTAGAATGTAGATATAGATATACGTAACTATTAATCATAAGGATATCCCTCTATCTTAAGCCAGATAATCCTCTTTTCTTTTTTAATGGTTTAAATATGAATTAATGTGTAATTTCTATATAACAAAGAATAAAGGATCTACTTTCATAGGTATTTTATTGAATTTGACTGATTGTATATCTGGTTGTAATTGCGATTGCTCCTAAAATTGCTTCTCCTGGTGTTATTCGATTAAACATACCTTTCACCCTTTAATAATATTTAATTTTTGTTACAAAATAAGCTATCTGGTACTGGGGTAACGTCAGGAAAATGCAGACTTATAACACTAAGCCCATTTTCAAGCCAATTTCCCCATTTCAAACCATGTTAAGAAATTTCAATGGTCTTAAAGAATCTAACAATACCAGTTTTTCTGAATTAAAATGGTATTCTCCAAGTAAATTAATATGTTCCCAACCTTGAGATAACATATGATGCAATAATTCTTCATTATTATTTTTATTGTTCTCTTTTACCATATGTATTATCCCCTATATCATAAATATTTTTATTATTAGATGTAAATATAATATAATAAAGTTACTTATTTTTATATGAGTATTAAATGTTCTTTCTAATAAATAAATTTGCTTTATAGATTCTACACATTCAATATTTCAAACTATCTTCCATGAAAATTTGTTTTTATTAACCAAAGGGGTTGAACTAATGTTAGTTATAAATGACTTAAAAATTAGCGGTATTGGTGGTATTAACCATTTAGAAATTAAATTTAATAAAGGATTAAATTTAATTTGTGGACCAAACGGTGTAGGGAAAACAACAATTTTAGAAAGTATTGCTGAAGTTTTTAGTGATGGAACCAGCAAAATACTTAAAAGAAATGCAAATTTTCAAGAAGGTAAATGTGAAATAAATTACTCTACTAAAGATCAGGAAAATATCTCATCTACATATACCTTACTCAACTTTGAACCTCTTCAAAGTGTTGGTTGGCATTCAGAGACTGGGGATTTAGCCAATAATCTTATATATTTTAAAACTGAACGATCATTCTCATATCAAAGTCTAGACGCTATTTCAAAAGATCCACAGAGAGAATCTTATCAGGTGAAACAGAATACACCTCAAGGAACCCAATTTTCTGACTTTAAAAATTGGTTTATAAATAGATACGTTTTTAGTCATATAAATGATCAACCTAATGCATCTCAAAAAAAGAATATGGAGCTTGCAATAGAATGCTTTGGAATTTTAGATGAAAATATCCAGTTTAAGACTGTTCAAGGTGATACATTTGATATTCTATTAGAAACACCAAACGGACAAATCTATTATGAATATCTATCATCAGGCTTTAAATCCTGTCTATTTATTATACAAGGATTAATAAAGGAAATAGAATTTCGATTTAAAAAAGAAAAAAGTATAAGTGTTCGAGATTTCGAAGGATTAGTTCTAATCGATGAATTAGACCTTCATTTACATCCACATTGGCAATCAAAATTAATTCATTTATTAAAGAAGGTTTTACCAAAGGCACAAATTATTGCTACAACTCACAGTCCACATATGATCCAAAATGCTGAAATTACTGAACTAATTCCATTAGGAATAGATCAGAATGGACAAGTAATTGTTAGAAAGTTACCAAGCAGTCAATATGGATTTCAAGGGTGGACAGTTGAAGAAATTTTGATAGATGTTATGGGATTAGAAAGTACTCATTCTCCTATTTATACAAAATCTCTAAGAGCATTTGAACAAGCTATAGAGAATGAAAATACACACGAAATATTATCAATATACAAAAAATTAGACTTGATGTTACATCCAGGTAATCCACTCCGTAAAGTTTTAAACTTACAAGTTGCACAATCTGGGGGGAAAATAAATTGATTCGTTTACATCGTCCTGGCCGTCCACAACAACTTACAGATGTAGAAAAAGATAGATTAACTAAAGAATTCATTAATAATAAGAAAAATGTTTGGGCAAAATCTTATATTAAGTCCGCCCTTTTAAAAATGTCCCACAATAAATGTGCTTACTGTGAATGTAAACTAGACAAAGAAAGTCAGTATATGGAGGTAGAACATTTCTTACCGAAAGATGATTATCCTAATCAGGTAGTAGAATGGGATAATTTATTACCTAGTTGTAAAAGATGTAATTCAACCAAAAGGAAGCATGATTCAAATATAGAGCCTATAATTAATCCCGCTAATGACAAGCCAAATGAACATTTAACAATGTACAACAGCTACTGGATTAGAGGGAAAGATCAAAAAGGCAAAACAAGCGTCAGTGTCTTAAATTTAAATCAAATTGATAGATTAGTACAAGTACGTATGAATATTGGAGTACAGGCAATTCAAACAATAGAGTCATTATTAGATCGTGCTGAAAACTTCAACAATGGTACTGATTCTACAGCTAGAAATAGAAGTGCTCTTATAAATGGAAGTATACAATTACTTAAAGAAGCTCAACCAGATGCCCAATTTTCCGCGACAGTGGCTTCAATTTTATTTACAAACACTGATTTTTATAGACTAAAAGAAATAATGACTAATTGTGATTTATGGGAATATGAACATCAAAATTTACTAGCTACTGCAGAGAAAAATGCATTAATCGTGCCCCAAAAAACCAGTACTGTCATTTGAATATCGTTTAAAATATGTAAGAACTGAAAATATAATAAAATGATTAAATAATGAGTTCAAGTAAATAAAAAGAAACTACTGGAGCTTGGGTCCTATCAGAAGTAATGATGTTTTCTCGGCTTAGGAAAGTGAGAAAATACAAAAAAATAATACATGGAGATTTAGAGAATTTCAATACTTAAATTTGAGATTAAAAATCAACCTTAAAGGATAGAATCCCCCCATTACCACAATTAGGATTGAATTTTGAAAATCAGGTTAAACTCGTTAATGATAAAAGAAAATGGCGATTATCAATTCTCAAAATAATAACAGACGATTACTAACAGATGAACAAAAAGAAACTTATATTATTTTTCAGGATGGGACTATAAAAGCCGCACTAGAAAGATCTGATGTACTCTTCTTACTTGAACAACTTAGCGATACCATAAAAAACTAAAAATCCAAAAAAACTTGTAGTAATTACTACAAGTTTTTTTATATGAAAATAAATGCATATGAATATAAAAATCCAATCTTACAATGCTCGTTTGTAAAGGTATACCTTTATAAACTATAGGGCTCTATCTATGAAACGTTGGAATATCAAGTTTACAAAGGTGACTCGAATTATTTTATAAACGTTTATTTTTAATTAACACCTTTATAAACAATAATGGTATAATTGTGGTAACAAATGTAAGGAGAATACAAAACGTGGCAAATATTTATGGATATATACGTGTAAGTACAAAAGATCAAAATGAACAACGTCAGTTACATAAGATGATGGAACGAGGAGTGGAAGCTCGACGCATTTTTGTCGATAAAGCAAGTGGACGACATTTTGATCGCCCTCAATATCAATTATTACGAAAGATATTAAGTACAGGTGATATTGTTTACATAGATGCCTTAGATCGTATGGGCCGCAATTATGATGAGGTAATTTCAGAATGGAAGTATATAACAAGAGAATTACAAGCTGATATCGTAGTTTTAGAAAATGAAACCCTGTTTGATAGTAGGAAATTTCGTGATATGGGTGATATGGGACGATTAATGGAAGATCAATTTTTATCATTGCTTTCTTATGTTGCAGATCAAGAACGAAAAAAAATTCATCAGAGACAAGCGGAAGGGATTGCGGTAGCTAAATCTCAAGGAAAACATTTAGGCCGTCCTCAGGTAAACCTTTCGACCTTAAGCAAACAACAAATACATATAATAGAAGAAACTCATTCAAAATGGAAAAGTGGAGAAATAACTGCTGTTATGTTTATGGAAATGTTAGAACTAAAGAAAAACACATTTTATAAAATAATGAAGGAATATGAAGAGACCAAATAAAACATATGAGCCGAATATTCTTTAGAGTAAGAAATTCGGCTCATTTTATGTCGAATTCTGCTTAACATATATTTTCGTTAAAATGCGGACGGTACCCCTTGTAGATTTTTGATACAAAAAAAGAATCCTTATAATAAGGATTCTGCAACAGGAATATTCTTTATTTTTCTTCGATATCATCTGGTATTAAATATTTAAAATCTGCACCCAGTGATGGAAGGTTGTTCTTTTCACTTTTCATCCTTACAAAGAGCAAAACCCATAATTTGTAGATTTATTATTCTCCTCCCTCTGTCATTATAGCTCTGTAAACTTTTTTATTCATCTCGTGTTATTCCACGAATAGTTTAAGGTATAAGCACTTTTTATTTGATATTTAGTGCTGATTCACTGAAAACATATATTCTTTGTATGTTTTTCGTGTGGATAGAATAAGCCCCATCATTAGCATATTCGAAAATAAAGAGCTTCCGCCATATGATAAAAATGGAAGTGCAATACCTTTGACAGGCATTAATCCCACAATCATACCGATATTTTGAAAAAATTGTAACATTAGAACGCCTACAATTCCTGCGCATAGTAAGGTGCCGAATAAATTACCTGCGGAATTACCAATTATAAGTATTCGAAAAAGCAGTAAGAAGAATATGCATATTATAAAAGTGGCAACTATAAAACCGCCTTCTTCGGCAATTGTGGCAAAAATGAAATCAGTATGTTTTTCTGGAATATAAACATTTCCAGAACCGAAGCCTTTTCCTTCTACCCCTCCACTACCAACAGCTAAAAGTGATTGTTGAGTTTGATATCCCTGATCTGTATGCTGAAATGGATCTAACCAGCCTAAAATTCGCGATTGTTGGTGAGGCTTTAATAAAGTAACTAACTTATTGAAGAAAATATCTGGATATTTTACGTATATAAATATTAAAGCAGACAATACAGCCATAGGAATTCCTGCACATAGTACGATTAACTTTTTTTGAATTCCTGACATAAATATAATACATGCAATGGCTGCTATATATAGGAACACCATTCCCGTATCGGGTTGACTATATACAAGTAACGCTGGTGGAATAGATATCAAAAATATTTTACCAATCAAAAGTAAATCAGTTTGAAATGTCCGTGCCATATACTGTGCATTATGTTTTACGACTAAACTTGCGACCAGAAGAAGTAAGGCAAGCTTAAAAAATTCAGCTGGTTGAGTAGCACCAATAATTGGAAATCTAAACCATCTTTTTGCACCTGATATTTCAGGTGTAAAACTTGATACTGGTAATACCTTTAAGATGATAATTGAGATGAACCCCACAATATAAATCGGCCAAGCTAATTTTTGTAATTGATCTAAATCGAGATTGGCAACAATTAATAATAAAACAAATCCGATGGCGTAATTTATCATTTGTTTCATAGCAAAATTTTGGTTACCATATTGCCCGGTTTGCTGACTACTGTATATTGCAACAATACTGGTGACACATAATATGAATAAAATGAATATTAGTTTCTTATCTAATTTTTTTAAAAAAACTATTTTCCCCACCAGTTCACCCCCCTAGACATTGTTGTATTTACTATTTATAGGAACCATCCTATTTTTAATGTGTACATTAACATTTATTAATATAATTTTACAATAATAAGGAGAGATTGAACATTCTCAAAATTATCCATACTGATTAGACTACTTTAAAAAGGTGTATGATTAGTGTGGATAAGCAGAGTTTATTTAAATAGAGACATTATCAACCTAATATTATTTTGTTGAACGTGAAATGGTACCTACGGTAAAACCTAAATTCTCGTGACTTGGTGGAGTACTTTTTAACTCCTGCCTACTTTGCATGAGTCACTCCAAACTTATCTGAACCAGACATGTAGTCAGACTATTTTTAGAATACGGGTATCACTATGACCTGATTTAATAGATCTCTCACATGAATCTTAAAGTTCTTACATTAAAAATTTTCTGAATTATATTTTGGGTTTTTCCGGAGAAGTTCTTCAATAAGTTTTGCTTTTTCATTCACCTTTGTTGCATATGTGAAATCACCATAACAATATGGATACCTAAAATTATTTTTATTTCCACCACAAGTGTACATCTCAGGATTGTGATCAACTTTCATCTTAGAAAAATTTTTGGCCGAATCTTCCGAGTGTTGTTTAACTTCTTGACTAGCAATAAAATCAATATACCCTGGTCCCATATTATAGCTTTGAATAATTGTATCCATGCTAACATCTTTTTCCGTTCCATATTTGTACATTTGAGCAAAGTGTTTTATCCCTTGTTTAATGCTCGAGCTCGTCTCTTGAATTTCATTTGGCTTTAATCCAAGTGATTCAGAAGACTGCATAGGGTCGTTACCCTCACCTCTACTCTCTTGGTACATAATTCCTAATACAACTGCTGTTTTCTCTCCTAAATTATATTTCTCTAATTCTCTTTTCAAAGTGGGCTCATATTGCAATAAACGTTTTTCGGTAGCAATCACTTTATTTCTTTGAATATTGGTTTTATGTTTAACATAAAATATTCCGAGCATGGTTCCTAAACCTAAAATACTAATATAGAATAATATAATAAATCGTGTTTTAATCGTATCCTTCATACACTCCTCCTTGTATTAAAAATTCGTACCTTTTCGGACTCAAAATTATTTCTTTTAGGTGCAAAGTTTAATATAGAAATTTAAAGAAAAACAACCGCCTGAATTGGAGGTTTTTTCAAAGCGGGTCATTCTTTGAATCGTTTCCGTCCCCCTACAAATGTCACACTTTTTTTTTGAACCTTGCTGTTCTTTGTTTTGCCCAATTGATACATTTCTTTTCAATTAAATGATACGATAATATAGAACAAAGTATTGTCGTTGTAATACATAAGATAAGAAGAAAAAGGGTGGGTATCTTTGCATACAAAAGTTTAAAGAGTACCATCGTGATTGGAAAATGACATAAATAGATACTATATGAAATTTCCCCTAAGTATACAAATACACCCTTATTTAAAATAGCTTTTACCTTTAGGTTATTCATTGCCATAATGATTATTATACTAACACCAATTACGACTCCCCAATCTTTTAATAAGAAAGTAGTATCATTACTAGAAAGCCCATAAATCATAATGGAATATAGATATAGAAAGATCCCTAATGCGATAAGAAGTTTTCTGTTTAAGTTTTTCATACTTCTATATAATTGAGTAAATTCTTCCTGGTGTTTAAAAAGTAGCATTCCCATCATAAACATAGATGTGAAATGCAGTGTATCGGCATAACCATTATAAAACCCCTCAGCTTTCCCAATATGCAACATATTAAGGAAAATACCAATTAAAGAAAAGCTCATAGCAAACAGTATCGTTTTCTTCCAACTCTGTTTATAAAACAGAAGGAATAACAAGGGAAACACGATAGATATACGCATTTCTTGAGCTAATGACCAGATAACCGGATTATAATTATCCGTAAAAAAGTTATTAAGAAGTACAAAGTGATTCATAATATCTAATTTTGTTATAGGTCCTTGCCACTTATCATAGAACCAATCTCGTAGTCCCGTAACTTCATATGGTGAAAACAAAATAAATAAAGCAAAGGTAATGATTATCCAAAAATAATAAGGAATATAGATTCTTACAAATCTCTTAATTAAATATCCCCAATAATTTGTTTTTGAATGATAAAGTGCCATAGATAACACAAAACCACTTAGTACATAAAAAACGATTACGGCTTCTCCACCCGCCCATAAAAACCTAAGCGGGGAAAATTTAATAGAGTTAGGCAACGATGGTAACATTAAACAAAAGTGTCCAAATACCACTGTGATAGCCGCTAGTCCTCGTATTGAGTCTAATTCGTTTATTCTCTTATTCATAAAGTGTTCTCCTTGTCAATTGTAGATTTAGCTGTTAATAAAGGTCATTTAAACCCTCGATACTACAAAAAAAGTTGTGTATCTTTTAAAGAGATTTTTCATATTCAAGCATAAATTATAGAATAATTATCGAAAGAAAAAATAAAATTTATCTAAAGTTTTTTTAAAGATGGTATTCCAATTTATTGAAACGCATAAACATACTTATTTATTTTAAATGTTAAAATCTGTATTTGTTCACAGCGTTTTTGTTTAACAATAAAGAAAAATATGTTGCAAAAACAAAACTGCTTTTGTATTTAAGCGTTTATTTAAACCCACAAGGCTGAGTAAGGTACCAGTGGCTGCATGAAGTTTACTACATAATTATACTAAGGGAACCCTTGCTACTCGTTGACTGATTAAAGTCTGTCTGTTGCTCTGCCCATTGAACACCCTTATTTCCAGGCCAACCTGAGGTATTAGCAACAGGTTTTAATAGATCTGGTCCTTTTAAACTTTTCTGTAAACCACGGTTATATGCACTTGTCATATTAGATATTGCAATTCGAGTATTGGTTTCTGCATTTTTCAAATCTTCGTTCGTTAAATCTCTGGGTGCTAATCCACCTCGATGGATTTGAAGCAGTCCAAGGGATGTGCCCTGATCTCCAACTGCATTTGAATCAAACTTGCTTTCAAGGTGCATATCCAACCATAATTAGTGATTGAGTATGTCCCTTCAATTTTTCGGTTATTTTTTTCCTCTGGAACAGGACTGAAGTTTGGTCTTGTTTTTTTGTTTGAATTTTTCTGAAGAAAGGACTATTTGGGGTCACCTTACATGCCCATCAACTTAAGAGCCAAAACAAAATGCACTTTCGTTCATATGAACGGAAAAACTCTTAAAATACTTTGTGTCCTTAAAAATGAGCATGCCAAATAAACCTCAATCAACCCAATTTTAAAAATCATGTGATTTTTTTTGTTTTTCCAATCCACTATACTTATAAATAACACCCAAGATATCAAAGACTGTTTTCTTCTCATATCGGTGAAATTTTCGTCCGTTTTTCAGTAAGAGGTTGAATAGACGGCATAAGATTTTTGTTATTTCTTGAGTGTCTTGTTGTATAGCTTGATACAAGATGTATAGATGATCTTGTATCATTCCAATGGCTTTATATTCGCTTAATTCTTTTTGTTTCTTTTGTAAAATCAACTGTCGCATTTTGAACATAGTAGAAGAACATAGAAAAATAGCAATTAGTTTTCCATAAATGTAACATTCTAATCGCTCTTGTTTGATATTTTGCCAATGATGGATTTGAAAAAGTGATTTCCAAGTTTTAAAGATAATTTCGATTTGCCAGCGAAGAGAGTAAAAATCATGTATTTGTTCCATCGGAACAATCTCCCAAGGTATATTGGTAACATATATGTTAATACCAGCTAATTTTTTGCTTTTATCTGAATATGTAATGCCCTTTTTACTTTCCGTATACATTTGTTTTTTCATACGCTCACGAAGTTGTTTTTCAGTTAATTGATACATAATAACTCGTGTGAATAGTTTTTTATCCTTTCCAATATAACCGTCTGTTATTTCATGGACCTGTCCTGGTTTTAAGGTATTCATAATCTGTTCTAAATCAACTTTGATGTACTGAGACTCTTTTTTTACTGTCCCATTTCGAAAGTATTCAGGAAACTCATTTTTGATATACACCATATTGTTTAGTTTAAGCCGGGATATATAATACACGCCTCGTTGGTCCATTTGATCTAAATCGTCCAGTGAATAATAGCCTAAATCCCGAATACATAGATCGCCAGGGCGTAATGTCGCTAAACATTCTGTTCCAAATGTCTTATCATTATTCTTCCCTGGTTCAACTTGAAAATTTAAAAACTGTCCGCTATGTAAATCATATTCTAGTTGAATCTTTATACCCGCTGTTTGTGCACAACCACCTGATCCAGGATACACACTAGCTAAATGTTTTGGCACTTGAAAAATCGTTGTATCTAAAATACGAATCCGTTGAAAATAGATGATTGAAGAACTTGGAATCACTGATGTATCAGAAATTTTCTTTTTTAATAATGTGGAGAAAATATGTTTTAAAAAGCAAACAGCCTTCTTATTGAAACGTTTATTTAGTCCTTCTGGACTCATAAAAGTTCCGGTAACAGCATGAAGTTGACTACACAGTCGAACTAAGGAATCACTCGCTACACGTTGACTAATCCAGACACAGATAATAACTAAGTCACGTCCTGAAAACTTACGCTTTCGTTGTACAAAAGCTAGTTCTCTAGCAAGTTTTTCTAAAAATGAAGGGGTAAGATGTTGATGTAATTCTTCAGCAAATAATTGTAGCTCAATTTGAATCGAAAGATTCATAAAAAACGCCATCCTTTCTGTATATTTCTACAAAAAGAATAGCGTTCATTTCATTATATAGATACAAATTTATTTTATCTTGATGAACATGTACGATACTCCTGAAAATCGCACTCTGTTTTTATCGTAACTTTAAACATATCATTTACTTCTACTTAAAAATTCCAGAACTTTGTTGAAGGTTTCTAGACCCGCTGGGGTATTCATTTTAAATTGAAATTCATGTGCTAACTCACCAGAAACATTTTTATCAAAGAAAAGACTATCTACAGACACTCCTTTACTTTCTAAAGCAGAAGCCAATGCTTTACCTTGATCTTCAAATGATCCAGTGTTCCCATCTGTGATAAATGCTGGTGGATATTTTTTTGTAACATGATTTAAAATTGAAGCTATTTTTACTTCTGATGATCCTTCCCAATTTTTTTTACCCAAATAAGCCCAACCAGTGGTACGCATGAAATCTTGTATTTCTTTAGTTGATTCTATCTTAGCTAATTCAGGCATATTATATGGACCGCAAAATAGCAGTACACCTTTTATTGTAGAAGGATTAACAATAGCGTCAATCTTTGCTAATTTTGCATACTCTTCAGATGTCTGAATATTAACGAATTGACCAGATATTTGTGCTCCAGCAGAATCTCCTGCAAAATAAACATGATTCAGATTTAAGTCATATTTTTTGGCATTTTCTTTTATGTATTCATAAGCCTCACCTAGTTGGAGTACTGGCGTTGGATATTCTCTTTTAGGAGCAAGAGCATAGTTTATATTCACCACTATATAGCCACGAGCAGCTAATTCTACCGCATACCCAGTAATATCTGATTTATCTCCCCCCACAAATCCACCTCCATGTACCCAAAAAATAATAGGAGATTTTTCTGTACGATTTTTCGGATAAATGAGGTCTAATTTGCCATCTGGGAATTTAGAATTATAATTGATATCCTTAACGATTTTTGTTTCGCTTAGAGCATGTTCATAATCAGCTGACGGAACGAAGGTTCCGCCTTCAAATGCTTTTTTAATCAAAAATGCTTTTGGAACTGGTGAAAGGTTCCAATAACTAATTCCCGCAAGAGCCAATCCAAAAACTATTATGAGAGATAGAAGCATTCTTTTTTTCCATACCCCTTTAGGTTTTGTTATTTTCATTATAAATTTATCTCCGTTCCTTATTTAGTTATTACTTTGACTTACCTCTTAATAAAAAGAGTATAACAAACTTATCAAAAAACAATTAGAACTATTTTTAGATAAATTTGTGTCAAAAGCTAAAATAGAACACTATAAAATTTATATATAGTATGGATTGAAACATGATATAAAATTCTTGTTGAATAATTAATGAGTTTATATAAGGAGAATACATAGAATGAAATACATAGAATGAGATAAATAAATGATTTATAAGAAGCCGTCACATTACTATCAGGTTAAAAAATATATTGCTTCTCAAAATAAAAAAATGAACTGAATTCTCATAACTAACTGTAGAGAGATACAAACTCTGTTATGAAGCCCCTAGAACGAAGATTTTTGTATCTTTTATGGTAATAAGCCTCATTTTTATCGTTTTGGGGGTAACTTGTTTTCCTAAGTTGATAGGCATGGGGTCACCTTATCAAAAAAAGAAAATTGTACGTTTGGACATAATTTGGACACATTTCAGCCGGTTCCCTGTACGTTAAGGAACCGGCTACTTACTTTACTACCTTTTTATGATTATGAAATTAAAAAAGATATAGTAGAAATCATGTATGAAATAAATGCAAGTAACACAAGGAAGAATATAAGCATGGTATTGGAAACACATCGTTCTATTCTTTTTTTCATTTGAACTTACTTTATTTTTTTAATTTGGTAGGGTCAATTTTAAGTTGTGTTTTCCAAGACCCAGATACTTTTCCAATTCTGTTTATGTGTACATCTAACGTGAGCGGTTGTTTGAAAGAATCTTTTCCTTTAGGACCTTCGATAAATGTGATGACGCCTTCAGGTCTATCCTTAAAACGAATACCAATTTCCTTTAATGCTACACCTGATGCCTTTAGTTCGAATGGCCCATCATTTGTTCCTTGAATAAATGCTAATTGTCCGAAGTACCCATTTTTCTTATACTCGGGGTTATTTTCTTGTTGACCGTTTACTTTTCCGTCATCTTTAAGTTCTAACCCTGTTGTATCAAATTCAAACGGTACTACATTTCCATCTTCTTTTTCAATTTTGTAATGAACGGATATACGTGCATCCGCTATATATAATTCTTTCAGATGTACTGTAACACCTTGATCTGTAATCTTTTCATCAATAGGAATAAATTGACCTTTTGTAACGTCTCTTCCTTCTTCAATAATCCTATCATTTGAAATTGCATTGGAAAAATAAGAGGCTACATCTGTAGCTGCAACTCGAACTTGTGGAATCATGGCTGTAGCAAAAAGCCCTCCTACCGCTACTGCAGTATACATGAAACGTTTTGATTTTTTATTCATATTTGTAAACAATCCCTTCTTCGGTTCCATTTTTTCATTGATATAAGAAACATTTTCTGATTTTGCGTGACTTTCAAATACTTTCCACGCTTGGTCAACATCAATCTCGATTTCTTTTGATGAATGTACTGTTGCTTCCTCTAACTTGACATCTTCCCATTGATTTAATTTGATGATTTCCAGTAATAATTCTTGGCATGCGCTACAAGTATCTATGTGTTTTGTGAATTCTTTTCTTGTCCCAACAGATAATTCACCGTCTATATATGCTTGAATAAATCCCATATCATAACAATTCATTTATTACGCCTCCTCTAATTGTTGATAAATCTTACGAAATTTTTGCTTGGCTCGGACTAATAATGTTCCAATAGAAGATATGTCGATTTGAAGAACTTCGCCAATTTCTTTATATTGAAAACCAGAAAATTTCATTAATAAAATGGTTTGATCTTTCTCATTCATTTCACTAAGCGCCAATTGTACTTTTGTAATTTCTTCTTTTCTAATCCAGTCATCATCTAGGGAAGAAATATGCTGTACTTCATGATATTGTATGGTTTTATCTACTCTCGCCTGATGTCGTTTTTCACATCGTAAATACTTATAAGCTACAAAAGTAGAAGATTTTAGTAGCCATCCAGATAGGTTCTCAATCTCCTTCCAATTGTTGCGGTATAACTGTAAAAATACCTCTTGTGCCAATTCTTCAGCAATCGTCTGGTTTTTGACAATCCAAACAATCTGTTTCACCACGTACACATAGTTTTGTTTAAACAAATCTTCAAATGTCACACCCGAAACAGGCCTTTCTTCCTTTTTAATCTTAAACATATCGGTTAAACCCTCACTCTCATTTTGATGCCTGTATTATATAGAACCCGAATTAATGATTTTTGTGACAAAAATTCTTATTTTTTATATGTACAAAAAAACATTCATCTTTCAATCAGATGAATGCAAAAATTAAAATCATTTTGGTTTCTTAGATTATTTGTATAGTTTAAACCAAAAAAACAAATTTTAATAATCTAAGACCATTACGAGAAAAAAATATATAAAAAAGTAAGTATCTGGTTCCTTAACGTACAGGGAACCGGCTGAAATGCGTCCAAATTATGTCCAAACGTACAATTTTCTTTTTTTGATAAGGTGACCCCATGCCCATCAACTTAAGGGGGAAATAAACGAACCTTCATTCAGCCAGGTTAAAACATTCTTAAAATCTTCTACTTTAATAATTATTAATTCTTAATAACCTACATTCTAGCTCTATATTTACCTTTAACAGTGCAATTTTTTTGTTTGGGGGATACTTCAAAATGTTAAGTTGATGGGCATGTATGGTGATCCCTATTTGGTGATAACCGGCTTACTTCTGCATTGGTGGACCGTTTGGTCCATCATGCTCATATCATTGCATTCACAGGTGAAAATTATCGTTTGCGAAATGCTTTATCTTCTGGAAATACCAAAATTAACATTTTAAAAAATAGCTGCGCGCCTCTAGAATTTTTTCTGCATTTTTCAGGGATTGTTGCTTGCACGCCTCAGATTAAAAATTTAAAATAAAGAATAATTAACATAGCGGGAGGGGAAATACGTGATTACACTAAAGCCTATGGCCGAAGAGGAGTTTCAGCGTTATTATGAGAATGAGATTGAAGATTATGCGAAAGAGAAGGTTGCTGCTGGAAATTGGAGTGAAGATGAAGCTGTTAACTTGTCCAAAATAGAATTTGATCAGCTGTTACCAAAAGGTGAAAAAACGGAGTACAATTATTTATACTCTATCTTTCATGATCAAAATCTAGTTGGAATGATTTGGATTGCGCAAAAATCGCCTACAAGTAATGAGGAAGGTGTTATTTATGACTTTATTATTTTTGAGCAATATCAAGGGTTAGGATATGGTAAAAAGGCAATGAAAGAAATTGAAGTGATTGCTAAAGAATTAGGAATGAAAAAAATTGGACTTCATGTTTTTGGTCATAACAAAGTTGCTCGTGGATTATATGAAAAGTTAGGCTATGAAATTACAAATATAGATATGATGAAATCCATTTAAGAAAGCTATTTATAAGTATTAAAAGGGGACCTATGCTCATATCATTGCATTCACAGGTGAAAGTTATCATTTGCGAAATGCTTTATCTTCTGGAAATACCAAAATTAACATTTTAAAAAATAGCTGCGCGCCTCTGGAATTTTTTCTGCATTTTTCAGGGATTGTTGCTTGCACAAAACAGCGGTACCCGATCACTATCAAGCTAAGATAAAAATGAAATTAGAAATGATAGTTTATATAACTTTATTTTGATACCATTAGAACGGCTATAATTGCTTCAAAGCATCGCATATTTTTTATAAATATCACAATTTTAAATTTACACACACATCTTAATTCTCAAAACATAAATTTTCAAATATAAAGGGCAACATAAAAACACCTAAACATCTTTAAATTATTAGGTGTTTTTATTTTTAAGTATAAAAATAACATTTACCAAGTTCAACATCACTCGTCCAATAATAAAAAACAGTTGGTTATTTACAGGGGAGCATTGGTTGAATGTTATAAAACTCACATTAATATTGTAAAATCAAATTTTGTAGTTACTCAAGCATAATCAACTAAATCCTTATAGAAAGCTTGAAAGGGATGATAATATTAAGAGAGAAAGGAATGTGTGCCATTGCCCTAACCTGTTTATGGTCACAAACCTTCATCTCCCTCTGTAAATTCATTTTTTTCCGGATTAATTAAACCCTTTTTCCCTTTTAAAAATACATACTTTATGTACTTATTAAATTTTTCTGGCGGTGTATTTTCTACGAGGATGATTTGATGATAAGTACTTAACTCAATCAATATTTTATAAAATTCTTCGTATACTTCTGGGTCATTTATCAAATTCTTTTCTTCAATTTTAGTTTGATCTTCAGCAGATTTCTGAACCAGATTTTGCTGTTGATTCCCATCCTGTTCTTCTTTCTTCTCACTTTTTTTCAAAGTACCTACATATTTACTAATTGAATCTAACAATAAAAGTCCAGGATGTCCAGAAGCATATCCTTCGGATTTACTGTTTAAAATTGCTCCTAAGTATGATAGCTGCATACACTCCAACAGACCTCCACTTTCATGAGCATAAACACTTGCACCTTCATAATATGGAATATATTGTTCAGGGTGGATAAAGGTTTCACCATTTGTATCATACTTTAGTCTTGTCATAAAGTTTTGATACTCTGTGTTTAAAAAATCAAAAATAGTTTCTCGATCCTTATCACTTATTTTTAGTGCTGCTATTTCACCTTCTAGTCGTGTCGCAGTAGTCTCCAGATTGGTAATATCCTTTTGTTTTTCATCAATTTTCCGATGAATTCGTATCCCTTCTTTAACTATTTCATGATCTTTAATTAAACGATTTAACAAGCTATTTATACTATCGATTTGGGAGAGGAACGGAACATCTGTCTCTTTAACGAATTCAACAATAGCTTCATTCAAAATATCTTGTTTTCTCGACAATCTCTCTATTTGTACATCGATACCTTCAATACTCTTCATATCATCATTAATTAAATTTTTGACCAGATTTATTTTATCGGTTATTTCTTTTTTTACTTTCCTTAACATTTTTTCTGTATTCGTACTTTGATTTACTTCTTCTTTCTCATGAATTAAAACGGTTGAATTGCATAGAGGACATTCAATATTTTGATCCGGTATCACTAACGTATAATTTATTTCCAATGTCGCATCTACTTCTTTTTCTTCAACTCTATATTCTTCCACTAACAATTTTTTAGAGTTTATAGACATTAACAATTGTCTTTTATTCCGTTGATATTCAACTATTTGGTTAGCAATCTCTTCTAAATCCTTTTTTAGCTTAATATACAGTTCATTTTCACTATTATTATTCAATTTACTACTTTCTATAATTGTTTTCTTTTCTTTTTTCTGCTTTTCAATATCTTTCTTAATCCTATTGTATTTAGCGGATAAAACATTGAAATCTTCAGCATCCTTGTCTTTTAAATATAAATTTAATCCAGCTATTACCTTATATGCATCTTCAATTTTATTCTGTGTATCCACCAATTTCTCCTTTAATGCATCTTTATCAGATTCCACTAGGCCAAATATCAGTTTAAAAGCATGCGGATTTTTATTTCTCTTAAACGTAGTTTTATTTTCTAAAAAATCCTTTGTTCCGAGTGCATGCTGATTTATATACACATATCTAAAAATATCTCGGAAAGATACGATTTGTAGTTCTTTTTTTGTACTATGTTTTTGATGTTTAATTATTTTATATTCATTAATATTTAATTTTGTCATAAGAAAGTGCATCGCTTCACTTATCGTTACGATCTTTGGCGTATACCCTTCTATATCCTCAAAGGCGCAGAAATATATGCTGATATTACTTTGCTTCTTTTTTAACAAACGGCTGAATGTAAATATTTCATCATTAATTTTTAATTCAATAAAAATTTGATCGCAATGTATATTCAATTCTTTTTGAACTTTTAAATCGATTTTCTCACTCTTACCTAAACAGTAATCAATCAAGCTAAGAATTAAGGATTTTCCTGATGTTTTCTCACCACTTATAATGGTAAGACCTTCGTTAAAACGTATAGTGCGCTTATATGACGTGCCTTGAACAATTAACTTTTTAATAAATATACTGCTCACTTTCGCACCCCCCTTATTATTTGCATATTACCAGCTGAAAACTTCACTTTTTCAAAGGCTTTTGTATACTCTACTTTTAGATTAGAGAAGAATACTGAATCAACTTCTTCAAAAGCTGCTGCGCCTTCTGAATTCAATTGCACTGTTATGTCACCTAACTTTTTAGTTAAGTCACCTTGCAGATTTATAAATTTTAGGTGCGACATATTCAAAAGTATTTGATTAATTTTAGTCTGGAAACGAAAATATAAATTGGGAGATGGTATTATACCCATTTTATGTTCTTCACTGTCTTCAAATAGTTTAATTAAATCAAAATTGACAAGACTATAATAGAACATGATTTCCGAAACTTTTCTACGTTTCTTGCTCTTTAATTTAAAAGCATACATTAGACATAGTACTTTCATTAAATCTAACTTTTCGTTATTAAATAAAAGTTCAATTGACGGAGGGACCACTGTGATTTTATTAATTAGATTGCTCATCTAACCGCTCATCCCCCCACCAAATACCCATTGTTTCATCCTCAGCCAAAAGATGAATTAACCCTCTATTCTCGTTTTCATCTGATTGATTATCTTCAAAAAACACAGCATATCTTCCAAAATTAAACTCTTCTAAACTTCCATGCACAACTGTTAATAGTTGATCACTATCCCCGTACTTCTTGTATGTATCCGCATACTTTTCTTTATATTTTGTGAATACTTTACCCAATATTGCATCAATAATATCTATAGACATCCCTGCTTGTTTCAATGCTCGTATGTATTGCTCTGATGCCACATAGAAAATTGAACTTAATTCAATAAGAGACTCATCGATATTTTCTATTTTTAGTTTTTTGTAAAACAAGTTACCTTTTACATCTTTTTTAAAGTCCGCTAATCTTGCTCCGAGAACAACAGAACTGGTAGTAGTGCCATTTGAATCATTAGAATCTCCATTTGTATTCCTCAAATTTGATTCAGCCATTTGATTCAGTATCCTTCTTATCTCAAGCACATGTGTAGAACCTTGTGTTTCATATGGGATCGTGATTAAACCATATTTATCTCTTAATTCTTTTATTCTTTCTTGAGTAGGATTAGCTAGAAGGATATAATGCGTCCCATTAAGATACTGCTTGTAATCCTTAATTAAATCACTTACAAATTTATCATCAAAAGAAAAACCCATGAATAACAAATTTTTGCTACTTGTAACCGCTTTTAATAACTCCCCGTACTTTTCATTACTGTAAAGTGTCTCATAGCCGCTTTTACTAATAACAATTGATCCCAAATTAGATGTAAATCCATGAAGATGACAAATTCGTTTTTCATCATACAAATCTTGAGAACTAAAATCTAAATCCTTGAGTAGAATTGGAAGATTATCACACTTTATATGTTCATATAATAGATTTTCATAATTTGTTGTTAAATGGAGTTTAAAGTTCATCTTAGCCAAATCTGAATAATTATGTAAATTATCATCTTCTACATTTGTTTTATGTTGTTTGATTAATTTCACAATCATTTTTTGAATATCTTGGTCCACTAGATGTGCAAATTTCTTTATTTGATCAATCGCGCCCCAATAATCATTATTCTCTAAATGCCAATCAACAACGCTTCGTAGTAGTACCTCGATTTTACCTTTAGCATATTCATCAGTAATATCTCTTATCAAATCTCCCCATGTCGGGATATTGAAGGGTACTGATAATCCAGCCCCGATAAAAGGAACTACTTTGTTTTCATGATAAGCTTCTTTTAATTGCTTCAAATTCCCCTCCATACAACCGCCCCTTTCTATATTCAGCTCTAATTTTATTCTAAAAATATTTGCAACATTTTCTTAATATATTTACATCTATTCTATCAAACAGTACCATTTTCATCCATATAGTATGGTTTTTCTTATCAAACACGCTGCTTTTATTTCGGGTTTATTTACATTACTTGAAAATTAGAAATACACTTACTACATCCTTAAACAATGAATTTCTAAATTTAATATATAAATTTAAAGAACTCGGTTTAGAAATTATAGAAGAAATACAGATGACTATAGGACATTAGATATTAATAACATTTATGAATATAAAGAGCTTATACCGTGAAAGTCTATTAGTTATAAAGAGTTAGAAATTCTGTATAAAGTGCCTTTTACGACATACCTATCTGTAGATTTAATATTCCCCCTCTAATTTATGCACCTTTAAAATAACCTAATTTATTCTTTATCTTTTTGATTCTATTTTTCATTTTCCCCCTTCTGAATTCGAGTTTTTCAACAATAGTACTTTCAAAAGCTTTATAAAAAGCATTATTGGATAGCGCAATAAAAAGTAATATAAGATAAGTAACTTTGGTATTACCATCAACTGTAACAATTTTAAATCCCCATGCTTTTAAAGTTGTTTCTCCCACCATTACTAGTGAAAATGCTCCTGAAATGTACGTAGCAAAAAAGTGAACCTGATAAAATCGTTTTAAAAATGTTTCTGAATCATAAATCCAAAGATAAATATAGTGTAAAATTATTGATAGTATAATTGACAGTACACTAGACATTATCAGCATACAAATAAATATCTCTATTGAATCTGGAGCCATAAAAATTGTAAAGAATGGTTCTGCAAAATAAATAATTTGAACTCCGAACATTACAGTACAAAAATACAAAATTGAATAATAACAAAAAACAACCACAATTAGTCATCTCCTAAAAAATAATAAATAAAATAACATAATAACATTATATTATACGAAATATAAGATTTTACAATGGTAACTACATCTACTTTTAAATAATAAATGCATGCATCCTTTTTTAATTATAAAATCTCAAATAAAAAAAGGAACTTCCTTTGTCTTGAAAGATCCTCTGTAACAAATATGAATTATATCCCTTTATATGCATCGGTGCACTTAGCTTAAACTTTTATTTCTAACCTTAACAAGAGAATCATCATTTTATCTTCTAGAAACAATGTAATAAACATCACCAACAAGATGCTGTAGTATAAACTTATCATTCAAGTCTAAAAATTCATCTTCGGATATCAGAAACACTTTTCTTCGATTTTCACTTCCAGAGGTATTAGTAATTTCGGCTTGAAACACACTCCTATCTGTTACAAAAAATAAGGAGTTTGTGCTAATTGAATCAGTTTTTACGTAGATAAGAATAATAATTCCAAGTATCAATAAACCTCCAGATAAGTTTGTGACTGATTTTACATCTAGGGAAAAAAGAGGGAGTAACATTGTTATTAAGAAAAAGGAATAGTGTTCCGCCCGCGGTTTGGCATATTTATATATATACTTCACTAATGCTACTAGTTGAATTTTTAGCTTTTTTCAAAGCACCTCTCGTTATTAAAATACCTAAAAGTGATCCCAAAACTACTATAATAATTGCATAGATTAATTCTGTAACTTTTTCTGAAGTGTGCGGAATCTTCCCCCATATAACTTGTAAAGAACTAGGAATAAGTTTATTTTCTAATGCAAACTTTAACAAAAATATTCCCATTAGTGGTAAATAAGCCAGTATCCATAGGAGAAATTGTTCTTTTTTTGACCACACAAGTAACACCCTCCCAATTTATCATCAAAAATTTATTCATAAGCAAGGGCAACTTTAAATTCATCGGTTAAGAATGAACGCACAATCTTATCTGCAAAAAAGTGAATCGATGTTGTGGGCTCTTGTTCTTCATTATAGATTATCTTTTTGTTATTCAAATCAATAAAATCATATAATGACCATATCTCTTTAAACTGCTCTTTCATCTCTTGTTTTTCTGATTCTTCTCTCAATTCATCAAATCTTTGCTTTATTTGTTTTAAATCTTCACATCTCTCTTCAAAATTTTCTTCTAAAGCCCCCAGCGTATGTTGAGATATCTGTGCTAAAGATCTTGAGTAGATATATTTCTTACATTTAACCATAAATTGTTCCTTGTTGGAATCTGCGCCTTGAAATAAATCTAAAGAAGTAATGGCATTTAGATTTTCATCTCTTCGAGCATTAATATGATCACTATAATCAAATGCATATTCAAAGTTTCTCAAGTTATTAATGTAAATATTTTCACCAACAACAAAAAAGCTAATTGCTCCCCCTACTTCTAAATCAGGTTGCTCTTTTATATTCCATTCATTAGAACTAAAAAAGGCGAATTTTCTCTTTTGACTAGATTTTTTAGGTGCCCGATAAAAATTAAAATAAAATGTATTTCCTTCGAATGATAACTTAATATATTGGAAATTCGATTGTTGCCACTGTAACAATTCATCATGATCCAAAGATTCATGTAGATTATTAAATCTTGATACCAAATTTTCAATATTTTGCACATGAAGCTTTGCTAAGGTAGCATTCTTTTGAATTTCAAAATTATACTCGCTAATAATAAATTGATCATTCTCCCCTTTAAAAGATTTCAATTGTGAAATAATATGTTCTATTAACCATAAACCTAATTCCTCAGCTAATGCTAATTTTTTGGCATGGTAATAATTATCTGCATTTTTTTGTTTTTTTACAACAAAAAAAGATATTTGTAGGTTCTTTTCATCTATAGATTCTTTCAATTGTTCAGATGTTAAATTTATAAATCTATTAATAGGATGTTCATTTGTATTAATTCCCATATTTACCACCTTTAATTTTTATCACTTTAACAACAAAATAATATCCTTTTCTTTCCACTTACTATTTTATAACAAACCAAAATATATTTCATTAAAATTGACATAAGAGAGATCATGTTATTTATGGAATATCTATCACATTTTTTATGAAGCATAACTTTGCTGCAAACAAAAAGAACCATAACCTTGCCAAAATGGCAAAGTTATGGTTCAAATCACAGAGCTCTTCTTGAGTCATATATCCCAATCCGACACCTGTCTGATTCGTAACGACTAGGACCATATACCCCTTTCTATTAAATATAGCAATTGCATCAGCTACACCAGGTAGCAGGTAAATATCTTCTGGTTTATTTACAAATTTAACGCGTTCTGTAAGAACTTGATTGATTACTCCATCACGATCTAAAAATATTGCTTTCTTTTTCGCCATATTAATCTCTCCTTACCTACTAAATTTCTATCAAAAAATCTGAAGTATAATAACTATTAAGTTCATACTAGCATGAACGACAAATGATACTAGCAACCTATTAGAAAGCACATATATCGCTGAGAGTACAAGTCCAATTAGAAAATATCCAAATACAAAAGGAAAATCAAAATGCATGATAGAAAAAAACAATGAACTAATTAATATGCAACCAATTTTATTAAATTTACGGCTTAATATATTTATGGCCGCGTAACGAAATACAAGCTCCTCAACTAGTGGAGCAAGAATTACAATTGATACTAGGGCAAGAGGAGAAATGGCTACAGATTCAACATTACTTGATGTATTTACTGATTGTGTAGTTAAGTGAAATATACTTTTATCCAAAATACTACCAATTGTCTGTGCTAAGAATACTGCAACTATTCCTACTAAAATCCAACCGAACGATGCTTTTGAAAATTTAATCGATAGCTTCGAATCTTCCATTAATTCTTTCTTATATATAAGAAAAGTGAATATTAATATGAGTGAAAATCCTATTAGTTCCCAATGAACCAGTAGCTGCTGAATTGCTTGCTGTTGATTCCCCTGAATATCATACCAGCCTGTCTTCGCTAGTAATTGTACTCCTATAATTCCAACAAATTGAGTCATTATAACATATATGAGTATGATATAACCTGATTTATGTAAATTACTATTATTCATTATATTATATTCACCCTTCATTTAAATCCGTATATTATTAAAAATTGTAATTTTGAATAGTATTTTCTATTCTTCTTTAAGAATTATATATATACCTGTAGGTTTATACATTACAAAGTCCTCTTCACTATCGTTAACTCTATTTGTTTCAAAGTAGATACGATATTCTTCTCCATCGTTCTATTAGTATTTATATCAATATCTAACTTATAAAATAAATGCATTTTCCACCTAATCTCCTATGAAATTCAAATTTCATTAAGTTAGTCATTTATATCATGCCACACTATAACATAACCATTTTGATGTACACTCTCTTTAATAAATATTTGTTTAACTTATAAAGGGTTAATTAAATCCCATTCCTGTTGAACTTTCCAAAATTTTTCATCAGGATGTTTCCAATTACAATCACTATAAAATCCCTTTTTTATTACCAAGTATTCGTCAAAAAACTCATCATAAAAGTAGGCTAGTACATTATCTTTATTAACAGGATAGTAAATCCCCTCGACAGAAAACATGTAGAGAATGTCAAAGTCTATATCGGCAACTTGTGGTTCTTTCGTATCTAATTCTAATTGTCCATTTAAATCAGCATTCAAATAGCATTTAATACTTTGTTCTGGTAAAGATAGCATTCTAATTCCTCCAATGTTAAATTTATAATTTTTATATAAGGATTATATGATTATACATTCAAAACAAATTCCCTACTACTGAACTTATGCTGCTTGCAAATGTTTTAATCCAATCTCTAACGCGCCTGTTCCTCCAAACCCTTGATTAAACAAAAGCGGGACATCATACTTCTTTGCGTATTCTTTTGCTACATCAATAGACACATGACCACATGCACCTTTCTGCACTACAATAACATCACATTTTTTTATGACACTACGAAACGTCTTCTTTACACCACCATGGTTTTTTCCATCATGAAAAATCACATGACAATCTCTTTTCTTCGCTAATTTCTCTAATGTTCTACCATTTGAACCACCTAAAACTAGAATTGTACTCATTTCCATTCACTCTCCACATCTTTATTTTTTTTATATGTACTTGGTGATACCAATAATACGATTGTACAAATGACAATATTTAAAAATACCACACCCACTATTAATACGATTGCGAAAACCGGTAACAATAGCATGAAGATAAAAGCACTTACAATCAAGCAGATAAATATAAATCCATTACTCATGTCTTCATACCCATCTAATCCTGTTACAATATCTAAACCATGCATCCAAACTGTAATACTGTCCCAATTGGTAATTAACAAGTATCCACTACCCACTAATAAGGCCCATCCGAATAATGTCCCTAAAAATCCCGATCCTCTACCTGAAGAGTATCCAGCAAAATAGTTTGCTGCTGTCCCAAATAACATTCTCATATTTTTACCTCCACATCTATTTCACTTCACTGATATATATAAATTTTATTTAACCATGCTTTTATTATATCAGAAAATTATTAATATTCAATAAATATTTTTAGGTACTCTTTAATTTTTTTAAAAGGGCTGTGTTTGTATATACACAACCCTCATTTTTCAATTAATCAACAGGTACTTCTTCTTGTCCGTGTGGTATTTGTTCAATTGGTGTTACAATTTGCGCATATCGATTTACTTGTATTTTAAATTGACGTGGTTCAAGGAAATTCACTTGTTGAATTTGAATTTCAATGTGAAAGGTATCTACTTTTTTTCCACGTTCTATTTTTATAATACGAGCATTATAGAATTTATCTCCCTGCAGGAAGTATCGTTGTACAGCTTCTGTAGCAAGCATACGCTCATTACTTGTCATTTTCATTGGCTCAATACCAAATCCAGCCTTTGTAAACAAATAAGGAACATCAAAGCTACTATTAGAAATTTTTCTTAGTAAATCTTCTACTGCTTTTGTTTTCGCGATATATTCCTCTTCTTTTGTATCAAACCCCTTTGGTTTATCTCCAAGCATTTCTATCTCATCTTGATTTACTTGTTCTTCCTTCTGCTCTTGTGATTTCATCATGTAACGATGCACAGTATTATAAGCAGCAACACCTAGCACTAGCACAATGATTCCAAGTATAACTATGTACTTTTGTGGAAGATTTGCTAACACATTCATTACCTTCTTCATTTTCTCACATCCTAAATCAGTCTATAACATTACGAATTTGTGTCATATGTTGACCTCTTGCTGTGTAGTTTAGACCTGTAATTTGTACACCTTTATTATCACCGATATGAATCATTTTTTGATTTCCCATATAAATTGCAACATGTCCTGGGTTTTCAAAGAATATAAGATCGCCTGGTTGGGCATGATTAATATCTAGTACTTGTTTACCTTGTCCGACTTGAGCACCTGTCCAATCTCCAAGTTGTACACCTATACTTGTTCTAAAGACATACTGCGTAAATCCTGAGCAATCTGAAGTACCACCTGGTGGGTTACGATCCCCTAATACATATCTGACTTTACCTTGCCCTAGCCATTTTTTCGCTTCTTCCAGTACCTTTTGTCGTTTAGCGTTTGTCATTGTAGGAGAACCACCAGATGATAGTTCTGGATCATCATTTTTCTTAAAGAATTTCATTGGATCTGTTGGCTGGTCGTTAATACGAATTTGGAAATCTAAATGGACAGCGTATCCACTCATATTAAGGAGACTAGTATTTTTATCATAGTTAGAACCGCCCATCTCCCCAATTATTTGTCCTTTTGTCACCATAGTTCCAGGTGCAACTGATATTTTACTCAAATGTAAGTAACGAGATACAATACCATTTCCATGGTCTACATAGACACCTAGACCACCACCGTTTACATTTCCTGTTTGGTTTGTTACAATACCCGCTTCCATCGACCATACGGGGTCCCCAGCTTTTCCGGCGGTCATCGCCCCAATATCTACTGCATTATGTTGTTTTCCATTACGAACCGCATCAAATGTATCTGTAATACGACCTGATTTTGTTGGCCATTTCCAACCTTTATCAGAAATCCATTCACCATCTCCAGACGCCACACAACCTAAATCTTTGTAAAATTTCAAAACTTTAGTAACATAGGTATAATCCCCATAACACGCTCCTACTTTGGTTCGGAAGTTATTAGGATCAGAACAACCACCCGGATTTAAATGTGCCTTACTTCTTGAGAATTCAATGGCTGTTTCCTCTGAATAACCACCTTTTGCTAATGCATAGCTAATGAAGCCTGAGCCAAAATTATAGGACTGCAGGGCAAGAGCTATATCTCCATTCGCCTGTCCTAACACATCTTTAAATTCCAATACACCTGCTTCAATAGAAATATTCGGATCTTTTATGCACCCCATACGTGCATTTCCTTTTACACCTATACAAGATGGACTTAAGTCTCCATAATGTCCCTCTGATGATTGCATCGGGTCATTACCTGCTCCAGCTGATTCCTGCATCATTTGAGCTGCCAGAATACCAACATATTCAGCGACACCATGTTTTTCTGCCATCTCTTTAATTTTAGGAAGATATCCGGTTACTTTTTCATTAATATTGACAGGTTCTCCTCCTGGACTCACTGCACCTACACACATACCGCCAATAAATCCACCAGTTGGTGCAAGATGTCCATACATTCCTTCTAACATCCCTGCTGCTAGTATCTCACGGGCGCGATCTTTTTGACTCTCACTAAACTTTGCGAGCTCCATCGCTTTTTCTAATCCATGAGAAGAAACTGTTACTTTTTTACTACCACTTGCATTAATTTCATCTATTTTTTTCTTAAAATCTGTATCTCCCAATATCTTTTTTACATCTGGTCCGGAATAACTTTCTGATTTTGTTTTTTGCATCTCCTTTTTCTTTTTTTCACAAGGGCCATTTGGCCCTGCCTCGCATACCTCTTTTTCTGTATATTCTTCATATTGGATATCCAAGAAATATGATATAGCATCATGCGGATCTTTACCAGTCAAATCATTATCAAACCGCGCCATGTCAAAAGCGACAACCTCTTTCCAGTCTACGTTTAGCGCCATTGAAATTTCCATATACTTTTTCACTTGTTCTTCTGTTTTACTTTCATCATCGGTAAATGGTACAAAAGATGCTAAAATAACACATACAGTAATAATAAGAGCCATAATGAGAGCAGCAGGTAATCCTACGGCTCCCACAATAGCTCCCACAATTTTCACTACACCAGCTCTTAGCAGTTTGGCAGCAGCTTTCGCTGCCGCCCTTCCTGCTTTTCCTGCCATTTTTGCCATTTTCCCGCTTGCTTTCATCCCTTTTTTCTTAATAAAATGGGAAGTTGCGTCTTTTAAAGGGTTGCTTTTTTTCTGTTCATTTGGATCGTTAGGATTTTGACTCATAGACCTGTCACACCATACTTTCCATTTTCATTATTATTCCTTCTTCTTCGCTGTGCTAAGCGAGGGTTTGGCGCAAATGGAATCAGGTTTTGTGGGTCGTGTTCTGATAAATTCAGCTGGGTCTCTGTACGTACTACTTCTTCCTGTGTATGTGTTACTAAAATTTCTTCTCTTGGTTTAATACCGCTATCCTTTACATCGTAACTTCTTTCAATTCTTTGGTTTGTTTGTAAGCGTGTATCACCTTTTCCAAATGGTGAAATACGTGAAACCGTACCGTCTGTTGTGGTAGCAACCATATAACTACGATCTCTTTCTACCACCATTTGTACATTTTGATAACCACCTTGATCTAAGTCAGACATATAAAAATTCCCATTGTCTACCTTATGATTTACTGTAATTGGCGGTTCACTAAATGTTGGTTTCTGTTGTAAAGGTCTTTGATTTTGATTGCCTACCAATTGATTTGGATTAATATTGATAGAACGATTGACACTAACTTTTCCACCACTAGAGTCTTGGATATACGCTGGCGTCGATTTCATACCATTACGATACTGTGTTAATTGACCGTCTGAAATATTTAAATCTTGATATACAACTTGTCCAGAACGAATACTACTATCTCCACTACCATAACGGGATACAACTTGCGTCATACCGCTGGAATCCTTTGCTTCAATCCATGATTTATTATTTGTCGTCACAAGACGTACTGCACCTTGAGCAACCGATTGCTTTCCAGTAGCATCTGTTGTTGGTACCATTCCCTGAATCTCTTGAATTTCTTTTGCTTCTGTTTGAACAGCTTTGTTATAAGGATTATGTTTACTTACCATACGTGCAGTAGCTTGGTAAGCACCTGCACCACCAATTACACCTGCTGCATAGCTTAATCCTTTTGTCACATTGTAATGGCGTTCTGCTGCATTACCTCCTAACGAAGTATGAACGGCAGCTGCAGTTCCACTCATCACTCTTTGTACTGCATTTCCACCAGCCTTCTGAACAGCACTAGACGCATTAAAGTATGCTTGTGATACATTTTCCATACCTTTTGTATGCACAAGATGTTTGGCACCTTCCATCATACTTACACCAACCATCTTACTTTGCTGTGTCATACGTCCCACTGTTGAAGTTGGAATCGTCATTTTCCCAGCACTTTGCGAAATATTAGCTATACTAGCTGATGCATCTGCATACGAGCGTTCAATTTCAGAAACAGACAGATTTCCTGCACGTGCCATACTCGCTTGCGCTTGCGTAGCTGCAAACACAGCTTTGTTGATTGCACCACCTGTCGCAACACCATGTGAACGAACACCTTGAATCGCACTAGTAATTCCAGAACCTACTTGTTGACTCACTGTTCCAAGACTTGCATGACTTTGTAAACCGTTCGTCAATTGCGAAGCAAAGGCACCTTTATTAATATACGATTGATTATGTAGACTATTACCACTCGTATCTTTTGCCTGTACGGGCATTGCTCCCGCTTGTACCGCCGCTTGCTGAGCAACTGCTTTAAATTCATTACCTTTATCATTTAGGTGAGATTGCCAAGCTTCTACTTTTTGCGTTTGAGACATAGTTGGAGACAAGTTCTTCATAAAGTTTGCTTTGTTCTCTGCTGCATATCCTTGTTTAAAGGATTCTGTAGATGCTTGTACTAAGTTCCCGACATTACTTACATCTTTTTGTTTCTGATTTCCATATCCATTTGCTAAACTATGTGTTTTTACACCATTTACCGCTTTTTGAATGCCCGATACACTAGATACACCCATTGCATTTATATTTGGATTGCTTTGTAATTGTTGCGATAGCTGAGAAGCAAAAGCTTCCTTATTAGCATAGCTAGTCCCATCTTTTTGTTGCACAATCCCTGCTTGTTCGGCAGCTTTCTGTGCATGATTTTTAAATCCTTGCACTTTTTGACTCAAGTGTTTGTTCCATGCAACCTCTTTTTCTTGTTGTGGTACATCTGCAGGGAATTGCTTCATGAATCCAGCCTTATGATCTGCAGTATATGCCTTTTCAAACGCAGCGGTGGACGCACCCACAAGTGAGTCTACTTGTCCCATATTTTGATGGCCACTCTCTAGAGTTTCTCCTTTTACTCCTTCAACTGCTTTTCCAACTTTTCCAAGTGCAAGTTGAGAAGCAAAAGCATCTTTATTCACATAGGACTTATCAAACAGGTTGTTCCCTTGCTTATCTTTCGCATCAACTGGCATTGCACCAGCTTTTGTTGCCGCCTGTTCTGCATGATTTCTAAATCCTTGTACTTTTGAGTTCAGATGGTCATTCCATTTTTTCTCTTTCTCTTCTGCTGACATATTTTCTGGTAATTGACTCATAAACGCATCTTTATGATCTGCCTCATATTCTTTTTGGAATGCGTTAGTCGTAGCGTTGACTAATTCTCTAGCGTTTCCATATGGTGTAGCATTTTTCTTCATATTTTGTAAATCTTGTTTTCGCTGATTTTTGAAATGAGACATTTGATCACTATTTGTTTTTGCTACTTTTTTTGCAATCTCTGCATCGGATGCACCAGGGAATGCTTGTTTTAAACGACTCGCAACTGCAGAATCAGGATTATCCGCTTTCCAATTTTCAAAATCTTTCGTAGCTAAGTCTTGTGCAACATCTTCATCTGTTAACTCTGGATATTGTTCTCCATTTAACCCTTTATACGTGTCTATACCTTTCTTCACACTGGAACCAATATGCTTCCCAGCACTAGTAACTCCTTCAAGTCCAGCTGCTAATGTTCTTCCGGCTACTGCACCAGGAACTCCACCTGCTTTACTTCCAGCAAATGTTCCTACTGCCATTCCTTCTGGTCCAAGTCCCGCGCCCATTGCTAATCCTGCGAGTCCGCCCGTTGCCTTTCCAACCATACTTCCAATTTGACCTGCTTTTAACATACGAGCTGCACGAGATGTTGTACCAACATCTGTCCCTAAATTGGCTCCCAACGCATTATTAGGATTATCAGCATCTTCTTTTTGTTCTTTCTCACCAATTTTATTAGTTATATCACTAATCTTTATATTTTTATAATCATCACGTGCACCTTTCACTATACCTGCCACGCTTGCTAAAGCACCCATTCCCAACATTGTACCTGCTTTATTTATGTTCCCTACTGACATGCTACTTAAACCAACGAAGCTTTTTAATACTTCACCAACTGGGATAAATAATGCAAGTAATATTAGTCTTATTATCGGATTCTCAGTACCACCGATAAGTGTAATTATGACCCATAGGAGAAGCGCATGCATGGCTTGGATTAATACTGCTCCTATAAATTCTCGAATCCAATATACAGTTTGTTGTTTCTTTTGAGGAAACAACCACATCCCTACCATAACTGGTCCTATTAACATTAATACATATAGTGTTACAGCACGCATTAAATAATAAAAATTCGCCCAAATCATTATACCTGCTTCAATGAATAACCCAAAGACGATAAACATATAATCATCTTTGTGATCTTTCATAGCAAGTTCTGTAATTGTTTTATTGTGAGAATTACCGCTATACAGTAATCCTGAAGATGCGAATGTAGCATTTTCATTCCCGAAATTTAGTGCCTCTTTGAACTCCAAAACAATCCATGTATTAAATTCAAATACAACGTTATAAAAGAAATCTAAATGCCAAAGACAAATTGAGATAATCATTAGGTCTTTTGAGTACTCAATTAATGCCGTTCGATTCGACGGATTAATTGATGTCGCTGAATACTTTGCAGCTGCATAAATTATACTAATCAATATAGCAAAGGCGACAAATTTAAACATTACAGGCATTCCATTATTTAACACATTATTCAAGGAATTATTGGAAAATAAAAAATCTACATTTGCATTTTCCGACCCAAAAACCAAAACTGGTAGAGTGTCCATAAATTCATAAATGGGAAGTAACAATGATTTAACTAAACTAATAATTAAACCTCCTACCCAGTCTATTAATTTCTCAAGCATATTTTCACCTTCCTTTTCAAAGCTACGCTGCTATCCTACGTACCCTTGTACTTTCTTCATATTATTTATAAGCTCTTGTAGTACCGCTTCATTCGATTCAATGAACATCATTTCTTTGTCTGATGGATCAGTTTGGATCCAAACTGAACTATCTCCTACACGGAAAATCCCTTCCCCTTTTCCTGGGTTATTGAGAATAATGTCAAGCTCCCCAGCAGTTAAGTTAAAATTCTCTTGGATTTTTTTCTTATCAATCTTATTTTGCTCTAAGAAGAAATAAGAGAAAGTAGATTGCAAGATACCACGCGCTTTCACATTTTCTAAAATACGAACAAAGTCCTGACTTGCCCAACACATACCGGCATTTCTTTTACGTGAACGACGTGCTACTTTTTCTAAGAAGTTAACCGTTTGTTCATAGTCGATAAACTGCCACATTTCATCCACATATAACACTTTTCGTTTGATAGCGTGTTCTGGACTCTTAATCCAATGCTCCCAAATATAGTTCAGGATAACGTGGAATGCGATTGGCTTTAAGAAGCCCTCTTCTAAATGACTAATATTAAAGTTAACAACACGTGATTCATTTAACTGTGTTTCTACACCGGGTCCAAAATTACTTTGTCCATCAAATAATGGTTTTGAACCATCACGCAAGAACGGACGAATCGCAGCAATTAATTCTTCTGCTTTCACATCGTCTCCATGATTTTCCACTATTACATCATAAATTTCTTTTAGCTCTGGCTCCGGCTTTCTCACTTGAGACTGAATTAATTGTCCATCCACCTTATTCACTTCATCTGTATATAAAGATGAAGGGTGAGAGGTAATACTATGTTTATCGAATACTTCACGAATCGCATCTTCTAACATTGTACGCTGGAATACATTTAATCCTGGTTGATCAAAATCTTGTCCGCGAATAATAATGTCAAAGAATCCTAGTATTTCATTGATTTTCTCTAGAATAGGCACAAATCTTACATACTTCACGCCATCACGCTCTACGAGTTCTTTCTTGTCATATTGTTCAAGCGCTTCTAGCTCTTCATCTTTATCAGTAATCTGAAGTTCTGTTACTGCAATTGCACAAGGGTTAATAATGATATTACTTTCAGGTGAAATATTTAAGTTAATACCACCTAATCGTTTGGTTATTTTTACAAATTCTCCCTCTGGATCTATGATCATCGCATGTGTATCTGCAAGTGATGTTTCACGAGCTAGCTTCATTTTTAAAAGTAAACTTTTACCGGAACCTGAAATCCCTGTCACACCAATGTTATAGTTTGGTGGACGATAATCCGCGTTACCAAATGAATTTAAAAATTCTACTTGTCCAGTAATTTTGTTCTTTCCTATTGGTATACCACCGTTAAATCTTCCGGATCCTGATACAAAGGGGGCAAATGTACATAGAGCACGTCTATCGATATTTCGATATGTATCTTGCATAGTATTTGGTGCCCCCAGTGGCATAACCGCTTTCAATCCACTCTTCACTCGATTCCAAGTGCTCGCTATCTTAAAGTGAGATGCTTGCATTTCATCTTCGATATACTCACATAAAACATCTAATTCTTTCTTTGAATCAGCATACGCAACCCCCATCGTACTCACCATATAGGAGTCATTTTCATTAAATTGAATTTCATCCATTAGATTGTTTGTATCCTGAATTTTTGCATCTAAGTCTTTTTCCTGGTCAATATTTCCGCGTGTACGTTGGAAAGAAAGGTTCGAACGTAACATCGTTAGCTGCATGTCTAATGATCGCATCGCTTTTGCTTTTGGCTCTTTATGAATATCAATCATGACATCAACCTCTCCAGCTGAAGTTAACATGTTCAGCCAATTGGTCTGCATCATACGAGGATATCCATCACGTGGAATATAAAATGGACGGAAAAAAGTATTACTTCCCAAAGACTGCTTAATCACCCCATAGTCCTCTGCATCAATTTTCATTCCTTCTGGGGCAATGACATCAAACACCGTTGTTTGATTGTCTAATTGAGGCGGAACTTCTTCTTGTTCGTACCCTTCCTCCTCTAGTTCCAATTCATCATTCTTTTCAGCTTCTAATTTCTTTTTTTCTTTTTTCTTCTTTCCAAACAATTTCATACTTATGCCACCCCATTATTTGATTTTTCAGCTTTTTCTTCCGCTAGAACTTTCTTCATTAACTCTAGTTTTCTCTCATTTGTTTCACCTGTTGAATACAGAGAGAAGTTCTCATTTTCAATTAAATCTTGGAAACGTGCTTTCACCGCTTTACGACGGTTAAACGCTACGTATAAGAGTTCTATTAATTTATCTTTCGTTAACATTTCTACACTTATTTTTGCTTTCGATAGTAGATTTCGGGAAGCATTATAGCGACGATATAATTCGTTAAACGCTTTATCTACAATCTTTTCTTCCAATTCATCTTCTGTATCAGCTGTAATCGTACTAATATCCACTTTGTATGGATAAATTAAATATCGCTTTTGTTCATATCGTGGCTGCGAACGTTGCCAATACTCTAAGTTGTCGATAACTTCTTGCCCATAAAGTACTGTCTCTGGTGTAAGGTCCTTTGCACCCTTCATTGTTTCTGTCATTTTTCGTACAGGATCTGTTAAATCTACAAACTTACTTTGGATATATACCTTTGTATTAAACTCTAATGTGGTTAACCATGATTCAATTTTGATATCAATCGCTTCTTGTTCCGCATTAGAAAGTAGGTAATAGTTTACTGGATGTGCCTCAGCAATTAGGACAAACGTATCATCATGATAACGAATCATATGATTATCAACTTCCTTAATGTCTTCCACAAAAGCACTAAAGAAATCCACATTATCCTCATCAATTTCCTCTGTAGCAGGCGTATTCTTTTTATTTTTCTTTCCATTTTTTTCAGCAGTACGCTTCTCTACCCCGCCCTGACTTTTCCCCTTTTTCTTAAAACTAAACATCGGTTTTCCATTCATTTTCCGATAAAAGAAAAAACCTACAATGGCTACTGCCGCAAAATATATCATTTCTAACATCTATAAATTCTCCTTTATCCATGTAATTGGCTCGTACCCTTTTCTCCACTTGCCTTTTTCAGAACGGCTACGCATTTTGATAAGTAAGTATTTATCTAAATACATGTGCTGTTTTTCTTTATAAATAAAAGCAAACGTTATTACAACTACTACTGTTGGTATTGCTAAAATTAAACAAATAAAAAATGCTACTGCCGTATTAAAAGGTGCAAATAGCCGCCATAAGAATGGCACATATAAATAAAGGGATGCTCCTCCACCCAATAGATAAATCAATTGGCGTTTGCTCAGCACACCTAATAGTGTTTTTTGCTCCGAAGTCATATCAACAGGAACGGTTACTTTTCTCATTTTGTTTCCTCCCTTGTATAAGAGAAGCTCTCCCCAAATAGAGGAGAGCTTTTACAAACTCTTATGTTAAATTTTTGTAACCCAAGAAGCGATGTCGTATGCTTTGATCATGACAAAGCCTCCAATTGCCGCACAAGCTAAACCAATCATGGCTTGTGTACGGTTTTCAGGGTTTTTACCTTGTGCACCAGATAATTTAATAGCTGCAAATACAACGCAAGCTGCTACCCAAATCCCCCCAAAACCAATTAGTGTTGTTACAAGGGTATTCATGCTTTTTTGTACAGTGGTAGCATCTGCACCACTTGTGTGTCCAGTAAGACCCTTCTCAAAACTAGATTTTGCCAGTAGAAAATCTCCTACCGATGTTGTCATAAGTTTTGCAGACAACCAATTCAACATAATTCCTGCACCTCCGGGTGTTTTTGCTCGCAAAACGCAAAAAGACCCCAATACACGCACACGTCCCCTAAGGACATGGCGCATATTGAGGTCTTCTCTTATATGCGAACTGATTAATTTTATATTTTATTGTTAAATCTTATTACGTTTATATTATAGCAATACGATTTTTAAAATACAAGCCCTTATTTACATCTAAAAAATAAAATTGGATTTTTCGTGCTCCATTTTATTTCACTTCTTTTTATCCTCTTTGTTTGGATCGTACCATACCATTTAAATTTACTCTTTACTTTTTAAAATTTCATTAACCTCTTCAACACTCAATTCAGCAGCTTCCGCTACCTTATCTATAGGTAACCCTACTTTTACCAAGTTTTTAATTAGTTGCTTTTTAGCCTTGTCTTCTGCTGTTTCTATTTCTGACATTCTATCTTTTATTTCTTTTTCTCTCGCCCAATATAAGCGTAAAAAATCCTTATCACTACTTAAACGCTCCCAATCTTCTATCGCTTTTTTCAAAACTGGATCTTTTTCCATTGCTATCGCCTCCAGGATCGTTGTTAACCTCTCATCCTCATACGCAGGGAATAATAATAACCAACGCGCTAAAGAATCTTCCCACGGATTCATTCGTTCTCCTTGCCATTCTTGAATTACTTTCGGAATTTCAAGAAAGTGTACTTGCATATTTTCCGTAAGTACGTGTTTTGATTTTTTGTTCATGACTACACCGACATTATGAAAATCTTCTTCTTCAGGAAACAGAATAAAATCCAATATATTAATACAAATTGTCGGTCTTAATTCCGTGTACTTCATTCCTTGAGTCATTTGAGAATAATACATACCTGACCAGTAGAACAAAGAGCGCTCAATCATATCTTTTTTGTCTCGAACTTGAATCTCTATATTAATTTTTATACCACTATTTAGCGTAGCCCGCAAATCTAAAATAGATAGTTTATCATCCTTCTGCTCTCTTGGAAGATGCGGATCATCTAAGTGTAAAGATGTGATTTCTTCTTTTATAGATGATTGAAGTACCGCATTAAGAAATCCAATCAATATATCTTCATTTCCTTCCACTCCAAATAATCTCTTAAAAGCAAAATCAACTCGTAAATTCACTAGACTTTTTTTCACATATATACTCATATTTCCCCTCTACCTTTCTACTTTTACAATTTTTATTTAAAGACAGAAAAAAGATAGAAGTACAATTCTATCTTTTTTCTCCTTCTATTTATCTCAGCAAATACAACTACTAGTTGTTTACTATATATACAATGTCCTCTTCACACATATTTGTCGCATTTGCAATCGTCTTAATAGAAACACCTTCATTATAAAATCGATGAATTAGTTCCATTCTTTCTTGTTCCCTAGCTTTTTTATCTACATCCATTAATTGTTGCATAAGATCCATATCTTAATACACACCTTTCTTTTATATAAAATCCCTGGCTAAAATTTACGATTTATTATATTGTACGGAATACTGGCTTGAAAAAAGCTTGCATTGCATCATCTAGACCTTTCCCTTGCGCTGGGTTCCATGCAGCAATAATTACGTTATAGCCCACTTTCTTTAACTCTGTTGCAAAAGCAATTAAAGCAGCTCTTACTTTTTCATTCTCTACTAAGTCGGCATCAAATGCTAAATATACATTTTCTACGCCCATATCTTTTAATACTGGCATAACGATTCTCCATGCATTTACACCTGGAATCGCAAGAACTGATGATCCTACTTTAGCTAGTTCTTCTCTATTTAGTCTTTGAGGAAGTAAATCGGCAATCAAATCTGCCTTCATCGGCCCTTCTGTAATCATTACTGATTTTGTTTTGTGCAGCGTACCAGACTTCCAATGTTTCAAATGTGAGCTTGGTACCGCTACATGTACAGGGAGTGGATTTTCACTACCTCCCGCACCGCTTCCTTCATTTTTGTTTGCTGAAGAGATCCATAAGTATTTTTGACCTTTATGTATCTTTACAACAACTTTTTCCCCGCCGATTAATAATTCTTTATTTTTCCCTATTTCTAGTTTTCCTTCATAGATACAATCACCATTTTCCGTTATTTTCACAACATTAGGCTGTTGGACTAGTTCAGCTTGTATACCTGTAGGTCCAGATTTCACATGAACAGAGTTCTTTACTTCATCTACACGTACTTGCCAACCAACAATTTGATTATATTGGTTTCGGAACGGAATCATAATTCCTGGAAAACCTGCCATTAAACGAAGAGAAAGTTGTCCTTTCTGCATCTCATAAAATCCAGGTATCCCCTTCCAACAATCTTTTTTGCCAATTTGTTTAAATAACTTTTCCCAAATAGTTGTGTACGTATTATCATCTTCCAAAACAATTTGTTGCTTTAAAAAAGAACGATATTGACGTACCTGTACTTCTTCTTCAGTCATTTTTCTCTCTTGCAGTAAATGTATATGATGCTTCTCCTCTAACGGCAAAAATTCGATTAAATTACGATTAAATACATCTAATTCTTCGTTACTACGCTTACTATGTCCCTTTACCACATCTACATCTGGTAATTGGTATTGCTTCTTACCATTTAGATAATGGATATAACTTGGATTACTTGAATTTTTACCGTATACCCATTTACTTTCCACACGGGTACATGCTACCTTCTCCTGCGAAACATGCAGCATACAGTTTCCAATACCATTACAGATTGGGCATGGAACACGATAAAATTCCCACCAACTTCCTCTTGGATGTGCAGTTGTTAAACGAAATTGTCCTTTTTGTATGTTATAATTCATCTTTCCCCACTCCTTGTATACTATTTATTATATATGGAACAGCTACTTCCATTAAACTCTTTATTCTTCTATTTAGATGTTCTCTTTGTTCTCCTAACGGATATACAAAAGAATATGTATCACAAACTAAATAATCGTTTCTATGTTCTTGATCTAGCAAAGCTGATTCTACATATGCTTCAAATGCTCTAGCAAACATCTCATGATTTGTAGACCAATACTTTTTGGTTCTCTTCTTATCTAACTTAATGGCTGTATCAAAGTATACAGACCCTTTCACTTGATAGGATATTTCACCAAGTTTTTCGCGTGTTTTTTTAAAATGATATGCAGCTAACATTTGCGCGGTTTTCTCAAATTCTTTTTCAATTTTACGCTCCATACGTGTCTTTGTTGCTCCTGATAAAGTATCAAGCTTCCTACACAAACTAGTATGATGTGATTCTAAAATATTTGAAACATTTCCTTTAAACACATCATAACTATCAATAACACCACCATAGAAATACCACTTTCGACTGTATGCATTTTCCACGTTGATTACTCTGGCTACTTTTCCTTGTTTACAAGCATCTAACACAGCTTGCACCTTTTCCTTGATCATAGCAGGCAAGATATTCCCGATACTCTTGCCAGTTGATAAGAAAGCAAGGCTACCATTTTGAAAATCATGACTACAATCATTTAAGAAATGATCCAATGCATGTCCCCATTCATGACACAATGCACCAACTCCATTATCACGAGTTAAATTAATTACTTTGGTAGATTGTTCATAATGCGCTAATGCATTGCCGCTTCCTCTCGCGCCAATAGCAAGTCCTAAGCGTCCTCCTAATCCTATATACTCAGGTGGAATCCCCAATATACGAGACAAATCATATAACGCTTCAGATACATGCCCAATATGTTCTTTTGCATATTGTTCGGTGCAATAATGACCAAATTGCATTCCCTTTAACCCAAACATAGTAACTACGTCTTCAGGTTTGGTAGCAATTTTTACTCCTGGCCCTTTTCTTTGCAAAGTATCTGGCAGTTTCCTACTCCAAGCAGCTGCGGATTTCTTACGAGTCGTAACCTTTTTCGTAAGTAAATCATTCCAAGTCAATTCATGTGATACACGAAGGTACGTAGAATTAATACTTTTTGAATTTGTACAAAGTGATATGAATTTCTTCCCTAATATTAATAACTCCATACCATCTGCATCAACAAACTCATCAAAATATTCCTCTACCATTCTTTTAAATGTGAATGTTACATTCTTATTTTTTCTAAATGCAGACCAACCATTGCTCATTTCCATACCATAAGAAACAACAAGATCTACCCATTGTTCTGAGGTATGTACCGACTGTATATCATGCCATATTCTTCTACATGCTTGAACATATAGTTTCCTTGCAGTCGGTGTATCTACAATTGGTTTCTTATTAATTCTGCCCACTAGCAGTTGCTTTAACTTTGCAACGCGTGGCGGGACATCATTTTCTTTTTCATGTTCAAAGGAGAATGGAATCAATGTGTTTCGATCCAATGCATTTAGCGCCTCTACTGGAGATTCTTTTTCAATTTCAGCTAAAATTTCTAAAGAAAATGATACTAAAAATGATTCTTTTAAAGCTCGTATCTCTTTCTTTGCTCCCACTAATTTCTCACCTACATCATAACTGTATCGATTGCGAACTTGTTTATCTGTTCTCACATCTTGTACCATTAAGTCTTCTCCTACCTCTAAACCAAACAGTTCAAATAAATTCATATTAAAATCCTCCTTAATAAAATAAAAGACAGAAATTCATAGTCATTTTGCACTACGGATTTCTGTCATTCCCTCTGTTTGTACACTTCCATATAGTTATGTAAATCACTCATTACGATACATTCACACCTGTTAAAGAGAATAGATCCTCTTTTGTCGGATTTAGTGCTTGTAACCAGCTATCTACCTCTAGGAAGTTTACTTTTTTTAATTGTTCGCCTTTTTCCGCACGCTTAACCACCTCTAAACCTCCGTGCTGATGCACAATCATTACAAGGTCATCTTTCTTGAAAATACAATCTATATCTGAAGAGTCTATATGGTGGTTACGTAGAATTGGCTTCCATTTCTTAAGTGAATACCCTTCTACATCTAAAAATCCACGGATAGCAGTAAAGCGAAAACTCGTCCCTCTAAAACATCTTTCCAATAAAAAAAGGAAATCCCGTACACATCCATTAAAATGAACATGATACAAATAGATTTCCCCTGCTTGTTTTGCTGCTCGCTGTGACAAGTTTGATGGTTTAATGGAAAACTGATAACAATCTCGTTCCCAAAATGCTCCTTCTTTTGTAACTCTCATTCGTAATGCACGTAAACTTGGAATAAGTTCATCTGGATGCGCAGAACAAAATAAAGATACTTCATAACTGATATTCATAAATAAATCCCCCTAAATAATAATTTTTGCCCAGTGTAATAATGGGTTCTAACAATCAAACAGACTTGAAAACAACACAAAAAGGGCTTCTTCAAGTCGATTAATAATGTGCATAGCAAAATAAGGCTATATATACACTAATCGGCTCAAAGAAGCCCTTTCATAAATGAAACAAGACGCAACTTGCTTCTACAACTCAACCACAACACAATAAGGTGTGGGAATAAACGGAATCAATTAAACAATAAATATAGTTATATATTAATAAATTTATTAAGTATTATCAAGTGTCGTTATATATTTATAGTATTTAGCGGTATAATACAAATATATAAAGGAGGTGGAGTATTTTTCCAATAGAGTATGATTCAAATAATCCTAGATTAATTCCTTCAGTTGTATCTTTTATCGATGTATTAGGATTTTCTCAACTAGGTATGAAAGCGATTAACGATGGTAAAGGTGATGTGTTTTTAAATCAGATACATACATCATTGAACAAAGCTCGACATGCTATCACCAATCAATTTTCGCTAGTACTTGATGGCTTCTTTATTCGGGGTGGTGTAAGTGTTGGTCCTCATTTTATGGATGAAGAAACTGTTTTCGGCCCTGAATTGATTACGGCATATAATCTAGAATCTCAAGTAGCTGTTTATCCTAGAATTATCCTAAGTAAATCAAGTAAAGATAAAGTACGTGAATATATAAGTTATTCTCCTCAACCTGATAATGCTTTTAATTCTGAATTACTTGAGGATATGGATGGAGAATGGTTTGTAAATTACTTAAACGTTTTATTTACTTGGTACGAGGAAGAGGCGTTTAATGGGGATTTCACATCATTCTTCCCTTACTTAGAGGCACATCGCGATAAAATTTCAAGTGCATTAGATACCTATGCAAATAATCATAAATTACTTAAAAAATATTCATGGATAGCAAACTATCATAATTATTTTTGTGATGAATTTATACATGACGCACCTAATGATCTTAAAATCGATTCACCAATAAAAATGTCACCACCTAGAAGAATAATTACATAAATCATAAAAGCATTCTTACTAAGTAAGAATGCTTTTATATATCCACCATACCACTTTTCAACAATTTAGCATTTCAAATATTTTATAGTATTATTGAGCTTATTATTTTTCATTTTCTTGAATTTATGTATAATTAAAGTATCCTACACGAGATATTGAGTCATATCTCATCGTCATTTTAAAAAGATCTCCATTTTACATGGAGGTCTTTTTTTAGGAAATAATAAAAGACAGAAGTTTTACGTTCTGTCTTCTTTATTTACCTTAAAGTAATCCATTCATAACTTGCCCACTCTTTTGGTTTCTTATCATACTTAATACGACCAGTCGTACAAAATGAAGCAATCATCCATTGAATGAGGTTCATCTTGGCAAATGGATCAATACAATCCTCTATTTTTTTTAACTGATAGCCTGTACTATTTTTCTGCCAAATTGTATATAAACGAAAATGGGTTGTCGTAACCAATCTAGCTTTTGTTGTAACTTGCCATTTTGCAATTTTCGTTAAATCTTCTTTTACTTTTCTTTCATAATTTTGTTTTACTACCTTATAACTCTTCTCTTTATTAATTAGTCCATTCGAGAATGTAAAAGGCATTTGATGCACCTCATAAACTGTTCCTTCTTCATCTCCTAAAATATTTGATTCTACTAGGAATATGTTTTTTAGTTTTAACTGTTCCGTTAATTCTTTTCCGCTCCGATAAAACGGTTTTTTTATCTTCTGAAGCAAGACAACCTGTACAATTAATCCGATAAGTAACGGATACGCTAGTATAAACACCATATTAATAAACATATTGGTAATAAGTACCCCTACTAATGCGAATATCGTGAAGTAAATATACGTTTCTCTTTGATGAATGATTCTACTATTCAAGCTAAAATACCTCCGTTTTGATAAATAGTGAAAGCAACATATACAATTGCTCCTAATAAAATAGAACAAGCCCCTGGAAAACTCTGTATCAGCTGTATTTCTTTCTTTGGTAGTTTTGCCCCAAATATAGAAGCAGCATGCCCAAATTGGTCCTTAATCGCTCCTACAAACCCTAAAATTTTAATTAATCGATACACACTAGCAATCCAAAAGAATAGTAAATGGAAAGCTGTTAATGTAATAGCGGTAAGGATAGCTGATTCTTCTACTAAATTACTAACATATATAGCTACCACCACAAGCATTTTTGTATCACCAGGTGAAGAAAATTTAAATGTCTCTAACAACAAACCACACGCTAATGCCATGGCTAGTACAATTAAAATCTCTTTCCCTGTTCTTATTCCAGAAAAATACGTGATTCCTATACCTACAATTAAGAATAGCAAATGCCATATATTTTTCGTTTTTCTATATTTCAAATCAGTGAACACATTTAGGGTCATATATCCTATTAGTATTCCTATTACATATATACTCATAATTTTTTCTCCTTATTTTTTCCTATTTTAATAAATTATTACGGTCCACTGACTAGAGACCAAGTGACTGTAGAAGTATAAGTAGCTTGCCGATTCTTCCCTACATAAGTTGTCCCGGGATCTAATTGCAGTTGTAATCCATTTTGTCCAAAATCGACTTGATATTCTCCATTTGCTACATCTTTTGAAGCCCGCATAATAGTGTGTGCTGCCCCATTATCAATAGGTGTATTTGGAATTTGTATGATAGGTTTCCCTGTCTCTGGACCTTTTACTTTGGTTACACTTACCTGATTTTTTAAGGATAGAGAACCCTTTGGCAATTGTTTTGCAATATTCGGCTCTGTAAATGGAGAAATAGTCATATTCAATCTCCATCCATCCGCTTGATTTCGACTATCATGTATCATGAGTTTCCCTAATGTACCAAATGAATTTTGCTTTTCTCCATTTAGTTGAATAGGAGTAAACTCTACACTTTTAGGAACAGTAAGCATGTCTACTCGTCCTTTTTGTGTGGTAGAAATATGCTTCGTCGCACTTTTATTCCCAGCTTTATCTACTGTACGGATATGTACATATTGTGGTTTCGCATAATCAGTTGGAAACTGAATGCTAGTCTGATTTGTAAACTGAACACCACCTACTTTATCAAGTGATGTGTCGGATTTATCATTCACTACATATTCATATCCCTTTACGCCACTTGTTACAGTTGCAGGAACTTCCTTAGAAAAGTCCGAAACGCCATTCCTGCCAACTCCACGAATTTTATAATGATAGGTACTCCCGTCATCTTTCGCAGGGGCAAACGTTACTTTAGTATCTTTTAGTTCTCGATTTTCAATTTGGAAGTTTTCTGGTGTTGTTGGCACTGCCTGATCTTTTGCTTCTTTATCTACATAGTCAGAGAGTCTGCCCTTATATATTTGCTGATTCCCCCTGTATACTTCCGCTTCCGATGCATATCCCACTTTTAACTCATCCACATAGGTAATCCCTTCTGAATACGCAAGCATAAAAAATGTTACGCCTCGTTGCTCGGTAATATAAAACGGATTATTTGCAACTTGAGTATTCATACTAAACGTAGACCATCCATTTATATCTTTATTAGAATCATTCTTTGTGACCGTACGATTATTTGGTAATTGGATAGGTGCTGCCCATTTTCTTGTTTTTAGGCGATCACCTTGTTTCATCGGAGTCACAATAGGACTATTTAATATTATCTTGCCCTTTCCAGAACCATCCTGATATGGTATTACCTTTTCAATCATAGGGGAATCTTGATACACATCTTTGTTTATATCCGAGGTTATATGTCTTCTATCCCTTGGTATATTGGTACCGGGTTCCCTCTCTGGAAACAAAGAGATATTACTAATTTCTAATTCTTTTGAACCGCCTGGAACATCCTTTAAAACAGTAGCGTTATAATAATCAAATTCTCTCCCTGTTTCCCAGCTTCCATCACCATAGAAACTAATTCTCCCTAATCCTTGTGACTTCGCTTTAAATGCTGCTGAAATATAAGCATTATTAGGTACGTTTAATCGCTTAAAAACAGCAATGGAACTCTCTCTTACTGTATAAGGATATAAGACTCGATTCCCTCCCGATTTTGTATCAAATACTTTGTATCCGCTAGTATCTGTACCATTTGGATAAAAGACTTCAGACTGTAAACTTTGATTTCCGTTTCCGTAAAATTCTCCCCAACCACTCATCAAATTAACGTCTTTTGGATTATTAAAATCAATTTTCCATAATACGTCCTGCTCTAAGATATCAATCGCCCATTCTAGCTTTACTTCATTTTCTTTTCCGTTTGCAGTGAGTGTTGGAATACCATTTTGCTGTTTTACTATTTGATCAGCTAATATAGAATTATCTTTTGAATCAATAAATAAGCACGATACACTTAAAAGTATGATTGAAGTAAGAACCTTCCCCCATTTCACTGTTTCTTCCCCCATTCTCTTTTTATGCTATCTAAGATGCCTTATTTTCCTCCTCCCGATTTGCATGTTTCTTTCTCCACCATACAAATACAAACATTGAAACGATTAACATAAAAACACCAGCCGCTATTATATATATTTGATTAGAATACCCGGGCAACACTTTTACTGCACCTGTTTGTTCCGCATACTCTGTCACATTCGAAGCAGTTATGCGTATCTGTTCTGTATATGTTTTTGGTATACCATTCTCTTTTATCGTAACTTTTAGTGTATACTTTCCATCTTTGTATTCTTTCGCTTTCCACGGGATTGCTAAACCTACCTTGGATTTTGGCGCTACGTTGAATGCTGGAATATTACCATGAAATAAAACGTTATCCTTGGATAAAACTTCATAGTAAACTGATACATCCCTTACAATATTTGCATTTGTATTTTGAATAAGTGCATGGACTTGCGGTTGTGTTGGATACGATTCAACAGTTGTTCCATTTAATTTAAGAGGTGATTTATTAACTGAATTTTCAGTCTCTTCACTATTCAATTGTATCGCTACCGCATATTCAATACGATTATTTACAGAGAAGTTCAATCCGTCCTTTTCAAGATTCTGTGCTTTTGTATCGTGTGCTAACTCAAATAATAATCCGCCCAAAAATACTCCATCTTTATTTGGTGTCGTTAAATGTACCTCTATAGTTTTCGTTTGATTCCCTTCTAAGGTAACAGCGTCAGGAGCTTGTACATACTGATCCATATAGAAATCTGTATCTGTTAATATACTTTGTGAGACTTCGCGATTTGGTACATACATAATACCTCCGTTTGTTGAGGTGAGAGCGTTAGCAACTTTTACATTGACTTTGATTGGAGTATTGCTTTTATTATGTACATCCATTTTTACTGTTTGATTCTGTTTCTTTTTCACCTGTAAATTAAAATAGTTTTTTATATCACCTAGTTGATTATCCGGGACATGAATGCTTACATCAAACGGTAAACTATCTTGTTTTTCTTCTGCATAAACAACTTTAAAAGGTTTTAAGCTTATACTTAAAATGAATATAATCACAACCAAAGTACTAATTAAAATTTTATATACATAGCTTTTCATTCTGCCCCTTCTTTCTATGTACAGAAGAGAATCATACATACGTGATTCCCTTCTATATAATAAGTTTCTTTTAAGGCCCTGTTACAATAGAATATGTCAGTTTTGACTCATATGAGGTAGCACCAGCCTTATTCTCAACATACGTACTATGTGGATTTAACGTTAAAGCTAGAGACTTATCATTGAAACTAACATTATATTTACCCATACCCTCATCTTTTTTCGCATTTAATATCGTAACTTGATTATCTGTATCTATTATAAAGTTAGTCGTTTTAAACGCCGGATTTGGTGAACTTGTCCCTCCTACTTTCGTTATAGCAGCACCACCACTATTCAAAACTAAGGAACCCTTTGGAAGTGTCCGATTCGACTTTGAATCTCCACTTACTTTAAATTGATCTGCTTTTACATTGATTCTCCAGCCATCCCCTGAACCGGTTGCATCTGTCACTGTTAGGACACCAGGATTTGCATTTGTCACTTGCGTTTCTCCACTTAGTGTTACCGCGTTAAAGTTACTAACCGGTGTAACCGCAATATTATGTTCGCCACCTGTTATACTTTGATTTAGTTTTGTCTCAGCTGTTGTTGCTGCACTTGCAGGTGTACCCATTAGTGACATGCCAAGGGCTAATGTTGCTAATGTAGGAATCATTACTTTACTGAATCTCATCATAGTACCTCCTTATGTTTTAAAAGGAGGGAGCTATATGAAACAAGCCCCCTCTTATTTTCAATTCAAAACTTATTTTTTGTTCCAAGAATCTACATCGGCATTGCTTGATGCTTTTGTGAATCGAGCTAGAATTGTATCATACCCACCTTGGATTGCTTTCCAAACGAACGGGCCGACTACTAATACGATAATTACCGCTAACGCGATTAACATACCGTTTTCTGATGATAATTGTGAGTCTTCATTTTTTAACCAACTTTTCATTTTTGTTAACATTGTATTTTTTCCCCTTTATATATAAATTTTAAGAATCTACTAAAATAAGAACTTACCTAATTAAATCTTTTATTACTTATTCCAAGAATTCACGTCTGCATTACTTGATGCTTTTGTGAATCGTGCCAAGATCGTATCATAACCACCTTGAATCGCTTTCCATACAAACGGGCCGACTACTAATACGATAATTACCGCTAACGCGATTAACATACCGTTTTCTGATGATAATTGTGAGTCTTCATTTTTTAACCAATTCTTCATTTTTGTTAACATGTGTATTGCTCCTCTGCTTATTCAATTTGGAATATTAACTTCTTATATACTTGCAAATCCTTGCATTAAGGATTGAATAACAATAACCATTGGATAAATTACAATACATCCAATTACAGCAACGTTAAATTTATTCATTTCCATTGGCTTATTTTGAATGAGACGGTTATAGTTCTCATGTTTTAGCTCACGCATCATTTTAATCTGTGCGTCCATAATACGAAGACTTTGTACCTTGTCCGTTTTTTGTGCTTGTTGTAACGCAATCGTAAAAGTATTAACTTCTGGACTATTTAAGGCTGCTGCAAAGTTACGAAATGGTTGATCCGAACCCGCATACATTTCTAATTCTGCTGTAAGTGTAGACACATATGGTCGAAGATGTCTCCCTGCATATATCTGCGCCTTTTTTACTGCTTCTAACGTTGTATGTGTTTTTAACAGCTGCAGCATCGGAATTAAATACTCTGGTAATTCAAATTCCCTTGCTTCTATCGCCTGCTTGATTCTTTTCTTTAATAAATAATCAGGATAGAAATAAAGCAGTGGTGAAATCAAAACTCCCACTTTAAATAGGTAGTAATCATGAAACACCGTACAGATCAAGAAAACAGAAGTGAAAATGATGGGATACGCAACTTTCATTTTCAAATATTCTTCTGGTTTCGTATCCAAACCAGCTTCTTCTAATTTTTTCTGAATCTGCTCTTTCTTTTCTTCTGTCAGATACTTATGTGATAACGACTGGAAGGGAGCGAGCATCATTTGATTTAAATTCTTTTTTTCAATTCGTTTTGCATTTTCTACATAGTTTGTAAGTAGGCTACCGCTCTCTTTTTTACTTTGTAGAAAGGTAGAGAATACCCAGTACATGACAACGAATACTACTACAGCTAAAATCGCAGCCACTTTATTCCCCTCTTTCTGTTGGATTATAGTTTGCAATCTTTTCTACACGGGTTGCTAAGAAAAAGACAATGAACATATTCACCGCTAATGCAATTTTCCCCATCATAGAACCTGCTAAAAATCCATATGCTTCTTTTGACATCAACATAATCACAATTGGCATGGCAATGACGATTAAACAGTTCTGCACAAAGGCACGTTGTGCTTGCGATAAACTAGAACGTAATCTTGCTAGGTATAGCTTTTGTTTTTCAAAATCTTCTGCAATATCTAGTAAGACTTGCACTGAATTCGCGCCACCTTCTCGACTACACACTTCCAACATTTCATGGAAGAAAACCAATTCTCTAAAATTAAAAGTTTCATTGAATCCTTTAAATGCACGGTGCATTGTAGTTCCACCTTCTAATAAAAGAGAAACTTTTTCTATTTCTTCTTGAATGCTCTCATGCATCATTGGCTTTACTTGTACTAACACGCGTTTAGCGTTATTACTAATTTGAAGCGCATTCGCTACTGCCTTCATATAAATAGAAAGACGGTCAATGACAACCAAGTAGTAACGTTTTTTTCTTCGATAGAGAAGAAATCTCGGAACTAAAAATCCACATAAAGCAGAAATCAGTGTAAAAGGATCTCTTCCAAAGGAGAAGTAGAATATTGCTGCTATACTCATTCCGGAAAGAATCGTATATACCCAGTACATGCTTTTCGTCAATTTCCACTCGTACTTTTGGGCTTCTTGGATAACAGATTGTGGCAGATACATTCGTATCCCTTTAATATTTCTTAATTCCAATCGCCTTTCTTCTTTCTCATTTTCTTGTGCAAATTGAGAAAGGGCAGAACCTTTTGATTTTGTAAAAAGTAAAACCAAAAGAAAGACGCTACAGAATATCAAGAAAATACAGCTATAAATCAATATACTATGCAAGCTGTTTTACCTCCTTATGAGCAAGAAACGATTCATATAAAGAAGGATTTACAGTAGTAGAACGGAATTTCCTCTCCATTTCATCTGAAATTTTCCCTTTCATTACATGCTCACCATGAATCTTTGTTATTTTTCCGGTCGTTTCATCTACTTCTATTTCATTTGGGATAAATTGAGTAAGTCGATTAAAGTGTACTTCACCGTCATAATAATCCCTCAACTCAATCATTTCAGTTATATACCGATTTCCATCATCCTTTTTCTCAAAAAAGACAATTACATCAAATGTCGATGAAATTAGTTCATATAAATACTTAGCATCAATATTTGCCCCACTTTGCAGACACATTAACATAAGACGTTTTACACCTTCAATTGCACTTCTTGTATGGACAGAAGTAAAACCAGAATGCCCTGTTTGGAAGAAATTCAACATCTGTAGAGCTTCTTTCCCTCTTGATTCCCCAACAATTAGTCTCTTTAATCCCTGTCGTAATGCGTTAGTTAGGATTCTATCAAAATCAATTGCATTCTCTTCAACTTCTGAATGTCTACACTGCATAGGAACGAAATGATGTTCTGAAAATACTCGATGCAAATACAATTCCGGATGATCCTCTACCACGAGAGTGCGCTCATTTTTGGGGATATGCGAAGAGAGGTACTTCATAAACTCTGATTTCCCTGTTCCAGTCGCACCAGCTACTAAGATATTCATCTTCGCTTTCACCGCAGCAGCTAAAAAGCTTAACATTTCTTTTGTTGCTTGATTTGTAGATAACATCCGTTCGTCAGAAGCACGTAGATGATCCGCATTCTTACGAATAGAAATTGTTGTACCAAGTCCAGCAATCTCATCTAAAGCGATATTGATACGAATATAAGGGAATACGCAGTCAACAGATGGCTTTGCTGTATTAAGTGATTCTGACGTACTGTTTACCACCTTATAAGCTAAGGCTTTTACATCTTCTTCAGCTTCATATCGATACTTGTACCTGCATTCTCCCTCACCTATTTTTTCGTATATAATCTCTTTTATGCCATTGATATAAATGTCTGTTACATCTTTATCATCAATTAGAGGTTGAATAATTCCAAATCCCACAATATCGTCACACACCATATTTAGTAACTGCTCAGAAGGTACATCTGAAATGACGACTTGATTGCTTAATAAGAAACTTTTAATGATTTTCTCTACAGCTGATCGCTTATCTTTATTCATAAAAGATTCACTTAAGATATCTCGGTATTCCTTTACTAAAAAAGCACGAATTTCATCCGTTATATCTTTAATTTGTTGAGCTGTAGTTGTTCCTAATTTTCGAGCCGATTTGGAACGAATCATATAACCAAAGTGATATAAATCCACTCGATTTCGCTTTAAGGCGACTTGTTTTCCCTGTAAATAGCCCCACATACTACTTACCTCCTCTTTTAATTTCGTAAACCAAAGAAACCCTTTTTCATAGAGGATGTATACTGGGATGGAATATCAAGACCAGCTGCTTCCATAAGTTGATTGACTCTAGAATTTATTATTGGCGAACCAAATTGCATCCCCCATTCATAACTCGTACGATCTCTATCATATGGAATTGTTACTGTGATTTTTTGAGAAGAAAGTTTTTCAACATCTTCTGCATAATCTTCATCTTCCATATTTAAAACATGAATCATACGAGGTAATGTTAACTTCGCTTCTTCTATCAGCTGTAATTCTCTCTTAATCGCTAATGAACCACGAGGATTACTATTTAACACATTAATCACAAGATCTGATTGGTATAAGACTGGATAACTCAGCACCTCAGATAATTCATTTGGTACTGAGAGAATGATGTAATCATATTCTGTATCTAGCATCGATTCTATAAATGTTGTTACAAACAATTCTTTGTTTTGAATCTCAGGGAATTGAGCCTTGTTATACCCTGATGGGAACACCAGAATATCCATCTTATCGTGTAACTTTGTTATGAATTTTGCATTCAGTTTCTTTTCTAACAAATCTTGTTTTGTGCATATATACTCTAAAAGATTGTAGTCATTTTCTTTCTTTACAAGCTCTAACATATTTTTACTGTCATGGCTTATACCTGTACAAATTGCGAAGCTTGGTCTTACTTGGTCTGCTTCTACATAAAGCACTTTTTTCCCTAGATGAGCTAACTCATTCGCCATCGCAATACTTAATGTGCTTTTTCCTACGTTTTCATTTGTTGCATAAAAAGCAATTATTTTAACTTGCCGCTCCATCTTAATAACCCCTTTCTTACTTGGATTCGTTCAGATACTGTGCTACATACTCTTTTACATTTTTAGAAATTGGATTAGTCGAATGCTTCTCTACATAGTCTAAAATGTTCTTTTGATCAGATATTTGGGAGAATCCTTCAGCTGGTTCTAATTCTTTCCCTGTTTGTTCTACCTTTTGTCCGACTGCAACTGGAATCACATCTCCCAGTGTTTTTGCACGATTTAAGTATTGAAGTTGTTCAGGTGAAACAGCCAGTGTGTATAATCGTGTTACTTTTGGCTTCTGTTTTCCTTCTTGTTCCTCTTTTGATTCTTTCTTTTCTAGCACAAATGCATCTTCTGTATTGCTATCTTTTGCAGCCGTAACACGTACACGTTGGAACAGACCACCAAAGACAACCTTCTCATTGTCTCCTTCTTTCACAACTTGTTTGAAATACAAGTCCACATACGTATTTGGGATAATACTATTCCCTGAACTTGTTTCCAAATCAACGAGTAACGGGAAAGCAACTTCTCCATCTTTCAAATTCAAAATAGCAGCGTCCGGTAACTCTTCTTTCTTTACTACTTTGTTTTTAAAGAGATAGCTATTTTCTGTAATGGGCTGCCCATCATTTGTCCACTTACCTACAACCTCTTTTTTATTTACACGTAATGCATTTGGTGGAACGGCATCACCAGGTAATGTTCGTTCCACTAGCATGTCTTCTTTAATCTCTGTATGTGCAGGTATATCCTTTGCGGCTACAACGATTTTTGTTGGTTTTACTGCATTTTCTACTGCGAAATGATTGTATCCATAGATACCCGCTACTGTTGCAGCGGCTAGACCTACCGCAACAATCTGCTTCTTTTGAAACTTAGATGACTTCAATGTTTGTATTCCTCCTTATGTAGCCTTTAAACGCAAAAAAAGGACACACCTATGGCATAATGCGCCTTAGGTGTGTCCTTTTAGCTAATCTAAAGTCTATATGAAAATGTTGGATTTAGTTTCTTTAATATTACAATTTCAATATTAAAATATATAGAGTTTTATGTCAATCATTTCTAAAAAAAATATTTATTTTACCATTTCAAAGCTCTGATTTCAAAACTCGAAAACCCTTAAAAACGTTGTCACATCAATGTTTTTAAGCTATTAACATACCCTTAAATATGGTATAATTAATATAACGTAACTGAATATTTCAGGGTGGCCAGTTGCTTTCCTTTCTCTTTTATTTTATGGAGAAAGGAGGTGACAATATGGACATTCTTTTCACAATAGCAATTGAAATTGTTAAAGTTATTGCTAGAGAAGTCGCTGTATTTGTGGCAAAACGAGTAGGGAAATCCCTATCAACGTCTTGGAAACAAACACAAAAAAAGCGACGAAAAACGAAAAGAACCACCCACAATGCCTGCAAGCGTGTGAAGGGCGGTTCTAAGAAAAAATAAACTTTTTAGCAACCAGCCACCTTGCGGTAACAGTTACATAAGGCGAGATGTTGGAGCATCTCGTCTTCTTTAGTTTATGCGAAAACTATTTTTATAATACTTCTACACATATTATAACACCAACTATCGTACATGTCATGTGTATTCATCCACTATAGGTAGTGAAATAACACAAAGTATCTTTAATACGAAATCAATTTCGTTCCTGTTTCAAAATACTTTGCAGGAGCATAGCTTTTTCCATTCCGATCCTGAAATCCACTTCCAATATATAGCGAGATAATCATTGCGATAACTCCCAAAAAAATAGCTCGTTTCATACGTTGTTTTTTCTTTTTATCCATTCGAAAATTCCCCTTTCTACGTAAAAAAGGCACACCCCATTAAGGGATGTGCCTTTGGTTTATCCATTCAGCTACTAGTTTAAGAAGGATTATATACTTTTATCGATTCCACTAATTATATAATACTATTTAACTAATTTTTATTCTTCATGTAGTACCAGTTTGATAAGTCTGTAATTATGTGTTCTTTTCCAACCCAGTTCCATCCAGGTGTTTGTACAGGGAATGGAAGGTCTGCAAGCACCCTTCTCTTCTTAAAGTCATCATACGCGACACCTTTAATTTCCACGTCATTTGTCAGGCACAAGCTCATTTCATTCACACCTGCTGGATTTGTCTCAGCATTGAAAGAATACTTTCCATCTTTCGTCTTTAATGGTGCATACCATTTTTGTCCACCATCAATAATTTTCTCTTGTCCATCCCAATATAAAGACTTAGTCGGTCTTTTACTATCAAAGACATGTCCCGTTATTTCAGACAAATACATATTTTTAGGTAAGAATTTTGATGTTAAACCAGTATTTGAAACAATGTCTAATTCTTGTGTAGGTTTTAATCCTTCATCAGCAAAAGGATATTGGGCCGTTGCTTTTGTAAATACACCTGGATAATTAGCATTCCAATCATTTTTGTAATTTCCGTTTACTTCATAAGAAAAACCATACCCCGCATGAAGCTTAGATGGTGCTAAATTATCAATATTTCCACTTAATGTCTCATAGAACATTTCTCCAACTGTATCATCTTTAGATACACGTTCACTTACTGTTTCTACCACACCTTTTACGCTAGTTACTCCGCACATCCCTTTTTCATGAGATGGTGCATAGATAGCTGTTTTAATTGGGTTATTTTTGTATGTGGTTTCTTCTATATCTAAACGATTCCCAGCAGGGTTAATTTCCGCCAAAATAGTTCCTTTCCCCTTATGTTGCCAGCCAAGGTTCAAGGTTTTCTTTTCTCCCTCAGTTAACCTTACCTTTTGTGATGCTACTTGTTGTCCGTTATACTTAAGCACCACTACTGTTTCAGGATTTGCATATTTCGTTTCTAGCGCGTCTAACTTTTTAATTTTATTTTTCTCTTTTTCTAACTTCTGCCTTTCTGTATCTAACCTACTTGCTGCACTATCCAGTCTATTTTCTTCCCAAGAGCAGTCTCTATCGTAATAGTGATGGTTCCCTTCTGCATCTACCTCATGAATTGGATTACGACGGCAATAACTAAGACTAGACTGCGCACTATCTCTATCGGATTCAGAACTATTTACCGCTTGCTCGGATTTATTAATATCGTTATTTACCTTTGCTCTATATTGGTCACGTTCTGCTTTTAAGTTATCACGTGATACATCTATTCTTGTTTTTATATTCTTTCCTTCTCTTGCTGTTTCTCCTTCAATTCGGTCAGCAGAGAAATCGATTTTATATTTATAATCATCTTCATCACCTGGATCTGGATTAGGTGTTACTTCTGTACCACAGTTACCATTTATGGTGAAATCAACAGTTTTCTCATTTGATTCCCTTTGAACAGCATCAAGGACTTTAATTTTCGCAGTATATCGGCCACACATTTGTGGTTGCCACTTTAGTTCTTCTGACTTAAATTGCCCTGCATCACCTTCATTTGGTTTTTGATTATTTTTTTGCGGAGTTGAACGCAGATAATTTTCTTGATGATACACGGTTTCGCCATCTTTTGTAACATCTAACATCCATTTAACTCTGTTCCGTTCTCCAGCAGCTTTCTGATAAGGGTTTACTGTTGTTCCATTAGGATCTCGGTCATTGTATCCTTTATTTTTACTTACATACTCAAAACCGTTAAATGTAAATTTAACAGGCACATCTTTTTTCCCACTCGTAGCCTTTAAATCTTTTATTTCAGGTTTATTTGTACGTACATACCACAAACTATAGCTATTTACACCATTTACACCACCTGCCCCAGCATATCCACCAGAAAGATAAGCAATGTCTCTAATCCAATAGAACTCTCCATAAGATTTATCTGAAAACGCATTTTTAATCCTATGTGGAATTAAATTTCTTAAAACGAATTCAGGATTACCCCAATATTTACTTGCAATTATATCGTTTGTAATTCTCTCTATTTCGGTTACCATACGATCTCCCACTGTAACTGAAGGATTAATGTAACCATCATTTGAAATACGAACATAGGGTTCTGAATGGTCTGCATTTTGGATGAGGTTCTCCCTCGAATTTTCCCAATTAAAAGAGCCATTGTACACAGCAGGAAAATGTAAATCAGCTTTAAAATCGAACTCTTTTGATTTATAACCACTTCCTGGTCTAAGTAGCTTCCCATTCAATTGTAATTCAGGTGATTTTAAAGACGTGTCTTCATTTCCATTATAAAATAGAATATCCCCATTATTTGCACTTGCTACTGATGGCCATACCAACATCACCGAAACACACGTTAATAGTATCTTTTTTCGCAGTCTCATAACCTCTCTCCTTTTAACATAAAAAAGGACACACCCGTACCTTGGTAGGTACGTAAGGTGTGTCCTTTACGTAAATAAATTATATATCAGTTAATTATTATATTACATCTTTAAATATATCAAGTATAGCTTTAAAATGCAATAGTATTATACACGCACTTGAATGTACATCATATGATCAGCTGTAGAGTGCCCTACACGAACTTTATACTTTCCTTTTTCATAGTTATTAATTTCTTGAGCATCTACAGTTTCCTGAATTTCTTTATCTAAAACTAAATCTGAATTTAACATAGTAGTCCATTTTTTAGCTAACTCAATAGTTGCTTCGTTATTATCTAGGAAAATAATTTTAAAATCATTTTCACTTACCGCATCAATATAAACTTGTGCACCAATTGTACCTGCTGGTAAGTACATATTTTTATCAACCAGTCTGATTGTTCCATTTAAATCTGCATACTTAAGGTTAGTACCATATTTACTATTCACACTCTTAATAAGATTTTGCGCTTCTGTAGAAATGGATTTTTGAGCTATCTGGTTTTTCATAGCGTTTGGATTATACGTAACTTCCTCCGTAACTAAACCTTTATCAATGCTTGATGGTAAATTTGTATCTGGTTTTTCCTCTGGTTTTGTTTCAGGTTTTGGATCTGGTTTCACTTCTGGCTTTTCCTCTGGTTTTGTTTCAGGTTTTGGGTCTGGCTTCACTTCTGGTTTTTCTTCTGGTTTTGTTTCGGGTTTTGTTTCGGTTTTGTTTTGGATCTGGCTTCACTTCTGGCTTTTCCTCTGGTTTTGTTTCTTTTTCAACTGCATTAATAGAGTTATATAAGAACTGGCTATATTGTTCACGAGTTACATGTGCATATGGTGAATACATTTTACCTCCTGTACCAATAGTAACGCCACTTTCTTCTAATGCACTAATTGCTTTTAATGCCCACGAATTTTTATCAATGTCAGTAAAGGATGTTGTCTTAGTAGATTTGAACTTGAAAGCATTTGTAAGTACTTGCGCCATTTGTTCACGTGTTAAGACATCATCTGGACCAAATTTCCCTTCACCGTAGCCATTTACAAGTCCCGCTTTAGCAAGCGCTCTGATTTCTTTTTCAAACATATGTCCTCTAATATCAGTAAATGGATTTTTGAAGCTAGCATCTGCATCTGCTGGTTTTACGTACATATAAATCATACGAGCAACTTGCCCACGAGTTACATTGTCACCAAAGCCAAAGATATTATTTCCGTACCCTTGCACTACTTTACGGTTCGTTAAATCATAAATTGCTTTTGTAGACCAGTGATTTGCTGGAACATCATTGAATTTTAATGAGTCTGTGCTATCAGCCTTAGCAGTAAATGCTCCTGCTCCTAGTAATGATGTTCCCATAATTGTTAATGCTGTTGCTGTTTTTAAAAATTTGTTAGCCATTGTTTGTTCCTCCAAGTATATTAGTTTTTTTATAGATTCCTTTATTGTACCGAATTTAAATATAAAATCCAGATACTTTAACATATAAATTTATAAATTAGAGTTTTTTTATAACCGCTGTTCTGTATGGAAAATATTACCATATAGAAATAGGCTTGTAAAGTATTTTTATATATTTATTTTTAAATATATTTTTCTAGCAAAAAAACTACACTTTTCAGTATAGTTTTTTACTTCTATTTATACCTATTGATATTATCAACGGAAATAGATTTGTCCCATTCCATCTTTATTAGCCCATATTGGTGCTTTCACACCATCTATCCCTATCATTTTAAAAATAAAGAAATGATGCTCAGCTTTTATCTTAAAATTCAATGGCTGATTATGATCTACGCGGCCTTTTGTATATTCATATTCCCATCCATCCATATTCTGCTCTTTCATTTTCTTCTCTATATCAGGAATTAGATTTACGTTTTTTCCTTCATATGTGTACTGAAAACCACCTGTTTTTTCTGCTAACTCTACTGTACTAGAAGCAAAATCATGTGCCTTTATTAACTGCATTCCATACAGTACACCCTCCGGTATAAGAGTTATCAATAATAACGAAAGCGTTAGAAAAAGCGCTGTTGTTACTGTATTTTGCATTTCTTACACACCTACTTTTTCTTATTTATTTCACGTTTCCTCCAGCTTTCTTGTTGTCAGAATCTGCTTCATAAATAAATATGTGTTTTGCGTTACTTTTAATGCTGCCTTTCTTTTCATCAAATTGTTTAGTATAACTAGCAGTCTCGGCTTCTCCTTCAACCGCAATCATTGCAGGTTGCTCTTGTACAGCATGTACAGAAAACTCTCGTTTTGATGCCGGATCCTTAAATGTTGCATTTTGTTTATAAGACTTTTCAAATTCTTTTTTTGCGATTTCTGGTTCAATAGCAATTTCTTCTTGCGCCCGTAAAACACCTACTTTTACGGATTTATCCATTGCTGTACTTCCAGCACGTTCTAATGCAGACTTATTATCTGCGTGTGTTGTATCGCCAATAATCATATCCGTCATTAAGAATAAACAGCCAACACATAATAATAATGAGGCAGCACCTATAATAAACTTTTGCATAGCTTTTCACACCTCCTTAATTTTCAGACTTCCGAAATCGAAAACCACTTAAAATGGAACTTTTCTTTTGGTTCAACAATTGTTTAGGTAGCAATAACTCTGCTATTTCCTTCATTTTCCCTTCAAGCTCTTTATAATAATTCCGACTAGATAGTAACGTACTACTATTTAATTGAGATTCAAACACATCTTCTATCTCATATGGCGCTAAAGCTGTTAATAACTTCTCTCCAAAACATTCTTCTACTACTTCATTCTTTAAAAGGGCAGAAGAAAACTTATTCCCAATGATTCTCGTTTTCTCTAAAGCTAAGTAAGAAACAAGCTTTCTCTCTTTTTGTGTAAGGGGATGCGCTATCTTTAACAATTGATGCAGATCTGGTTCCGCTACAAAGAAGATATAATCTGCCATTTCGCATATTTCATGGTATAAATCTTTATCCCAATCGTAACCCGCATCAATAATAGATATAGGTGCTTCTTGGTTTGCCAATAAAACCTTAATAAAATGGTCAAAGTCATGCTCTGTTTCTTTTTTTAGCTCTTGGTCCACTATAGGATTCTTTACGATATAATTTATTTTTCCTTGCTTCCATTTTGGAATTGATAATATATCAGATTCCTTCTGTAACATCTCTTTATATCGCTGCAACATAAATTCACTACGATAGTTTTCTGGTGCTTCCGTATATCCCTTAATTAATGGATACGTATAGCCATCATCATAAAGGTTCTCTATATAATTCACATCAATCTGTAATTCATTTAAGTAAGCAGCTAAAAGATGTGAAACAAAAGTAGCACCACTTCTCCTATTCATACTGGCCACAACAATTGTTCTTCTTGGAATGGCAATACCAATTTGTTTTTCATATACTGGCTCAAAAGCCAATTTATAATGTTTTTTTATAATAGGTGCTTTTGGCGCCTCCTCTGGGACAGACTTACGCTTTTGTTTGTTTTTAAATAATTTGTTGGAAATAGAGGCAGGTTCACTAATGCCGCCTTCCTCTATTTCGCTTGATACTTCCTCTTCTTCCTTATCAGCAGAAACCTCAGGCAACTTTGTTTGTTGGGGTGCCTGACTTGCTCCTACAATTTCTGCCACATTTTTTATATCTGTTTCCTGTAGCAGCTGCGGGATGACTTTATTATCAATATCGATTTTACGAGAGTTAAAAATGTCATAGATACCTAGATAAATCAGTTTCGCCAAAAACTCATCATCATTTTCACGCTCTGTAAATACCACAATACGAATATCCCGATTAAATCGAATATCTCTTAGTTTCTGTAAAATAATTAATTCGCGTTTCTCCTCATGTCCCGCATCAATATTTAATCGTTTGTCATTAATACATAGAATATTGGGCTGTTCCGTATCTAGAATTTCATCAAGATACTTGATGTGCATTACATCACTATCAGCTACTTCAAATCCAGCACCAATAAAATCCTCACGTAAATATGCCGTATATACAGTATCGCTTATAGCTAAAACGATTTTTTTCGTCATAGTTAACCTCCTACAAACTCTAACGTTGGATTAAAATCATGTTTTCAATTGGAATTTGCGCCTGAAGATGAACCTTCCCAATAATCTCATTCAGAATATACTCCATTTCAACTTGCTCTATTGGACGTGGAGCTCCAAAATCAGAATTTAGTTTTACTCGTATTTCTAATCTATCTTGTATCTCATGTAAAGGTGTACCAAGATAAAGAATGCTGTAGTATAAAACACCATCTTCAATATTTTTTTGAATCATATCCTTTGTTTGATGAATAAATGTAACCTCAGCAAGCTCAATAAAAGGATTATCAATCGTTACTTTACTGTTCCAATTTAAATCCCAAATCTCGCAATGTTCTTCCGCATGTACAACAACTCCATTGACAGAAGGCGTAATTGAGAAGAGACGATCTACAGGAACTTTGGTTAACGACGTACTATCACCCTTCTCTAATTCAAATCCTTTTTCCAATCGCTCATGTTCAAAAGCACATTCAGCACCAGCGTATGCAATTTCACAAAATACTTGTTCTAATAGCGGACGAATCCCCTCGTATGTTCGTATAGCAAACACACTAAATTCCTGCGTTTCATCTGTTCGAATGATTTCGTACAATTCATATTCGGATGCATTTGCTAAGGCAAAAGGAATGTCTTTTATAAAATTCGGATCAGTATATAAATTCTCAGGTATTTGTGTTTCAGGATGATGTATAAACTCTATACATAATTGATAACCTTTTAAAAATGCATTTTTAACAGCTGCAGGGAATAGAGTTTCAAAACGCTTTACATTATTTTTAAACGTTTTTTCTTCAATTTCGTTATTAAATTCTCTTTCTTGTAAGATATTTGCTTTATTCCCTAGTAATAAAAAGTAGTGATTAATAATGCGACTAATATTCTCGTCAAATGCTGCATTGTCCTCACAATACTTTGTAAATCTCTCTTTACTCATGTTTACAATTTCATTCATAGCTGAAATTCTCCCTTTTTTTGATATTTATACAAAAAAAAGACACACCGATGGCAGGTTATGTGCCTTCGGTGTGTCCGTTTAGCTAAAGATTAAATCTATTAATTTGTATATTTCTCTTAGTTAATTGTCGTTCAGATATAAGAATACCGCTATGAAATTTAAAAGTCAATACCTTAAATGATTCCTGGTGAACATATATTTAATTCTTTTTCACTATTTTTCTATGTATTTAATTTAAAAAATCTCAGGTAATTATATATAAATAATCACAAGTATTTTATATACAAACAACAAGAAATATATATAACTAAACTCAATTATTAATTATAAAGAGATTTAACAACTACCTCTAAAGCCTTGTATGACATACGTTCTTTGATATTAAGCAAAATTCCCTATCGTAATATCCCCAATACACACAAATTCTACATCATAGAAATCACAAATTAAGAAGTTAGATACCATATTACTCAGAATTCACAAGAATAGAATAATATTATTAAGATAACCACAAGTATTTAATCGAATTAATAACAAACTGAATCGTAACAAAACATAACATAACACGATTATATGCTTTCGTTAAAATGCTTATAGATATATTTTTCCAAATAAAAAAGCATGTCTTCTTAGTAAAGAACATGCCAAATAACCCTTGCTTTTATGTGAATTTTTAACAAGGGCTGCCATATATATTTTTTAAAAAAATCACATGAATTCCGGATAAACACCATTCTTCTTATGATAATTTATCATTGCATCGTGTTTTTCTCCTGTAGACAAGTTTTTTTCCTTAAAACCTATCCAGGACTCTCTAAACTGTACACGCATAAATGCTGGAATAGAGAATATTTCTTGCTGTTTCATACAACTTTCGATTTGATCTAATGCATAAGTCATTGCGTAAATTAGTAATTCACTTTGTTTTTGTTTTGTTGGTAAATAGATCGCAATATCAACAATCTCTTGTCTAAATGCGGTCATTATATTTTCTTTATCTTTTTTTCGTAACGCCTGTCCCATATGTTTTAAACGAGACACCGCTTCTTTTCTGCACTTCGCTACTGGTCTATGTAATTCTTTTTTATCATTCTCAATTACGCAGTTTGAAGAAAATACCACGTTGAACTTCTCAATGATGATTTGTTTTACCTGTTTTCTTATACTTGTAATTCTTGTTTCATTAGATTTCTTCTCTTTAGAATCAATTGCAGTAAATTGCACAATGGGGTTAATAATTTCTATGTATTGTCTTACTTTTTTTGCATTACGATTTAACCTCTCTTTTAAGAAAGACATCTTTCTTGTAATCTGAAACTCCTCAATTTTATGTTTATAATGCTCCATACCCACTTTTCTTGAAAAAGTATTGATTAAATCTAAAAGAAATATAATACCTCTATTATCACGAGCCTTTACTAGACTACTCATTATCGTCATTTGAATTAAGTGAAATGGAATACGGAAATACGATAGCGATATACCTGTCATATTTGTAGTTTCTGCTGTAGTGTGGTTATACAACGCATAATCTACGATTTCATATACGGTACGATTTCCAACAGGTGTTTCTTTTACGAGTCTACGCTCCAAACAAACTTGAAACCCTGTATAAATTGTTGTGTAGGGAATCCCGCTTTTTTTAGCAAGATCCATTATTTGAAATTCACGTGGGAGCATTCCTATATCATTGCATTCAAAGTGAAGCAAGATGTAAGTAGCTAAAGCTGAAGATGGTAACTCTTTTCTTTCATTCTCTAGTTTTACGATGTTTAATAGTCCATTAAAAAATTTAACCCCATGAACTTTAAAGTTCTGTTGGGAAATAGCCATTTGCGTATGCATAATGTTGCTAACTCCTTTCGAAAGAGCAGAAAAAGGCACTGTCATACCACGGATACAAAAATACTACTCTCTTAAAAAAGTAATACTTGTATAACCACGGTAAACAATGCCTAAAAATACGCAAGAAATCCCCTTTTTAAGTTGCACAAATACATAAGATACAGTAAAATTATCTTATAATTTCATGCAAAATAAAAAGGTTTATTGGCTTTGTTTACCGCGATCCTCGACACATTTCTTTTGGGATATTGGTGCGGTATACCACAATGAAGTAGTTGGCGCTATTTCATTGGGCTGAGGAACCTTTTTTTGCTTTATTATATTTTATTTTTATTATATAAATATTTTATTATTAATGAATCTGTATCTAAAAAAATACAAAAATATTAAAGTAACTACATCATATATAGTTTTTTCCATGGTTGCAAGGTGATTTTTTCAAAAATACGACTTTTACTAAATGACTATGAATAAATTACTACCACTCAAACACCTCGTTGAGTGACGCTCAATCAAAAACCAATTCACAATAAGCGAGAACAACTTAAATATGCATCGATCAACTACCTGATTACCGCTCAATTAATAAAACATCATTACCAAAGCGCATAAATGGCGCACTTTCACCACCAACGCCTTTAATCACTCAACTAATCACCAATCACTTATATATAAACACCGTCATTTTCTTATATAGGTTGAGTGGCGATTGATTGGATGATTTTAGTGTATTAAACCAAGTTGTAATCAATCAATTAATCACCGGTCAATCGTATTGTTCTTTTGGAGTGAATGATTAGTGAATGGTTGAGTGATTAAGTGTAGATGCAAGTTTCGAATAAGAATAAACTGTTTTTTATGATTAATATAAAAATAGTTTCATACTACTAATTAGGTAGTATGAAACTATTGATATTGTATAGGAGGATATAAATGAAGAGAATTGATTTAATACCAAAACCATTTTTCGAAACTTTAGGGGAACACGGTACAACTTATTTCGTATATGGATACAGAGTTGCGAAACCTAAGTTACATTTAGGAGAGTTCAATTCATTAAAAGAAGCTAGACAATTCATCTACACATATGCTTATAAAAATCCTCAATGGCTAAATACAAACGGAGACATTAACGAATATAACAATAAACCATCTAGATCTGAAAATGATAATAAATGGTATAAGGATGTAGTTAAAAAAGAGTATAAAAAGTATGCTGATTTTAAAGATTGGAAGAAATAGAATTAGAAAACTCTTTGTATAGTAAAATAACAAAGCAAAATATATCTAAGTGCTATGATTATTATAAGTTTAAAACAATAGTTGTGAATGAATCGTATTGATTATCAATGAACTAAGCTTTTGAAATGATATTAAGGATAAGCAAAATAAAAAGACTATCAAATGATAGCCTTTTTATTTTTTTCCAAAAAGCTTAGAGAAAAAGCCGCCTTTTTGTTCAGTATTCTCTTGTCGCTGAGCATTAGCACTTTTTTGTTCTTGAATTAATCGTATAGTACTCATTAACTTTTCGTCACGTTCCTCTAATCGCTTATTGATTCTATCGAAATTATCCTGACTTTGTTTAGCCACCGCAGCGAAGAATTCCATATTTTGTTTTGTTAATTCTTCAGTCACTTTAGCTGTAACTTCCTCAGTAATTTTTTCCGTCAAAGCTTCTATAAAGTCTGGATTGACCTGTTGTGCTTTAACTAACGAAGTTTCTTTTGGTTCACCATCACCGTCAACATCTTCAGCATAAACATTACGAATAACCGTCGGATCCATATCTAAAAGCCCAACAATTTCGTGCTTTTTCTTTGACTCAGAATAATAATGTTTAATCTTTTTTACTGTATCAATACTATCCTCATGAACATACTTAAGTTGGCGTTCTTTTTTTATGTTCAAGTACTCATCAAAATCATTCAACCATCTACGAAGAGTACTTTCAGGAATATCAAGCATGGTTGCTACTTCAGATACGCGATAATAACCATCGCTTAACTGTTCATCAATCATTTGCTCACCACCTAACTATATGATGCCTGTCCTATAATACATTATATAAAAATTCTATAGAAACTAAAAGAACCCCTTTGTAGATTGCATAAAATATCATGAGTTTTTAGACCTGATCACTCGATCGTTCACTGCTCATTTATTTAGCTGCATATCAATAATATCTATGTTATCGAGCAGTGATTAGTCGGGTGAGCGTGATTAACACTTGATTATGTACAAAACCACCTTAAAATTCTGTGAATCGAACTAAAAATTTAACATGGATTTTCACTTATTAAGATGCATCTTCGATAATTGTTACGCATTCATTCCAGCATTTATTACCGCAATAAATACGTAACTATAAAAATATTAATTACGGTAATTATTACGGAAGTATTTAAAGCACTGATTTAATAAGGTTCTTGATTATCAATCGTAGATGTATTATAGTTAATACATACGATACTTCGGAAATATATGCCGAAGTGTTTACGGCTTTTATAACGGTATTAAATTCCGCATGATTATCTTGTCTTTTTGTATCTATAGATAAAATTTATTATTTATTAAAGGTGGTGTGAAATTATTGTCTAATATATCAATGAGTAGTAGTGAGATTATTGATGTACTCTGTGAGAATTTACATGATGGGATTTGGGCTTTGCGTGTACTATACGCAGAGGGCGCAATGAACAAAGAAAAGTTATGGGATTATATCAACCAATATCATAAAGATTATCAAATTGAGAATAAGAAAGATTATGAGGGTAAAAAAATACTTCCATCGCGATATGCTTTGGATATTATGACTGCAAGACTTGAAGGAGCAGGGTTAATATCTTTCAAAGCAATAGGACGTGTTCGAATTTATGACGTAACAAATCTAGGAAATGTTTTAATTAGGGAACTTGAAAAACGAGTTGAGAAAAACAACTAAAATAAATATTTGAGGAGGATATACATATGGCAGGCAATTTTTCAGAAATCGAAAGCCAAGGAAATATTAGTTTAAAATTTGGATTCTTAGGACTAGGTATGGGTGGATGCGCAATCGCAGCGGAGTGCGCAAATAAAGAAACTCAAATTAAAAATAACAAATACCCATATCGTGCGATTCTTGTTAATACAAATAGTCAAGATTTTAACAAGATTGAGATTAAAAACGCGGGAAATGTACGTAAAATACAGTTAGAAGGATATGAGCAGGGTGCAGCTCGTAATCCACAGGTTGGTGAGGAAGCATTTGTAAAGCATGAAACAATGATTTTCGAAACGGTTAAGCAGGAATTTGAAGATCGTGATTTCATTTGGATTACTTGTGGTCTTGGTGGAGGAACAGGAACTGGAGCTCTATTAAAGGCAATTGAAATGCTATATGAACATGATTACAATTTTGGTTTATTACTGACTTTACCACGTGATGCAGAGGCTTTAAAAGTATTAGAGAACGCAACTTCACGCATTCGTAGTATTGCTATGAACAAAGATGCTTTCGGTTCAATTGTATTAATAGATAACGCTAAACTATATAGAAAATTTGAAGAGGAAAATCCAAGTGCTTTAGCAAACGAATATACTAGCTATAGTAACAAATATATTGCTGATGCATTACATGAGATTAACCTAGTTACTTCTTCATTTACACCATTTTCAGATACACATTTTGATGCTAGTGAATTTGCCCAAGTAATTAATACACCAGGCGTTTTATCATTGGCAAAACTAGAACTAAAATCAAATCAGTTAGACACTGAAAACCCGCTAGGTTACTTGACTCAATTAGGGAACGCACTAGAAAAAGGCGTTTTATACGATACAGAAAGAGAAGAGCTAGAAAGTGCTAAAAAAAGCGCGCTATCTATCGTTACATCACCGCTACGAGCAGGTCGATTATATAACTTCTCTTTCCTTAACCAAATGGAAAACTTCTTAAAAGAAAGAACTCCATATGTAGATGAACGTCCTATAGCTCCATATGTAAATAAACATACAGCGAAAAAAGAAGAGGATATAGTAAAATTCTATTCAGTTGTTGCAGGACTACCATTGCCAAAACGTGTGAGTGATATTATTGATGAGATTACGAGAATTAAAGAAGAACGTGAGCAAGCTAATTCTAAGAAATCAAATGCTGTTTTAAATAAACTTTTTGCATTTGATGATTCAATACAAGAAGAAAAACCTAAAAAGAAAAAATTGAATTTTGGTGCTGAACCTGAAGTAGAAGTTGCTGACGATTCACAACCAGCAAAGAAGAAATTATCATTCTAAACAAAAGACCGACAAATATAATTTTGTCGGTCTTTTTCTATTTCAATAGCTATAGAAACTACAAAGAACAATTTAGAAACCTGGTATATTTTCTGTATGTTTAATATCATTTTGTACAATTCAAACAGCTTAAATAAATTGTTAGGCCGTCCTAACAATTTAACTCCAACACTTGACCTTTTAAAAAATTGTTCGGTTAAAACACGTCTTCCGTCCGAACAATTTTACAAGTACCAAAGGACTATATAAATCAATGTTTTTAGCAAATTATTAGGAAGAGAAGTGATCCCAACTTCAGCGTACGAGTTTTAGTATCTAGAATGGCGCAAATTCAGTTTGAAATTTTAATAATTTACAACGATTTTTTACTGTAATAAGATATATAGAAATGGTTGTTGTTTATTGAAAATATATTCGAGTTATGGAGTTGCATATAATGAAAATTAAAACGTATAAATATACAAGTAAAGGTACTCAGAAATCTTTTCGTTTAAAAGAGGCTGATATATTTGTATTCACATTTTTATATTACAAAAGGCATCTTACTACACGACAAATTACTCAGCTTTATAGTGCATTTGAAGGTAGGGATTTTTCCGAGGATAGTGTGTTTACAAAACTTAATCGTTTTTCAAAATATGGTGCTATCTTAACTAAAAAAATTGATAAGCGAGATGATAGTATAACAAGACGTGCGACATTCTCCTTAAAAGATAGAATGGTTGATTATCTTCAAGAATTAGGAAGGATTCCTGCAGGATCTTCAAAACGTAGATATTCTTCTTCAATCTCACTACATACACTCTGCTCACGAGAAATATTAGTACGCACACTTTTAGAAGTATCGAAAAAGGCCAATACGAATAAGATATTATGCGAGCTAGATATTCGCTCATATCATCAAAAACAAAAGAAAACAGAAATTGAAGGGGCAGGTTTACTCTTAGTTCCTGATGAACACATTTCATATCAAGATAAAAATATTTACATTGAAATGGATATGTGCAAAGAAACCAATGCTACCTTAGTTGAAAAAGTGGGCAAATATATTGAATATGCACAAAAAAACAATGAGAATATAACTGTAGTTTTTGTTATGTATGACAAGTCGATGTTCCTTGCAGAAGATGCAGAACCACCATACGTACGTATGAAAAATCTATTATTTTCTATGCGGGAGTATCATGAACTTTTAATGAATCTACCAAATCTAAATATGCACATCTGCTCTTTGAAAGAAGCTGGAGATGTTATCTCAGATATCATTCTAGGAATAGATGATAATCAAAACTTTGAACAAGATATTCTTTTACCTTTATCTCAACGTACAGTAGGCGATGCCGATTGGCGTTACGCATTTGTTGAAAAAGTTCAAACCTTTAAAGAAATAATAGATGGTGGTCTTAGACGAACGTATAGAAGAGATAAAGATGCTATGCAAGATTTCTTCTTTATTTTTGGGAATGAAAATGATTACCGCATGATTGCTAGATTAGACGATGTTGTGTTTTCAAGAAGAGAAGGTGATGAGGGAGTGCCACTTGTTGTGATCTATCCAAAGCGTAAAAAGGCTAGAGATATACTTTTAATGGACACTTATGACAACGTATTACTGCTATCCCTCCAAAATGAAGATGTTACTATCGACGCAGATGAACAGATTATGGCACGTACTGCAAATAACATTCATCCAAAAAGACGTAAACTTGTAGAATTATATTAATCCATTGTTTTTTATATACTTCTATACAATTTTATTGATTTCTTTTTTTTAAGGTGTTAGAATAGCGATTGAACATATAATAAAAACTACAATCAAATCAGAACATATGAAATTAAGGCAAGCGACACACGCTGTTTTTACAGTGGGTGTCGCTTGCCTTTTTTTATATGGAGAAAGGTGGAAATTCAAAATGGATTTACAATATGCAACTACTATTACTGGGGGAGTGCTCTCTGCTAGAGAAGCGTTTAAAAACCCTGAACTAGTCCTCGAACATATGACAGAAGAGGGGGCAACGTTTAGTGTTTCTCTACAAGATATCCAAATCCCGGGAAAACCGAATTACTATTGGTATGATGTAATCATTGAAACAGCAACGAATAAAAAAATAGAAGTAAATATTGCGGTACTTTCTCAGGAAGAATATAACCAGCTCTGTGAAAGAGATAGTATTGATTTATATTTAAAGCAAACTGAAGATGCAGCAAAATTCTTTCTCGAAAAATCAAAGGAACTATTCCAACCAGAATTCAATAATCGATTCAAGTTTAAACATAAAGCTCAACTATATCTGTAAGAAGTAGGTGAGCCTATATGCAGACATTTAAACAACGATTACCGTTATTTACTACAATCGGCTTAATTAGTGGATTTATTCTTTCGTTTGGATTCGGTTTAGTAAACTACATCAAGTTACTCTACTATGCATTTGAACCACCGTCTTATTCTATAGAAATTACATATATACCGCTCGTTTTAATGTTTTTTTCTTTGCTATTAGGAGAGTTCAGCTTTAGGTTTTACAGCCGTATTCCTGCTTTGCATGTAGAAAATGGGAAATTAATAATTTTGATTGCTTCTCATATTGCAGTTGATATTCAATTTTTATGGTTTGCAACTACTCCGATCCATGCAAAGGTTATTCCTTATCTAACGGATAAATCAAAACATCTTAATTTTGGTGAGTATGAAGCCTTAGGTCATGTCTTAACAGGCAATTTTCACACACTCACTATGATTTTTGTATTTTTACCAACAGTATTTATGATTTTGTTTACACTTTGGTATAGTGGGCATATTGTTCGTTACCGAGAAGAGATATTAAAGTGGGTACAAAAATACGAATATAAAAATCACAAATTACAAAAATGGTTTAATAGCCAAGAAGAACAAATATATCCTGATGTAGAAATTGGACCGCATATTGAACATAAAGAAATGGTCCGAATTAAAGGGAAAGATAGAACGTTAAATGGTATCATTATTGGGCCAATTGGTTCTGGTAAAACATCAAGTTTAATTATTCCTATGATAAATCAAGATTTACACTGGATGGTGCGTTTCATAAATAAGTTTGAAACTGCTTATAAAAAGAATGATTATGATACAGAAGAAGTAAAAGGAACATTTTTAAATGGTGTCACTGTTATTGAACCCAGTAATGATTTATGTCAAAAAGTATTTAAATTGGTACAAGCACATAAGATCCCAGCAAGCTCGGTTTATTACATTGATCCAACTAATCCTGATACCAAAAATATAAACATTCTGCGGGGACCAGTTGATAAAGTAGCAGAGGTTTTCGCAATGGTTATTCAAGGTTTGTCTGAATCTAACAATGCATTCTTTGAACAAGCTCAACGTAACCACCTTAAACAACATATCTATTTATTAAAGCTTCACAACCCGCAAAAAGATGTCACCTTCGACGATTTGATTGAGATGTATGACGATGTAGAACGTGTTCACCGTATGCATAAACTATTAAAAGTACAGGTCGAAAAGTTATATGATTTTGTTCAAAGTGGCGCTGCTTCACGTGACCAAAAAAATGAATATAAAATTATAAAAGGTATTGATGAATGGTTTGATAATACCATTCGTGAAAAAATGGATTTTCAAGGTGAACCAGCGGTTTATAAATCAGGAAAATACCGCGGACAACCAATGCATTATGACAGAGAAGAAGAATATGTAAAGGGTTTACGCAACATATTAAAAGATTTAGCTTCAAACGTTTTAATACGACGTGTTTTATTTGGAAAATCTGATTTTGATTTCGATGTCCATTTAGAGCAGGGTGGCATTCTACTTATTAATACTGCAAAAGGGGAATTAGCAGACCTTTCTAACGTATTAGGAAAATTTGTATTGCTGAGTATGCAGAATGCGGTATTCCGTAGAGAACCAAACGTCTCACCTTACCATCATATTATTGTCGATGAGTTTCCGGATTATGTTGTGCGGCCGTTTAAAGAATTCCCTGCACAATCTCGTAAATATAAAGTAATTCTAACAATTGCTAGCCAAACACTATCGCAATTAGCTCTCGACTTCACAGAGCAATACATGTTTACTTTACTAGGTTCGTTCCGTAACAAAATGATATTTGGAGATGTAACACCATATGATGCAAAAATTTTCTCTGACATGTTTGGTGAGAAAGAGGAATTTAAAGAGGCAGAATCCGAACAAGGTATTTCTCCTATGCAAGAAAATCCTGTTAGTCGATTAGGATCAACCTACCAGAAAACAAAAGAAGTTGTTATGTCGCCAGGAGATATCATGGCACAAGGTGCATTCATTTGTGCTGCTCGTATTGTACAAGACAATCATGTCCAACCCGTACAACAAATTACGAGTAACTTTGTACCAAAAGAAGAATTTGCTCAAGCTACTACACAGGTAGATGAAGAGATAGGACGATATTGGGAAAATGAACGTCTTCGTCTTATTAATGAATCTGTTGCAAAAGCAAATCCTATGAAGCATGTAGACGCAGAGAACATGAAGAAAATACAACCTTTGTCATCTATGCAAGAGATTGTGATGGAACAAGATAACTCTATAGAAACAAATGGAGAGCAACAACACATTGTATCATTGGAGGATTATAAGGAAAATAAGTCTCAAAATGAAACCCTACCTAATGAACCTGCAGCCATGGATCAGCAGGGAGATGTTAATGATGAAGCTGAAAATAAGTTGTATGAAGATATTAAAGAATTTATTATTGAATCACAACAAATCTCGCCATCTCTTCTGCAAAGAAAATTCAAAATTGGCTATATGAAGGCTATGCAATGTATTGAGAAGCTAGAACAAAATCAAGTTGTAAGTTCTTACACAGGGGATGGACCTCGTAAAGTATTAATTTCAAATAATGGTAGTTTGCTAGAAGAAACAAGTGTTAATACTACTCATTCATCTGATAATACAATTCCACAGGAAGTAAGGATTGGAAGCGAAGACAAAGGATCCGTACAAGAGGAGACTAGCTGCTTTAAGGATATTCTATACGACGATGTTTTAAGTTTTGTGAAAGAATCGGGAAGTGCTTCTATATCTGCACTACAAGACACATTTAAAATTAGTTATACACGTGCATCGAGATTAATAGAAACTCTACAACGAAATAATGAGCTGCCTGTTATAGCAGAAGAAACACATTTAGAAAGTATAAGCACTGAAATAAAAGAACCAGTCATAAAAGAAGATAAAGAAGAAGTCATAGATGTAGAATTACCTCCTATGGACGAATGCTATGAAATTAACATGGAGGTAGCAAAACTAAACAAAGAATTATCTATTACTATGTTAGAGCAAGATTGGAATAAAGATTCTATTATTCATTCCGGGATTCCTGATGAGACTGAACCGCTGTTTGAAGAATTACCATCTGATGGACTTCCCGTTACAATAATAGAGGAAGAAGAAACACAAGTAGAAATCAACAAAGTTCCAATTGAAGAAACGCTAAATCATACCGAAGAAAATAAGCTAGATGAAGATGTAGCAAAAGTTTACGAAGCTATTAGTATTACGGTTCAAGAAAACTTAGAAAAAAATAGAGAAGAACATTCGAAAGATGATGAGAAGCAACCAGAATATAAACCTATGAGTTACAAAGAACGCCAAGAGCACTTAAAATCTCAGCAAAAAAATAAGAGTAATACTACGCAGTCGCTGCTTAATAAAATTGAGAAGCCAAAGCAAAAAACATCGAACGTAATGAGTAAGGAATTGAACAATTTTTTTGATTAATAGATTGTAAACCTTAAATTAAATCTAGTATTGGTATCGCCAGCATTTCGGAAGAACCATGCTAAACCAAAAATACAATAAGCTGCCCATATAGGCAGCTTATTTAGTCGGGTAAGCGGGGGGCATCGCTGCCCCCAACTCCCCTCAGAACCGTACGTGACAGTTTCCCATCATACGGCTCAAGCCTTCTTTTTATCCGATTTCAGTCCCTTTAGTATAGGCAAGGTAAGTGAACTAATTTTAAGTTTAAATTAGACAATATGAGGTGTTGCGGAACAGGCATGTCTTTTACGACTACCTTTTCCCCGTTTTGTAGTGGAGTTTTGCAGATAGCGCAGCGGTAACCTTGTTTTCTAGCCAGCTTCATTCTATCCATCGTGTTTTCCGTATCAAATACCTTACGGTCTCTTTTTTCCCAGTATTCTTTCAATGTTGGGTCATCAGGACTATTTTTGAATTTCACCATGTTGTGTCTCTCAATCTTAATCCATGACATATGTAAGAGTTGGATATTTGTTTTCGGGCAGGTTGGTGTCCAAGCATTTCCACCATGATGTGGATGCCTGTAATATCTTGCATATATCCATTTCCACGACTTCTTTGGATGGAGCTGTCGAAGATGTTTGCCGATTCTCCAATAGATATAGCTATCCATTGTACCAAAGATTTTCTTAGAAACGACATGTTTCCAGTATTGCCCGTATCCTCTGATAATAGGATTAAGCACTCGGATGATTTCTCCGATGGGTTGACCCCTCATGACACGTAAAGTATCTCCAATTTTCTTCTTCGCTTTCTGTCTACTGCCCTTACTTGGTTTGATGAACAGTTTATTCCCCTGTTCAGTTTGGTACTGCCGAATCAAGAGTCCTAGGAACTCAAATCCTTCCTCAATATGTGTAACCTTCGTCTTTTCAGGGCTTAATTCCAATCCCCTGTCCTTTAAGTAGGGACGAAGTCTCATATATACAGAGAGTGCTTGTTCTTTTGTCTCCGTTAAGACCACAAAATCATCTGCGTAACGGATAAGGGTAAATTTGCAAGCAGGATTCATAATATAACTATCATTAGCTTTATAGTTTTTCTTGTAAGTAATTCCCAAGGTTTCTTCCATTCCATGAAGGGCAATGTTAGCGAGAAGTGGCGAGATAATTCCTCCTTGCGGAGTACCTTCTTGCGTTTCCGCGAAAAAGCTTTGCTCCATGTATCCCATCTTGAGCCATCGCTTCAATAGTTTTCTTCCTGGGAAGTAAGAAGTTTGTTTGAGTATCCACTCATGGTTGAGATGATCAAAACAGCCCTGAAAATCTCCTTCAAATATCCATTTCTTCTTTGTGCCCCCGTTGATTCTATTGAAAATGCTTCGTATGGCATCATGGGTACTTCGCTTAGGACGAAACCCGTAAGAAATAGCTTCAAATCTGGCTTCCCACTGTGGTTCAAGGGCATTTCGCACTATATTTTGATATACCCTATCCTTTATAGTTGGGATGCCCAATGGTCGCAATTTTCCGTTTTTCTTCACAATGTATATACGTTTTGCTGGTTTTGGTCGGTGTTGTAGCGTATTTAACTTTTTGAGTTGCTCATAGAGAAGATTTCTTTCTCTGCGACTCAAGGCTGTATGTTCATCAACACCTGCTGTTCGCTTTCCTTTATTCTGCTGTGTTACTCGTCTAATTGATAACAGTAAGTTTGCTTCGCTTCTCATGAGTAAGCGTTGAAGTTTTCTTACCTTTCTTTGTTGCTGTAACTGTTCGGCACGGTAAATTCTTTGTCGTAACTTCGTCACATACATCTGAACTGCTTTCCAGTCCACTGTGTTCCAGTTTGTATACGAGACGTGCGCCGACGCTCGTTCTGAGGTGTTCATAACTGCACGCTCCTATTCGTCAGAAGATAACTTACAAATGTATTTCCATGTTGAAGACCTATAAGAAGTGGGCTCCCTTTCAGGCTTGTCATGGGTTTGTCCGTAAGGACGACAATATCCGCTCAGTTATACATATTTCTATGCTTTCCTGTTTCCTTTCGGCTAGCGGCTTTTGCTTTCTCTTATATCCTTTACCCTCTGCCACATCGTTTGACTTTACAGTCATCCTACTGCTTGCGCAGATGACATAGGGCTTACCAAGTTTCACATTCCACAGATACGACAGGGTTAGGTGGACTCTTTACTCCGGATAAGTTGCGGGATGCAACGCGGCAGTATTATGAGAATGCCTTTCCTCTTATCAAGACCTGGGTAGAGCTGTACATTATCCCAAGCTAACGATTACGAAGCTTACGAGCCTTCACTCTCGTTCACCGTATCTGTCTTCTCCTAGCGGTATTCCGAGTCATGTACAGACTCTCTGTTTCCACATTTCCTCATGCAACCCACGAGCCCGTTACCAAGTCCGCAGTTTCGGATGGAGATAGACTTTGCATCTAATCTAGTAGCAGAAGCTACCCTGTGGGAATGCGACTTCTTGTCGCACCATAATTATCGTTATCAGAAGTTGGATTAAAGCTCTTGATATATCTTTTTATGGGATTGTTTATTCATAAAAATCAGAGTGATCCACTTATAGATTAAGAATCCAATATATACTCCAAAACTATTTAAAAGAATGTCATCAATATCAAATGACCTAAAAGTAAGCCCTAATTGGATGCATTCAATCGTTAAAGAGCTTAACAAGCCTAATAATACTATTTTTAATCCTTTATTTGTTTTTTTGAATTTCATTGGAATTAGAATTCCAAAAGGTATAAACAGTAGAATATTTCCTCCTATATTGCGCAAAGGAACTATAAAATAAGAATTATGTAGTAGTTCGTTTATGCTTGCAAAAGGAATATAATTGTGTCTTGTTGGGAATGATTCTTGCAGACCTATCGCTAAAGGGAAAATAGTTACACTTATTACTCCTACAACATATACAAAACATGAAGTAGAAAGTAATTCCTTATGTAATTTAAACCTATTTTTGTTTAAGCTATAATAGATAACTTTATAAATAACCCAAATTATAATTAATAAAAGGGCTGGTAACTTAAAATTTATAATCATAGTTTTTCTCCTCTTTTTTATGAAAATTTCACCATAATTAGAAGTATAAATACATAACATTCCATATGAATATCATATACATACATAGTTAACATAACGTCCTATTATCGGTAGAGAGGAAAAAAGCGGACCCTTACTCTCACAGGGAGTCCGATTTTTTTGTTCTATGGATCTATTCAATTTTTTATACATTCCTATCTTGGCGCGGTTTTAGGGTTCTCGTTTGTTACTGAATTACTCGAAAAATTGTATAAAATTATGCATACTCTTAGCGTGTTTTTTTTCGAAATACTAGCGGTACCCCTAGTAAGGCTGCATTCTAGATTTTGATTTAGCCCATAGCAAACTTATGATTTTAAAATTATTCTTGCATTTGAGTACAAATACCATTATATTTGTACTAACAACTATATAAATAAAACATAATTCACGTGAAGGACACACCTTACGTACCATTCCAACGGTACAGGTGTGTCCTTTTTTACGTTCTAGGAGGAAAATATAATGGCCGAAGATAAGACAAACACTCAAACTGTAGAAGAACTTGGAATGGCTTTTGAAGCAGAGAATCTACAAGGTGACACAATGCTAGAAACAAATTTTAATCAATTTGAGCGAGTACGTGATCATGAACTAGAGGAATTAGCCCGTATGAAACGTGAGCGTACTGTAGGAAAAGGCTTGATTACAGTCGTATCTGAAAAGCTATTCCCAACTAAAAACGGAAAGTCTGAGCGTATACAAGTACTTACAATGCAAATTGGTACTCATACAACAGCATATTGCCCGATTACAGAGGCAGGTATAAATGTTCCTAAAAATCCTCAATGGCTAGTAGGTAGAACAAAGCCTGTTATCATTGAACACTTCCAGAAAACTGAGGAAGGTAACTTTGCAGTTGTATCCATTACAGCAGGGGAATTGGCACTTCAAAAAAGATTATATGAAGAAGTAACAGCGCAAGAGGGCAACAAAGTATACACAGGAACCGTTTCAGGACATATCCCATCTGCACAAACGGTCTTAGTTGAAGTGCATGGTGTAACAATAGGGGTAAGATACTCACACTGGTCCTATACATTCGTTCGTCCGGAGGATATTGTCATTGGTGATGTTGTAGAACTTATCATCGATAAAGTAGGGGAAAAGAATGGCCGTTATGAATTTAGAGGAAATAAAAAGAAACTAGAAACAGATCCAATTGAAAAGTTATTAGAACTAAAGAAACGCCGTGACCGATTTGTAGGTAAAATTGTAGGGGTAGACGCTATTGCGGGTATTTTCGTAGAGGTTGCACCAGGAATCCAGTTTAAAGGACTTAAGAGCCGTAATCTTGCCAATCCAACTGAAGAAGATGCGAAAAATCAAACGATTGTTACATGTGAGCTGCTTAATATCGACGCCAAAAATAGAAAAGGTACAGTGCGTATCCTAAATTATCCGCAGGGACAAAGTAAAAAAACTAATTCGTCAATTTTCCAATTTTAATGGATGACCATGCGTACAATAGAGAAACAATTGCCTACTTATGTCCCTTCTATTCCTCATTTATCAAGTGAGGATGTACAGGGACTTAAAATATATCGAATACATGAACTGGATAAAACCTATGTATTCCATTCTTTTGACGAATTGGTTAAGTTTAAGCAGCGTTTAACAGAAGAACAGTATACCGTACTTGCTTTCATTGGTGTTCATACATCTGTTCGATTTAATCATTTATTATATTTATTCAAGGATAAATATTCACGTAAGAAAATAAATGATGCACTTCAAGGATTACTTTACTATCGTCTAATTGAAAAATGGCAAGTCGAGAGTTTTGATATGGAGATCTTTGAAGAAACATATACGTTATCCGATAATGGTTATAAGTTTTTAAAATACTGGCAAGGAGATATGTTCTTCTTTGCTCCTGAGCGTCTTGATAATCACGGTAAATATGTCCACCTACGTTATTGGCATGATATAGACCTAGTTTGCCACCTGCGTTATGCTCCATCCTTTTTAGGGCATATTATGCATCCATCCATTAGTAAAGGGGTTTTTACCCCTCCTTTAAGTTTTTCAGTACAAGTGGGAGTAAATCAAGAGTTTAATTTTGTTGTCTACTCCACCCTATTAACAGATAAAAAAGATCGTTTGAATAAGATTATTGCTAGATGGAAAGATTTCGTAGAGTCAGGTAAAGATATTATCATGAGGGGATTGGGGAATAACCCTACAATTTTAGTTGTTTATGTTTCTACTATTCAGCAAGCACAGCATATTAATAAAGAACTTTTGTTAGATTTAATTCCTGGTAGAGTTTTATTATGTATAGGGGAGACCTTACATGTACAAGGATTACAACATGCATTCTATCAGCCTCTTGCAGAAGGGGAGATTAAGCAATTAAATACAAAGTTATTTACAGCAAACTAAGCCATCCTTATAAGCACTTAAGGGTGGCTTTTTTACCTTTATTCAGGGAGACAATAGAATAGGTAACGATAAAAATCTACAATTTTCACATCCGAAAACGCTTACAAGTGATGATAATCATTATCAATTATATTTATCCTAAATTAAGGAAAATCGTGTTAGTATTTTAATTATTAGAAAAAACAGATACAAATGGAGGCGTGCGAAATGAAATTTAGAAGTAAATTATTTCAGTTTCTTTTAGTTTCAGTTTTAGCAGTTTTAACATTTTTTTCACCAACAATTAGTCAGGCAGAAGTACAACCCGTTCAGTCCAAAGACATAGTAATTGAAGGTAACCATCCAATAAAACATATCGAATATTTAAGTGTTGAGTCTGATGGACGCACCAAAAAGATTGACAAAAGTACGTATGACGCAGCCAAAGTCGTTAAAGAGGCAAATGAATTACACAAACAATCTCCAGAATCTATTACTCCAAAGAATTCAAACATACTCCAAACAGATAAACAAGCAGTAGTTCCTAACAAGAAACAAGAGAATAAAACAAAACGGTTAACACCAGCTCAACAAGAAAGTGTTCTAGCTCTTGAATACTCGACAACATTTAATGAATTTACTCAAAGCATTGATCTTAGTATAAAAATTACGGACATTATCGGACAAGCCCCTATAGTTGTATTATCAAATCTTAGCTTATACGCAGGAGATATTTATGATGATGCTTATTATCGACTAGGGTATTTAGAAGTAGATTGGCAAGGTTCCCAAATACACCCTGGACAGATTGCTCAAAAATCATTTAAGGTTAATTCTACAAAGTGGTGGGCAACAAACCATAACACTACAGCGGGATGGGTAGGTAGTTATCCTCAAACAAGTTCTGAGCAATATGACCCAATCTTAGCTAATAAGAAAGCAGTAATGTATCCTATCATTTATAATGGACATAGTGAACAGTATATGCCAATCCCTAAAAGAGCAAACTTACCAAAAGCAGATAACCCTGTGGATTGGGATTCTTATAAGAGGGGCGCTTATATCGCCCAATACATCGATACTTACGGTAACCCAGGATGGGACTGGTCCGAAGCAGATATACACCATGTAATTCCTAGAGCATATGGAGGTAATAATTCTTTTGATAATTTATTCCCTCTACCACGTCCAATTCATCAACAAATTGTAAATCCATGGTGGTCTGCCTACTAAAACTTAAAGTCAGGTGAATAATATGCAAAACACTATCATTCTTAAAAGTTTAAATTCTTTAAAACAAAGGTTAAGTAAAGCAAACAATAAATTAAATTTACAGAATGAACAAGGAAATACTAGTATAGTAACTTGTTCATTTAATTCACCAGTCGAACAAAGTGAGATTGAATCATTTGAAAATAATAACGACTGGACATTACCTATAGATTATAAAATCTTTTTACAGCAACACAATGGAGCACGTATCTTTGAAATGTTATTGGAGGGAGATATAAATATAGGTGGTGGTATACGTGTATTCTCTCTGAATGAAATAGAAGTCACACACAGTAACCTACAATTACCAAAAAACGTGTATCCAATTGCACATGTGCATGAAAATTATTTATTAGTTGATAACAGTAAGGTTAGAAGTAATAGCCCAGATTATTTGTTATTAGGAGATGATATATTAGATTTTCATTCCCTTCATTCCAACTTTGAAATTTTTTTAGACCGGTATATTGTATCTCAAGGATCTAGTTTCTGGCGATGGAATATGTACACTGCAGAAGATTACTATAAAATAAATCCAACTGAAAACTAAGCTTAGAAAGTTTAGGGTGAATAATTCAACTAATTTTAATGCATTTATAATCAAAAAGGGATGAAATACTCATAAATAATATGCTAAAGTTAATTATCCTATATCTGCCCCTATACAAATTACGTATTTTACGAAATAATATTCTTTGACACCTTTATGCAGAAAAACAATATATACAAATATAATCATTTGTGTAAAGGAATATATTCGAAAGGGGTAAAGCATTGCTACGTATACAACGAGGGTACATGTATGATCCAGATGATAATGAGGTCATTGTGAACGAAATTTTCTACAACGCTGCATCCAACCAAAAGTTAGGCAGCAAAATGAGTGTGTTTGCTGCAGAAAAACTACCTACTTCCATTTTTAAAAATGTTCAAGAAAGTGAAAGTATGTCCTATATGGAAAGTATGGAAGTAGACGAACAAACCATTCCAGAAATACTTTGTTATTTAGAGCAGAATCAAAAGCCAGAAAAACTTTATTTTGAATTGCAGTACATGAAGTAACACCAAGAACTGAAAATAAGAAGGGAGTTATAAACGTAGAAACAGAGGTATTATTATATGGTACATAAAGCCACTATATATAATTTCCCTTCTTATTTTTGTTGCTTAAAAACAATTGAATATGATATGAAAATAGATTAATATATAACTATATTTATTGTTTAATTGATTCCGTTTATTCCCACACCTTTTTTTGTGTTGTGGTTGAGTTGTAGAAGTAAGTTGCGTCTTGTTTCAATTGTGAAAGGGCTTCTTTGAGCCGATTAGTGTATATATAGCTTATTTTGCTATGCACATTTTTAATCGACTTGAAGAAGCCCTTTTTTTGTTGTCTTTAAGTTCGGTTCCACCTGTAAATAGACCTTCGGGGCTAATAATATGCTAAATGATAAAGCACATAATTTGTGCTTTTTTGTTTAATTTAGAGGAGAGATAAAATGGGATTTTACAAAGTATGGCATACGAAAAAGAATATGAGAGTGATTTATGCTCGTAGTTCTTATGAAGCCACAGGGTTTTATTTAATAGTAACAGATCATGACTGCGATTGTGTAGAGCATCTAATTGTTCAAAATTTGAGTACTTCAGTACTACTAAAAGTCATGCATAATCGATTTGAAACGCTAAGAACACTACAAGACATATGTAGTGAGAGGAAATTTGATACAATCCCTTGTACCGTAGTAGAGATACTAAAATAAAAAAGGCTGAGAGGAACTTGTATTTAGGTTTTACAACTAAAAAAATAATGTGAATAAATAGCACATAATTTGTGCTTTTTTATTTGGAAAAGAGGATATTTAAATGAAATATGAACATGCAATTACATTAGATAAACCAGTATTATCACTAGGGGAAATTATATCAATCTTCCAAAAGAAAGAAACTACTGAACCAATTAGAAGTCGAGAACTTACTATTTTTCAGGACACTGTAGGTATTATTGAGGATAGAATGAAAGACTTCGAGGTTGACTATTATAGGGACTTCATTATAGAACTGGACTATCACGATTGTGATGATGACTGTGATTTCGAATTTCAAAGAAGAAGTTTTGAATATAAATATGGAAATCCGTACGAAATAGAAGATCGTCTCCAAGAATGGGGCCATTTCTTTATAAAAAAAATGGAATCCAAACAAGAAGACGTAAAATCTGAATATAGAAGACCTTATACTACACCGCCTACGGAAGAAGAACTAGAACAAGTAGAGTATGATAAAAGAAGAGCAATAGAATGTAGCGAGCTGTTTCATATTTCTTATGAGACATTAAAAGCTATTTTAAAAGAATCCCCACATACTGTTATTGAAATTATTCAAAACAGAGAGTTGGAGAACACAAGGATACTAGAGAAACTTCCTGCCCATTTAGGTGTTCAATTTGCTTATAAAGAAGAATTGAAGGAATTATATATCTATTATGGGGAAAAACACTTACCTGGTCTTTATCGTCTCTTATTATTGTTAAAGATTTTTGAATTTGACTGTAAAGAAAGAGAATAAAGCCTAATTTATAGTAAAGTAGATAAGGAATAGAATATGAAAAATAAGCGCTAGGGAATCTATATAGAATTAAGGTACTTGTTGCAATGCTAAAGGCACAAGGAATTAGAAAATGTAAATCTGAGAGGAGCACTACAATATGATTACAGTTAACCGAGGATATATGTATGATCCAGATGATAATGAGGTCTTAATTACCGAAATTTATTATGAAGCTGCTACACACACTAAATTAGGGAGTAAAATGGATAACTTATCTTATTCAGTCATTCCTAATGAGATTAAAGAACAAATAGAAGCAGCTGCTTCATTATCCTACGTGGAAAACATTGAGATATCTCAGCCATTAGCTGCCGTATATCAAAATGAAATTAACATGTATGGAAAACCAGAAAAATTATACTTTGAGTTAACTAGTATATAAGAGGAAAAAAAGACATTGGACGTATCTGTTCAATGTCTTTTTTATTAATTTGTAGAGGAGAATATATAATGAATAGTGTAACTGGAATAAAAACAAGTCTTTGGACAATTTGTGTAGGGGATATTTTTAACAATGGTCGTATGCCGTACCATCTAAAAGTTGTCAAAATTGAAGTAGAAGATATGACGAAACCAGACGATGCGAAGATATATAGTATACCTGTTCATCCTAAAAATCATAGAAGACGTATGAAAGTAGTGGATGTATCAGAACATATTTCTTATCGAGCTTGGTATTATAATGAGTTTTGGAGTAAATAATATGCTATGAATTAAGGAGTGTTACGGTTGTTTCACTCTTTTTTACTTGCATTAAAAATAAAGATAGTTTAATATACAAATATATTTATTGTTTATTTGATTCCGTTTATTCCCACACCTTTTTTGTGTTGTGGTTGAGTTGTAGAAGCAAGTTGCGTCTTGTTTCATTTTTGAAAGGGCTTCTTTGAGCCGATTAGTGTATATATAGCTTATTTTGCTATACACACTTTTAATCGACTTGAAGAAGCCCTTTTTGTGTTGTCTTCAGGTTTGGAATTATTGTATAGCCAGCACTTTAGGCAACTATTTTATTACTTAGGGGGAAAACATCATGGATAAATCACAAGGAAAACTACAAAATAATGCTCATTCACATGACATTATGGAAGAAATTAAAGAACTAGCTAATCCTTTATGGATCAGTTCTGTTTCAATGCTGCAAGCGCACAATCAAAACTTCAATACGAAAGCTAAGACATTTAAGGATATTACCATTTCTGATTTAAGGGATTTGAAAGTAAGCTTAAGTCTCATATATGCAGCAACTAATATCAGTCGTATGAGTATAGGGGATTTGAATAAGCATTTATCCATTCAATCAGGAAAAGATATTACTTCCTATGAGGATTGGCTGCTTCATGAAAACAGAGGAATTATTTGTGAAATGATTGATGAATTTCGAAAGAAAGAGTGGAAACACCCAGATTCGAAATAACAATTAATACAGGAGGATTATTATGACGAATACAATGGAAAGTTTACAAGCTGAATTTCCATTCGAACAATTAGGGTGGAAAATTACAAATACATTTGAAAGCCAAGGTCGTTTTTTTGCTTATGTAGCTCCATTTGTTGACGCACGCTCCATTCAGGACCGATTTGATGAAGTCTTTGGTATTGATAAATGGCAAGTGTCGTATGAAAAATGGGGTGAGAAAGCAACGAAATGTACCATATCAGTGTTTTTGAATGAACGTTGGATATCAAAAGAGGATGGAAGTGAAGAATCTGACTACAGTTCTGTAAAAGGTGGCTTTTCGAATAGTTTAAAAAGAGCTGCTGTACTTTGGGGCGTGGGAAGATACCTTTATAATGTAAAACCTATAAAAGTAGAACTTACTACACGTAGTAATGGTCCAAATAGTAACTATGTTTCTTATCAAAAGAAAGGATACTATTTCACACCACCTACTATGTTACAGCAAAAAAATAAGCAAGGCAGCACACAGAGGGAACCATCGAACGGTCAAGCAAGTTTAGAAGGATTAATTCAAAACATCCAAGAGCTTGCAAAACCGTTAAGCATTGCATCCAGGGATATTCTACTTGCCTATAATCACAATTATAATGCGCAAGCAAGGACATTTGAGGATACAACGGCTGGTGGTTTAGAAGGAATTATAACGAATTTACAGTTGATTCATGAGGCCATACATATAAGCCATGGGAATGAAGGACAGCTTAGCCGCTGGTTATCTACCTTTATATCCGGCGATATTACGTCCTTTAGAGAATGGTTACTTCATGATCATACAGAAGCCATTCACCAACTCATAGAACAGTTAAAAAAACAACAAAGCGCGTAAAGCTTTGTTTTATAGCAGGAAAACGAATGAACAGGATATGAGGTCTGTTCTTTTTTTATTACTTTTTTGGAGGGATTTATTATGAAATTTACTATTAACCGTACATTATTTATCGAAAAATTAGAGAAAGCTAGTGCAACTGTAGACGTTAAAAACCCAATGCCCGCATTACAAGGTGTTTTATTAAATTGTAATTCACAGGGAATGATTCTAATGGGGTCAGACGGTACAGAAACAGTAACATTAGTAACTCGCTTTAATGTAAACAGTGGGGATTGTACTGAACCGGGGAAGGTACTCTTTGCAGCTGCTCCGGTACTTAAAACGATTAAGAAATTCAAGAGTGAATTCATTGGTCTAGAACATAAAAACAATGAGCTGAAAATTGTAGAAAGCAAGAAGAAACAATTTAGCTTTTGTACCATGGATCATGAAGAATATCCTGAAATCAAAATTGAAGCAGGGGAAGATTGGATTTCACTTTCACAAGATCAATTTTTAACTATGGCCAACAGTACTTTACATGCTATTCCTGCAATGGATACACGTAAAATTCTAACCGGTGTGAACTTAAAATCAGTAGGCGATAAGTTCTATAGTATAGCAACTGATGCTCACCGTTTAGCCCGTTTACATTTTGATTGTACAAAGATCACTATCGTAAAAGATGGTGAAGTCGTGTTACCAATTAAGTCTCTTAAAACAGCTCTTAAGCTCTTTAATCGTGAAACAAATTTACAATTAAAGCTCATTAATGATATACAGCTGTTAATCCGTGGCGAAAGTATTATCTATCAGTCTAGATTACTAGCTGGTACATATCCTGATACGGCACGTATGGTACCCGACGAATTTAAAAGTGAAATACAACTATCACGTGAAGAATTTAAAAACACGTTGGAGCAACTTTCAGCATTTTCTTCCTTAATCGTGCTTACGTCAGAAGGAAAAGAAAGCATCCATCTTAAACCACAAAATTCTCAAGTAGGTACTGCAAGTGTAGAAATTCCATGTAATCAAGTAGAAGAATTTACATTGGCTTGTAATGTGGAATATCTGCTGCAAGCACTACAAACGATAACTTCTGAAACAATCGCGATAAAAATGATTAGTAATCAGAGACCTATCGTTGTAGTGGGAGCAGAGGATACAACTCACTCTAATCTGCAGTTAATTCTACCGGTTCGCGTGTTAGGGGCATCCAAATGAGTATGAATCACAGTGACTTCTTTGACTTTTTACAGTCAAAAGAAGTCCTTCCTAATAATCAAGAACTTCGTCAATCCTTTGAATCGATTATAAATGGATTTATTGCGAACGAAATGCCTGATTTAGAAAACATACCATTAGAACATATAGATGAATTTGAAAAGCAATTTGAGCAGCTACGACATTATGTCACGTTTTATAGTGGTAATTCATTTCGTATAAGTGGTCCAGATTGTGTATTAAAAGAAATGCTACATTTACATCTTTTCACTGAACAACTAGAAGATGTAGAAAAGCAGGGGCTAGAAGATGAGATATTTATTTAATCAAGGAAATGAGATGAAAGTATACATTCGGATACTACGCATACAAAAATTAATTCGTAAATATAACATCCCATTCTTAATCAATATCAATGATTTTCACAGGGACAAGTTGCATATCACAAGTGAACTATTATTCGAGTCGCTTGCGCGTTTTAACGAGCAAACACGTATATTTTGTCACTTTGCCTTTGGAACTGAAGAAGACTTGTTAGATGGAACGTTATTTAGCTCAGAAGACATGTATTCGAATTTCGCTTCGGATATTAGTTCTATGGCTGCGGAAGGATGTTACATCAATACAGCTGGTTACTATTTATGTATAGGCTCGGAACATATAACACAATCCGATTTTCAATTCGTGTTACATGGATTTTCGTTTAACACCTATCAAAGTGAAGTGTATCCCAATCATATTTTGATTGAATTTCTAGAGGATGGTTATGAACAGTACTCATTTGATGAATGGGTACTTTCTTATTATGAAATAATAATCCGTCTTGCGGCAATGATCCGAGAAAAGACGAAGGGAAACCAGGTATGAAATTATTATTTACATACAATCAGCAGAAAGTAAGAAAGTATCTACTTTCGTTAAAAATACAAAAGAATGCTCACTTACTGCATGAATTACTTGCAGATAAGAAACATCAAGAAGAAATCTACATATTAGATTGTTTAGAGCACTCAAGAGAAATAGACTTCAGCAAGATTTCAGAACGAGCCATTCAACAAGTAATGGCTGCCGTTTCTTATTTAGAAGAGGACTCCAATTTCCCAATTAATTTAGATTCGAAAACTTTACTTGAAATAATTATGATTGCGGAAAAATCTTTAGATACTGATCTTTCCTGCTTCTATACATCGCAATTGTATCTTATGGAGATATTTATGCGTATGTATAGATTGGGGATTCCTGTAAAAGATTATTACCCATCGTATTTAGAACAAGAAAATTTCGAAGAATACGATTGTGAGGAGTCATTTAAAAGCTGGGGTGATGACTTAATTCAAGATATGAAATTACATCACGAAGAGGTAGATAGCGATGATAAAGATACCTTAATCAAATATACGAATCTATTTAATATATCCATGGATGAATTAAACCACATTATTGATAATGCATGGAGTCCAATCGGTGAAATGTTCTCTAATATCAAGATAGAGGATCAAAGTTTCTTTCATTTAATTCAAAGTCAGTTTGGTATACGTATGCTTTACCAAGCTGCAGAGAAAAAACTTTATCTTTTCTATGATGATGATACATATTTTCCAGCAATTAAACGAATTGAAATGTTACTTCGTATCTTTGAAGAGATGCGGTTAACAAAAAATATAGCAAGTTAGTACAGAGGGACTAAAAATGAAAAAATTATTTGGATATTCATCTAATATAGCGATGTCAAACTATTTACTATCACTTAAGTTAAACAAAACTTATAGCATCGTAAATTGGGAGCAAATTAAACAAAGATATCAAGAGGAAATATATATATTAGAAAGCCTTTCTAAAGATATAGAGATAGATTTTAACAAAATCTATCATGGAGCAATTGGTAAAATCCTAACTTGTGTGGATTTTCTAGATGAAAACCAATCACTAAGGTGGGAGGACATAGAAACAACAGATACGATTGTAATCTTCTTACTTTCCATGAACCTATTAAACATAAATCTATCTAAATTTTATTCATGTCAATTTCATTTCTTACATTACTTTAAAAGGCTGCATGCGCTTTCGATTGATGTAACACAGTATTCTCCCTCGTATTTAGAGCGAGAGAATATCTATGAATTAGACCATGAAGAAGGATTTAAAGCATTGGGTACGGACATGATCGAAGATATGGGCTTAGAAGCTTTTCCAATTGATGAAGAAGAGCATGAAAAGCTCTCCACATTATTCGACATACCATTAAAGGAAATACAGGAAGCAGCAGAGGACACATGGGGTGCTATAGCTGAAACGATAGACGGCATATCACCAAAGCATAAAGAAAAAATTTCTATATTACTAGATTGTTATCCAGTAAGGTATTCTTACCAAATTGATGAAGAATCTCTTTATCTCTATTATGGCGAGGAACCATTATACGGACCATATAAATTTGAGATGTTACTAGATTTATTGGAAACAATCTATACGCAGGGGGAAACAACAAATGAAGACAGTAGCAATATTTGATGCTTTAGAGCCAAAAGGAATTGTAACTATACAACAATTTAACAACGAATTATCTCGTGGAGAAACTGCCGTTACTTTTAAGGATTTTTATTTAGCTTTAAAAGAAGTTATGGAGCAGGGTACACAAGATGATACACATTACTCTAGTGGCGTACTCCCAAAAGGTTGTATAAAACACGAGGTGTTATCTAAGAGTGGTGATAAACAAGCTGTTTGGATTGAAGTACCAAAGGATCAGTGGGATATTCATTTTTTTGAAAGACCGTTTCAACAAGTAGGCTTTCCACGTCTATTATTTCGTTATACGGTTTACCAAAAACGAGTTACGAATATCTCTGTCTTTGCTTTAAAAGAAGATATGGATTTAGAAGAAGGAATGAAATTATATCAATTTCCTTACTCTAATGTTCATCCTAGTGGATCTGTATGTACGGGTAGAGTTGTGATACCTGAATTCCGGACTTTAAAAGATTTAGAAACATTTCATGTTTTATTCTTTGCAAGTTCATTTAATCACGACCTTACACATACTCATACGGAACCAGTGGAAGAGCTATTTAAACGATTTGAAAATCAAAGTTTTGATGATTCTATTTTAATAGAATCGGAAAAGACTTTTTAATACAAGCTCTTTAGAGTGATTGGTTATTAGAAGTTGGGGATTAATTATTAAAAGTAATAATTTTGTTGGAGTTTAGGTTATAAACCTTAAATCCAACATGCTGAGGAGGAAATACGGTGTATTTAGATTATGAAACACGAGTGAGAATTGAGAGAGAAAGAAAACGAATTATTGAATTTTTAAATGAGAAGGGTATTACACAAAATTCAGATGGCAAAAGAGTCAATGATTTACCGCTTTGGCCATTAACTTTAATGGAAAATAAGTTAATGGCAGACAGTAATTAGGTACATCGAATTTCTGAAAATAGCAGGACTATATAAAAGCAAACATACTAGGAGGATTTTTTATTATGACAAACTTATTCGATTTTTTTGATATGGAAAAACAAGTAGAGGAAACAACAGTACCAGTGAAAAAAGCTGCTTCAGAGCAAGCCACTGCTAAAAAGGAAGAAAAAAAGGAAAAAGCAAAAGATAAGACAAAGAGTAGTAAGAAAGCTAAGGCTACAAAATCTACAGATTGTCTAGATAAAATCAATACAACAACGGTTGTTCGACACGTAGTATTTGGAGATATACCGTTAGTAGATTGGTTTACAGAAGAAGAAATTACACATGGAATCGCTGTTCAAAATGGAGATTCAACAGATGTAAGAAAAATAGAAGCAGAGGACATCCGCGTAAAATTAGAGCATCGTTATCCCTCGTTTGTTAAAGGCTTAACTGTTATTAAATATGATGAGGATACAAATGCACTACTTCCGATTTTAACTGTCGGTGCAAAAGGAGCAAGTACTGTAGAGGGACAATCCATTTCAGATTGTCCTTTTTCTTTTCTTAGTTCTTGGCGGGATCACTTTTTACCTGGGGATTTTATTCCGAGAACTCTATTAATGGACTTTATTATTATTGCACAGGCCATTTCTCGTAAATGTGATTGCGAATTACATGCTGATATCTATTTCAATAAGGAACGTGGTTATTTTATGGACTTTCCACACCAGCAGGTAGCAACTGAAATTGTAATCCCAGAAACGAATATAGAGATGCAGTCTATCGCTATGAAAGTTATGGAGATACACAGTCATCATCGTTTCTCTGCTGAACCAAGTGATTTAGATGATCAAAGTGAACAGGCTCCTATTCTTTATGCAATTGTTGGCAGAATAGAGGATGTTTTCCCTGAACTACGAGTACGCACTTGTATAGATGGAAAATTTCATTCTATTAACCCTAACTTTATATTTGCAGGAGAATATGCAACGAAAGGGATAAGCCAAAATTACGATTTAAGTAGGATCACACTTTTAAAATAAATAAACAAGGGGGCGTAAAAGAGACATATTTTTATGTCTCTTTCTTTATTATGACAACATTAAAAACAATTCACGTTTCAATGTTTACAAAGATAAAGCACTACATGTTAGTTCTTACAAAGAATAAACAAGCAATAGAGGAATCGCATGATGACTATAAGCTATTTCAATTTATGTGCAAGTTAGAGATGAATCACATATATGAAGCATTAGAAGGACAGAGGAAGAATACTCATATTGATTTAAACACACATCAAGAATATGTAGATACGCTTGTTGTGCAGTTGAATTTACTTCAATATGTTGTATCCATTGTGCAAGAGGAAGGAGTCATTTATGCTGCATCGATACTATTGATGCATTCATTTGACTTGTATACCGTGCATAGGATTACAAATTTATCAATTCCATTTCTACGAAATTTAGAGAATACACTATCAAAAGAAAAATAGGGGGCTATAAAAATGAGTATTGTTATTGATATTGCAGAAGGAAAGAAGATTGTACCACATATTGTATTAGTAGGTGCTGGAGGAAACGGAGGATTAATTTTACAACATATTGCTCAAATGATGAGTATTTTTCAATTAGACGGAGAAATCGTAGTTGCAGATCCAGATACGGTTGAAGAAAAAAACCTTGGAAATCAACTCTTTATTCGACCTGATGTTGGTAAATACAAAGCAGAAGTACTGGCTCGTCGATATAAAGCTGGCTATAACGTTCCTATCTCTTCCTTTACGTCACAGTACATAGAAGACATAGAAACAATGCAGCAGTTGTTTGGTAATAAATATGATTTATTAAAAAAACAACATAAAGACGACCACTTGTATCTGCCAATTGTAATTGGGGCAGTAGATAATATGTTTTCTCGTGAGGTCTTTCATCAATTCTTCCATCAATCGGATAATCTTCTTTACATCGATGTAGGGAATACAGCTGTAACCATCCCTGATAATTGGAGAGAAGTAAATAAAAGACATTGGACACCTCAACAAATAGCTGATTATAAAAACAGTGGTTATAACGGGCAAGCAGTATGTGGAGTTAAATTGAATGGCGAGGTCATTCTTTCACCGCTTGGTGATTTATTTCCGGATGCTTTTACGAAAAAAGAAACGGCTCCAAGTCAATTAAGTTGTTCCGAATTAGCTGCTTCAGAACCACAGCGCGTTATTACCAATAAGTTCGCTGCCATGACTGTTGCTCAATTCGTCAACGAACTCTTTGATGAAGGTACCGTATCGAATCACTATATCATTTTCCAAGCTCAAAAGGCTTTTATGAAAGCTGCACCAATTAAGGGGTAATGATATAGGAGGGGACAACATGAGAGTGTATCAATTAGATTCCACTCAATTACAACACAGTTTAACACCAACAAACATGTGTAATGGTGTTCTACAATACTACCAATATAAACAGTATACCGTTGTATCTGTACTTGATTTATCAAAGCAAGATTCCGAAATGATACCATTGCTTCTGGCTTGTTTAGCAGAGGCTTTGATACATTTCAATCCGGATTCTTTTTTAGCGAAGGATGAATCTAGCATTTTATATTGGTGTAGAAAGAACTTTAAAGGATTTCATAGTATCTCTGACGATGGATTTCTACAAGATTTCAAGCAGATATACGAATGTTATCAAGCATTGCAGAACGTTGGGAAACAAGAGAAAAATATAAAAATAAATATGTAATAGCAAGGAGAAGAGAAACGCATGTATAATATACTTAAACGTCAATATAATGACTTTATCCGAGGAGTGATTCGGATTAACGAAGAAGTACAAAGGGAATTGGACCTATTGGTGCAAAAGATTCGTGAAACTGTATCTTCTGTCCAAAAAATCATCCTTTTTGGCTCTCATGCATATGGCACACCAAATGAAGACAGTGATTTTGATCTCTGTATTGTTGTGGAAGGTGTCGGAGAAAGAAAAAGGGAAGTCATTAATCGTATCAATTGGGGGATTTATGATGTTATGGAAACACCAGTTGATATTCTAGTGTATGGACCAGAAGAGTTTCAAGAACGTGCTAGCCGTACCGTTACTATGGAACATAAGATTGCACTAGAAGGGAAGGTCCTATATGAGAAATACTGAGGATCTAAAAGAGTGGGTATTTATTGCAAAATCCGATTTAGATTCTGCGAGTTACCTAACTCACATGAAACCTTTCCCTACTGCAATTATCTGTTATCATAGTCAACAATGTGTGGAGAAACTTCTAAAAGGATTTCTTGCACTAAATGGTAGAACAGTCCCAAAAACTCATAACCTTCTAATGCTGCACAAATCGTGTCGGAAATTAAATGAGGAATTCTCATTGATTTTAGAACAGTGCGTGCAGCTAAATGGTTATGCTACAGACATTCGTTATCCGTATTTTGAAGCACTTACTGTTCAAGATGGATTAATCGCTATACAACATGCTCAAAAAGTAATGAGTTTTTATATGGAAAAGTTAAACAAGTTGAATATACATGAAATCACAGTTGATTAAAAATAGAGGATATACATAAAAGAGAGTGCCTATTAAATAGGGACTCTCTTTTTCTATCTAAAAAAAAAGAGGAGGAATGCTCCACGGCAGTATGAAATGATACTTTGCTATGGGGATAACAATATAATGATGGATATATATAAAGAAATTAAAGAAGAAATGAAAAAAGTCTATTTATCTCGAGATTGTTGTTTTGTAGGTTACAGTGGGGGAAAAGATAGTTCTGCCATGTTGACGTTACTATGGGATGCAATTGCCGAACTACCACTAGAGGAACGTACAAATCCAGTTCATATCTTAACTTCCGAAGTTGGAGTAGAAACACCTGCTATGACGGCTTATATCTCACGGACATTACAAAAGATCCAGGAGAATGCAAATGAGCAAAACCTACCATTTATCGTTCATGGTGTGCAACCACTTATGAAAGAATCATATTGGTATAAGGTAATAGGCAGAGGCGTTTTACCACCGAGCGGAAACAGTAGATTGAGATGGTGTACCGACTCTCTTAAGGTCAAACCGATGCAGCGAAAGATGAAAGAAATCTTAATAGCTTCTCAAACTACTACTGCAGTAGAATGCTTTGATGAATATGATGGTGTGCTTATGCTGGCCGTTCGTAATGAAGAGAGCGCTCGAAGAAGACATAGTATTCAAAAGCATGAGATAAGTAATGATTCCTTATTTTCACGTCATAATGACATGAAGAATATCCTCTGCTTTAACCCAGTTAAATTTTTAACCGGTGATGAAGTATGGATGTTACTTTTAGATAGAGGGATACTGCCTTTTGGTGTGGATGTGGAAGAAATGAGCATACAGTATGGACAAGCTATGTTTGAATGTGGCATAAAAACAGGTGGGAAGCAGCAGGGAAATGCTTGTGGAGCTGCAAACTCACGTAGTGGATGTTGGACTTGCCTAATGATGAATGGTGAGGATAAAATGCTAACCCAACTTATAAGTGAAGGGTATACGGACTATGCTTATCTACAATCCTGGAAAAGCTTCTTACGTTCTATGAGAAACGATATTCGGTATCGGAACGTTATGAATAGACGAAGCCTGCAAACGCTCCTTAGAAAGGAAAATAAAAGGGATTCAGACTTGTTTTCCATATGTAATCATGTTGAATATGATTATATTATGTTTGATCGTACAGAAAAAGGAGACTACGCACCAGGAGGACTAACAGTAGAAGGTAGAAGAATGCTTTTAGAGTATCTACTTTATATTCAACAAGAAATGAATACGAGTCTTATATCTGAAGAAGAAATTGAGGCAGTACTACAAGGCTGGTATGACACAGATGGTATTCGAGTATATCGAGATGAATTGGAGCCAATACATCACGCATGTCTTGGTGAATTGGTGTTCAAACCTGATTGTACAATAAATGAAGAAAAAACGACGTCTCCATTCCCTGTGTTTTTCGTGGAAATTGATGTTCATTTAGGGAAGCAGGAGATATTTCGTTGGATGAAAGAACTACAGAAAGTTACGCAACAGAGTTTTTTCTTTTTCCCTTCAAATTATTCTAATGCTTCTGCAAAGCTTACATGGAACAAACTAACCTTTGTTGTCTCTAGGTTTGATATAACAGAAGCAAGAGATGCTGAACGCATTGTACGCAAATGGTTAGGCATGGAGATGTACTATGGTAAGAAAGAAGGGCAGCATAAACAGATGCTTATTCGGCTCTTAATTCAAGCTATGCAGAACGAGCCACTGTTTGAAAAAGAAAAACCTAGTACGAAACTTTTGTATGCTGCTGAGTTTACAAATAGACTTGCTAGGTTAATAGGAGAAAGGGAACCTTTATCCGAAGAGACCAATTATCTAATCGCAAATATTCTTAAAGAATTGGGTGTCATTAAAATACAATAGATTAATATAATAATTATATGTTATTTTAAGGATAAAGGTCTTTACAATATCTCTCTTTTAATAAAAAAAGTGATTAGGATAATAGAAATATAGTATTCGAGGAGGGTTTCTATGACAGGACTTAATTTTAAAGACAAATGCATTCAAATCTTAGCCACAATTCCAACAATAGTATTTTTTATTTGGAGTATGTACTACTGCTTTCATCTATTTGTAGGAAGAGATATTCCTGGTGTATCTCCCTTTTCAAATTTAATACTAGGGTTTGTTACACTATTTATGGGAATAGGCGGCCTTGTTAATTTAATGAAGCCTAATGTAGATGCTGTCGAGTTCGCCGTAAAGACACTTTGCGGTTTACTTGCCATTAGCGTCATATTATTTGCAGAGAAATTTGTAGACATCGCAAAAATAATCAGTAATTCATTGTAAACAATGTAAAGGGATGAGAAAGTTGTTAAATTAATCTATCGTCATCTTTATCAATGAATTTACAGAAATCATATGTTTTTACACTTCTAAAAAACCCAATTATATTTCATATATAATTGGGTTTTTGTTTTTCTATAGTAAGTTGAAACTATAATTTGAGCGTAGGGAAAGGAATTTAGAATTTCACTTAAAACTCTAATGAAAGATTATAGAGTAAAGTTTAATATGGTTCTGGAAGATGGACGAATTCTAATTGTAGACTAATATGTATAACTAGATTATTACACCAAATAATTAGTTATATAAACACAATAAATATTTCTCATTTTTTAACAAAATTTTCAGTTATTTCCGACAAAACGGTGTCACTACAGTGTTTTACGGGAGTTTAACATCAATTAAATTCACCTAATTCAGAATTTTCAACAATATATATATAGACCTGTTGTTATTTTTTTCCTATAATCAATTTGTAGTTTCGATATTCAATTTTCTGTAAATTCGCGCGAATTGAGAGTTGTTTTGTAATATCCTTTACTAGGTAAAATAAAAACTACAAAAATTAATCATCATTTTATGGAAATAAGGTGATTTTTTGTTTGTTTGCAAAGAACATGTATTAGAAGTGATTCGAAATCTAAATGTGCCACATATTTGTGAAACAGACAAAAATATAAAATGTAGGTATTGTGACCATGTTTCTCAATATGAATTGTATATATTTGATTTCAGGAATATATCAAAAAGATTAAGAATGATCAGTATCCAATAGGTTATGTTATTTTTCAAAAATACTAAATAGATTATTACTCTATAAAAATAATCTTTCCATCTAGATTCTGAAAAGAATACATAATCAGATTATTTCGTTACTTACATTGCGATTTAGTAATGTTCACATTATAATTAAAGGGGAGATTAGTTAATATGGCATCTTATATTATTGGTAAATTAAATTTAAACGAGGAATTATTAAAGAAAGATTTAACTACAATCGCGAATTTTCCAGTTATTCCAGAAGAGTATGATGAATTCAGTTCGGGTTATTGGATGAACAACTCTTTATGGAATGCTTCAAATGATAAAGATGATACAATGTATCGTGATTTTGATCATGCAGCACAACAAACGGAATATGGTAAGCAGTTACCATACATTAACTCACTTCTTGAAGAGTATTTTACTTTTGATAATTTAAAAATGGTTCGCACACGTAATTTAGTGGATGCAATGGTTATCCCACATAGAGATTTCGTTGAATTCTCTCATAGTACAAAGCAACGTTTCCGTGTCTTCTTAGCTTTAGAAGATAATAAAAAGGCTTTCCATTCAGATGAAGAAGCAGTATTTCGTATTAGAAAAGGAGAGATTTGGTTCCTTGATGCAGCAATTGGACATGCAGCTGCTAATTTCTCTAAGGATAGCCGCGTTTTTCTCTGCCTAGATTATGTATTTGATTGTGATTTTGATCCGTCTGATATCTTCAAAGATAAAAAGACATATAATCGTGATTTAGAAAGATTTATTGTTAAACGTGATAAGTTAGATGAAACATTTGAAGAGGAGTTAATTGCTTCACTATCTAAAGTAATTTCAAGGATTAATTTTAGAGATGTTGTATTCTTCTTATCAAAAATTCATTTCGAAAAAGATATCCCTGTTGCGAAATGCTACGATTGGCTAGATCAAATCGCAGAAAAAAGCGGTGATCAGGCAATTATTCAGAAAGCAAAACATTTACGTGAGTACATTATTGAACATCGTAATTTAGGTGAACGCTTCAGTATGGATAACTGGAAAGAAGAAGTTACTGTTTGATTTTAGAACAGATAAAATAAAGTTCTTTACATAAACAACCGATTTTATTTTAATAAAATCGGTTGTTTTACTATTTGTAATGTAGGAAAGGAAAATGGTTCGCATGGAGATTTTAATTGGTATATTGTTTAGTATTTTATGGGCATCAGGTGCTATCGCCACAAAAATTGGTCTTTTATCTTCATCCCCTTTAATGTTTGCAACAACAAGGTTAATTAGTGCCGGTCTTATCATGTTTATCTTTACATATTTTATCAAATCTAACAGATGGCCTAAAGGAGTGGAGTGGAAGCAGTTAGTTGTACTAGGTATATTGAATACCACTTTGTATGTAGGTTGCTGTTTCTTGTCACTAAAGTTGGTATCATCTAGTTTGTTTAACTTATTTATCACAGTAAACCCATTTGTTGTTGCTGTGTTGTCTTCTATGTTTTTAAGTAGAAAAGTAACAAAACAAGAATGGGCTGGCATGTGTATTGCGGCGTTTGGCTTATTTGTTGCCGTATATCCGTATTTAAAGGATACACAAGCCACTGTATCAGGCATCATTATACTCGCAATTGGCATGTTATCTATGGGGATTGGGAGTGTATGTTTCACAAAATATGATATGAAGATTGATCGCCTAGTCATTAATACTTGGCAAATCATCTTTGGTAGTTTATTTGCAGTTCCTTTAAGTTTCTTATTAGATCCAAATCCGTATATTAATTTAGACATGAATTTTGCTATCGGTCTATTTTGGCAGGTTGTTATGACTTCTATAGTATCCATGTTACTTTGGTTTTATTTATTAAAAAAAGATCCAATAAAAGCAAACAACTATCTATTCTTAACACCAATTTTTGGTTATTTACTAGCTTGGTTAATACTCAAAGAAAATATTACAATATATCATCTGTTTGGCGCAATTTTAGTAATTGGTGGTTTGTTAATCTCAGGAACTATGAATATTAAAGACTTACTACGGTCAAAAACAGGAAGTGAAAAACATAAATCTATTTAAATTTGAAATATTTGACTACTCAATTCAACTATATACGTAGTGAATGCTCTTGGTGATTTCTACTGAAATTATCTTGGGCATTTTTTTAAACTTTCTTCCATTCCATTTAAGAATGTATGTAAAAAAGTTACATACGTTATAAAAAGGAGGGAACGGAATGAAAAGACTTTGGTTTGTCCTTTTGTTTTTTATCACTATGCTTACAGGTTGTTCTGTAAAAGATGGAAATTGGTACCCTGTATCACAAGAAGTCATGGCTACTGCACCAAAAGAACTCCCTTTTCAAATATCATATGCTACTAAATTACCTTTCGAAGTAGATTCAATAACAGTTGCAGATGAGAATGCAGAACATGTTACCATCGTTTATTCAAGTAAAGACAATCAGAAATTAATTGTTGAAATAACAAAAGGAAAGAACGTTTTTCCACAAAAATCCTTACAAGAAATCAATACATTTGATAAAACTCGTCAAGCATTCAATCAGCCAAAAAATAAATTACATCATATATACTGGAATGAAAAGGGCGTTCAATATCAAATTTATTCCTCTAATGAAAATAAGAAACAATTAACAAAAGACGAGCTGTGCAAAGTTCAAAAGTCTTTTTCTGTGAAATAGGAGTTTCACTTTTTCCGCAGAAACATATAGAGAGTTCATAAGATTATAAAATTCATCCAAATTATTAATTAAAAACAAAGTTACAGTAATAATAAAAACGAATTTATAAAGAAGATACATCGTTATCATACAGTATAAGTTCCCAAAGTATTTTTCATTGAGTCTTTTTATACAACATCAAATATTGATAATATCTTTTTAAAGATATCTTAGTTTTGAATCCTATTCTACGTACCAATTCATCTTCAGTTATTCCTTGCTTAATAAGTCGGAGAATAAATGTGTTTCTTAACTGCTGTGCAGAAATACGCCTATCTAATTCTGCTCGTTTCACTTCAAGTCGAATCATCTTTTGTATAGCAACCTCAGACAAAGCTTTTGGCGCATTATTTTCGTAAACCCATCGATAAGTACCTCGATTAAAATCAAATGCCACAAATAAGGGATTATTTGTGTGTTGTCGAGGTCTTACGGGTTCAGGGATAGTCGAATAATATTTGTAAAGCTGCTGTGTATCTTCCGCAGTTAAGAATGCAGATCTAGTAACTCCATTTTCCCCTGGAACAATTATAGTGTTCCTAGCAAACTGTATATGGCTCATATTAAGCGATACTAGCTCTTGTAAAGACAAACCGTAGTTTACTATTAAATTAATTATACAAGCGTTTCTATCCATGATTAGAGGCCGATATTTCGCTTGTCTTTCTGTTAGCCCCTTTGTTGATAGAACAGTTTGTTTTAAAAGCGTTTCTTCTAATTCGGTAATAAAATCATTGTCATTTAGTGATTGATCGGGAATTAAAGAGAGATGAATATCATCTAGTGGACTAACTATACCTAAAAACATGTGTAATTTCCTTAAAACCACCCATATCCTGTGTCTTGTTTTAAGAGAATATTCTCGTTTGTTTTCTAACACTAAAAAATAAGCTTGATAATCATCTGCGGATATTTCATTCCATAATTTGATATGTAAAAGCAATTCATTTTCACTCAACCATCTATAAAAATCTTTAATATCGTATGCATAGCGTTGAATCGTAGAATGTTTTCGGCCTTTTGCATTTAAATATGCAGAGAACTCTTCTAAAGTTTTCTCTATGCAAATTGTCTCGTTCATTATAATCACCTAGTTTCTTTGGAGATATTATAACAGAAAATAAATAAAAGACCTGCTACCGCCCTTTGCTACGCACGGTTGCTGGCATATAAAAAATGCAAACGGACAAACAACCCTTTGCATTTTTTATATGTTGATTATTATTTGCAAAGTAAAATGTATAGAGTGATTATGATGCCCCAAAAAGGCACTACAAAAACTAATCCCCAACGTAGTCCGTTAAAAAAACTAATATCGTTATACGTATTTATTTCTGTATAAGTTGTACCTTTTTATGCTGCCATGTTAAATCCTCCAAATATTAATTGTTGAATACAATGACAAAAGGACAAACCTCATCCTGGTAGGGATACATAGGTTTGTCCTTTTGTATGTGGGTAATGATATGTTTAATTACCATTATTATAACGTAATTTACAAATATTTTCAATTAGGTCAGACATCTTATTAACAAGCATACTAGCTATATTAAAAATCTATTATAAATATATATCTTATATATTAAAAAGAAATAAAGATAAAACTTTTATAGGTTATTCAAAATTGAGGTTAGACTTACTCCTGCAAGGGGGAATTTGATATAGGAACAGAAAAAATCATAAATTACAGAACAAGTATCTGTAGATTTAAGGATTGTTAAACTTTTAATTCTACAAAAAAGCAGAAAGAAAATACTATATTTCTACATGAAATCGGAAAGAATTTGATACCAATTGCGTTATATATATTCATTCCTACAAACAAAAGTTATTTTACTTATTTTGTTAACTGAGTTAGTGTTAATCGTTTAATTATCCACATTTCATTCAGATTAGGCTGCTATTTGTTAACATTACTCAGTATTTACACATAACTCACATTATTATTGATGATTTTTATTAGATAAATACAACAACATTAGTCATTACAATGATTTCAGAAAGATTATATCCACATTGGATCATATTTGTCCTCATATCCACTATTTTTATAATTTTCCTTTTGATTTTTTGTAGGTATTATGAGGGAGATTTTAATACATTTGAAGAATACTCCGTAGTATTTTGTGGAGAGTTATGTATTAATAGAGTCGAATTTGTATAGAATTGCATAAAAAAAGACTCCATTTCTCATGAAGTTCTTTCGATTTAATATTTATAAATAGAGTAGTAGGAGGGGATTACTACTCAAACAAACACGAATAGCCCTCCACTTTTGTTTTTTTCAAAAATAGAGAGCTAGTTGCTATTATTTTATTTCAATTGCATTTAGCACCTGATCTGGAGTGGTTATTGTTACACCAGCACGTACTAAACGTTCGAAGGTACGCATAAACTCTAGTAAATTAAACTGTTTTGGTAGCTCAATCACACGCAACTTCTCTTGCGGTAGCTTATCAATTTCTTCAATAAACCATTCACGTATATCACTTGGAATTATGCGTTCTTTATGGCCGCGTGCTTTCAATTTTTCACGCATTTCAATTTCTAAAGCAATATATGCATGGAGATTTACACCTTGATCATATGCATATTTTCTAAATAACGTTTCTTCCTGGTATTTTAAATAATTACGGTGATAAGATTCTTCCGTCACAGGTACCGCAAACTTCTGCTTCAGTAGTGCATGCACATTCTTAAACATCTTCTTAATGTTGTGAAGAGAGTACATAGAATAATGTAAACCGAAATTAAAGACAGCTTGCTCACGGTCACTATTTCTCTCTTTTGGTATATGTTGCGCGATAAGAGGGTAGATACCTTCTTTCGCTGCAGCATCAAGGATTTGATATTGAGATGTTTGATGTAATAGTTTTTTTAATGTATATACAATTTTCGTTGGATATCCTTCTTTTCGATCAACCATATCACGAAGTCCGCGAATTACACTGCGGATTTGACGATGACAAGTATGCTTTAATACATGAATGAATTTATTCATGTCTGCAGACAGTTCACCGATATTCATCTCCTGTAGAACTGCTTCTATAAACTTCGCCTTACGAGCATAGGTAGTTTTTGGTGTAAATGGATCCCTGTGTTGCTCTTCTCCAGCTTCTTTTGTACATAAAAAGTCCGAATGAATAGATAAATATAAGGTTGTATATCGTTTTGTATGTTTTACCCCTTTTTGCATTTTGCAAATTTTGAATAGGGGATTCCCCGTACATGGTAATGCCGTTGTTAATTCGTTAATAACGGCACGAATTTGATGTGGATATTTTTTATGTAAGAAACGATACATCCCACCGAAGTGAGTTTTGTTTCCTCTTTCGTCCTGCTTGTCCAATGAACGCTTTAACGTTGTTTCTGTATGTTGTTGCATAGCAATGTCTAAGAATAGTTTCTTAGATGCTACAGATAGCTTAAAGAAAGCCTTTGTAAATACAACAGGACTAATATATACGTATGGATTTGCTTTTTCTGTTTCCTCATTCATAAAATGAGTCAGCTTGATTGTATATCGGCCATCTACTCCGTTTTCAATGGAGATAATGTTATGTAAGCTTAATTTCTTTAATGCAATATAGAATTGAGAGTGTTGGATATAAGCAAATTCTTCTTTGTATTGCTTGTAATCTTCCCACATCATATGTATTGTTACATTTGGAATGACACCATTAGTAAAGCATTTCTTATGTAGATATAAGAAAACTTCGAGATCAGCATTTGTAATGCCGTATAATTTATGTTTTCTTCCCGTTTTTTCTGCAATTGCAGACATTGCGCGACGTGAAAAAGATGGTTTGGCTTTTTCGACAAAACCTTCAACATCAGCAATACGCTCTTCGTATGTCATGTGCTGCAGAATATCTTCTAAATATGTATCTTTATAGCTATAGTATTTTCCCTCAAATGTTTCCACAAACTTCTGCCAAGATTTTAGTGTTACTAACACGGCATTGGTTGTTTCTCCATTTAAGCTACGTTGACTTCGTATTACAAATGATTTTCCCATCTTTTTCACCTCCGTTCTACAAATTCAGAAATATATGCCAAAAGACTATAAAATATTCCAATTATGATTATAGCAAAACGAATTTTGTAAAAACGTGCCCTTTAAGAGAGTTTTAAAAAAGAGGAAACACACGCTTACCCCTTGAGCCGCAAGGCCTCAAAAAAAAATACAAAAAATTTCATGTGCAACTTTTGTGAAAATATGTTTCTTGTTTCGGTGCTAGAGGAAACACGGAAAGCACAATAAACCCTGATTTAATCACATTTTTTACTAATTGTTCTTTAGTTACGCGCACGACTTGGGAAAAACGTTTCCTGTTTCCCGTTTTTTTACGCGCACGACTTGGGAAAAAAATAGAGTTTATTTATGTTTAAAAAAATAAAGATACAATACAATCATTGATACAAAAGGATTTTCGGTATAAGTATAAAAAAAATGCGCGCATGACTCGGGAAAAATGTTTCCTCTTTTTATTTTATGAGGAAAAACGCATCCTAAAATTAGTGTATTTGGTTGCAGGTGTTTCCTCCTTTTTCGTTATACGCACAACTTGGGAAAAGTGTTTCCTCTGAAAAAAGGAGAAACACTACAAATTGAATCTGTAAAGTTAGCAAGGTATGATTAAATATACTAGTGAAAATATAATTAGATAATTTTTAGATGGAGTTTATATAGTATAGATGTGTAGGGGGAGAATTAATAATGGAACTCAATACAGTGCAAGCTAAACATAGATTAGAGAAAATTATAAAGGAACACAGTGCAGAGCAAGAGCAAGCTCAACATAGATTAGAGAAATTGATAATGGAACACAGAACGGAGGAAGCTATACATAAATTAATAGATGAAGATTTATTTTTTCGTGTTAAAAAAAATAAACTTGCACGTCATTTTTTAAATGAAGTTCTTGAAATTAATGTATTTCAATTGAAAAAAGAGGAAGTCTCTAAGAAACTTTGTGAGAAATATGGATACAAATTAGAGGAGTTACCAAATGAAGAAGAAAAAATGTATCAATTTGTAGCCCACAATATAATGGGAATAAAAGAAAATACAGAGCCTTATGAAGAATTTAATCATGAGGTATTTCTTGTTATGAAGGACTTAAAGAAAATTAATTCTATGATCCTAGAGTATGAATCAAGGCAGCAAGTTATAGATATTGATAGATATGAAAAGAAAAAGTATCAATACTTAGTTGAAAAGCTCTATAAGGCGAAAGATGGAATATGTGAATATATGACAGGAGAAATTAAATCAAGTATATATAAAGAAGTCAAAAATTGGAGTAAACCAAACGGATTTCCTAGCGCCGGTAGCTTTAATAAAATGTTACCCTTTCGATATGCGTTTAGAGGTAGGGAAGAAGAATATGAAATGTCAGTATTTGATGGATTAAATTATAAATTTGAATTTATTACGTTACAGGAACGAAATGAATTGAAACTTCTACACAGTAATAATAAAGAGGAGTTTAATGAACGGGTAGATAGATATATAATTACATATGAAATTGACAATAAAATATTATCTCTTATAGAGGAAAATCATGTGCTTAATAAGAGACAAATGCTTAAACAAGCAATAGAAATATATAAAGAAGATAGAATGGAATTATTCTGCCAGATTATACCTCTTCAAATTGAGGGGATAATATATGATTATTGTATTGAGCTAGGAGTATCTTCATCAAATATTGAACGAACCCCCTTGGATAAAAAAATAGAAGAGATAGTTAAAAAAGATAGAAGGTTCAAATGTCATGAATACTTTAAGTATGATTTTATTGAGCTAAGAAATACAGCTGCGCATGGAAGGTTACATGAGAATGTTAATTTCAAAGCTACTGCAAATATGTTAATTTTAGATTTATTGTATTTATGTGAGGTTTTAAATAGTTCTAGTGCTCTAGTCGTTAACAGAATGAGAAGACTTGTGAAGAGCTTTGAAGAAGACTTTAATAACGATTACTTGCCTATAGACTGGATAGTATACTCGTTTATAGCAAAATACAGAGATAAGTCTCTTCCATCTTTTTATGAGAAGGAAAATGTAATAAAAGAAATAAAAAAATATGCTATGAGCGATAAGTTTTTGGATTATATACATATTCACATAATGCATCCTTTGTTGGTATCAGAATTATCACCGGAAAAGAAACAAGAAATAAAAAAAATAATAGTTTATTTAATGAGTTCAAAAGAAATTAAAGAACGATGTGTAAATATATTGAAATTATTAGCAGATAATTCAAAAGAAGCATTAGTACATGAATAAATATGTTGATGCACCATATCAGGTGGATTGGAGGGAAATATGGATCAGTTAAAACAATTGTTTCAAAATACATTATTAGTGGCATACCCACTATTTCAAAATGTAAAAAATAACGAACGCATCTTCCACAAATGGAAAGGGCTATGCACATTAATTAATAGCGATATAGCTTATATAGATGATCCTATGTATACATCTGCCTCCTTTAAAAAATTTGCAAATTGGATATCGTATAAGGAGTCGCAAGGTGTTGGTATTATGGAAGTTGTTGCTCAAATAGAAGAATACCGACCTGAAGTATTTGAATTACTTGCTAATGATATTGAAAAGGAGTTTGAAATTCCTTTAGTAAAGCAAAAGCGAGAAAAAAAATATACGGAAGAGCAGCAGAACTTTATCGAACATAGTAGTGCTGGGTTCATGTACCATTTGACGGATACAATTGCAAAAAATAATTTTACTGAAGATAAGGAATTAAATGCACATATCGCTGAACTACCAGATAAGAATAATAGTCTTGTAGTGGTATCGTCACGTTTTAATGATGGAGACCTGAAATTAAGAGGTGCAGGGGAGTTAAATAGGTGGAATACATTGGTTGATTCTACTTTTGTTGATCGAGTAATGGATGATTTAACTGCAGATTGTTTAGATATTGTAACCGAGATATGGGTAAAGTCTGCAAGTACAGAAAATAGCCCAGTGCATATAGGTTACGAAGAAATATTAGAAATGTGTAGCATGAAGCAGGTGAGAAATGGTAAGTCCTACTATCGTAAAGAGGACCGTTTAAAGATTATGGAGCGTTTAGCTGCACTGGCAAGTATTTTTATATATGTAAACGAAGACAATGAAATAGTTATATTAAATGATGATGACAATCCAAATGAGTCACTTGCTTATAAAAAGCAACGAGTACGAAGACTATTTGTAATGGATGAAATAGTATTTGCTAAAGATATTGATACCGATGAAATGCTAGGTATTGAAAGTATGAATGTTGCACCTGGAACATTTTTATCTAAGTATTTATATGGATCAGAAAAATTGACTGGTTTGTTGTCTAAAAAGGCTCTTGAATACAACAGTAAACAACAGAGGTATCACAAGAGGTTGACTAGGTATTTAAGTTGGAGATGGCGAATTCAGCAAGCGTATCAGCATTTAGTACACCCTTATTCGATTGGGGGTCCTAAAGGTCTTCTAAGTGTTATGGGTGTAAGCATGGGGCAAAATCCTGCTAGAATAAGAAACGTATTCGAGAAGACGCTTGATGACTTAATGCGTGATGAAGTAATAAAGGAATGGCAATACCAAACACCGATTGATGAGGGGAAATGTTTTGGGCGTAACTGGCTTGAAAATTATTGGTTAAACCTTAAAGTAACGGTTACACCTACTGATGAGTTGGTATCGCTACAGCAAGAGCTTCTACAAAAGAAAAAAATAGCACCTAAAAATAAATTGATGGAAACATTGGTAAAAGAACCCGTAATAGAAGTACTGGGTGTGGAGACAAAAGAAATTCAGCCACCCCAATTGAATCAGCAACAGGTAAATAAGGATATTAATTGGTATCAGCAGAAGATCCAGCAATATAAAGAGGAAAATAAATGTAGTTTAAGGGATATTGCAAAAGAAATAGAGATATCACCATCTAATCTTTCAAAACTATTAACAGGTAAAAGAAAAAGGTTAAGCGAGGAAACATATAATAAATTAGATAAGTGGATTGAGCGTCAAGAGGTAGTTAATTTGTTGTAAATTGTGACTTAATATATAAAGGCTATTGTGGAACTATACATTTTTGTTTATTTAAACCAAAAATATATAGTTCGCAATAGCTTGTTTTATGTTATACAGTTATAAAGTTTGAAAAATAATATCTACATTAGAAGAATAGAGCTTTTCTTATTTCATCAAATGTGATTACTATTTCTCCCTTTACTGATTCGCAGCCTTGTGCAAAAAGTTCGTAGGAAAATGAGAAATTACAATCATCTAGTTCAGTATTCACACCTCTAAGATGTTTTTCTTTAACTGTGACTATAAGGTCAAGATGATATACAGTCCTATAAGTTCCAGGATGAACTGTATCATCTATACCACCAGCAAACATATAACCATTTTTGTTTATATCATTTCGCGTTTGGGGAATAGATTTCAGACCTGGTGTATATTTACGTTCAAGTAGTCGGAGATTTTTTTCTGCTTTGATTTGAATTGCAGGATATATAGCAACATATCTTCCTATATTACGAATACTAACTACAATGGATAACTCATGTATGCTTTCAGGGCCAGAACCAGTAACTGAATGACTTTGTATTTCATAATGCACATCTAAAACTGGTCTTTGCCTTCTACCAAAAGCATCTGAGATATACACATGAGGCATGAGTGAAAAGTTATCCCCCGCTCTCATGTAATATCTATTTTCTCCCAATAGCGCTTGATGCGGAGGTAGTGAACTTTCAGGCACATATGTCACAACAAACCCATCTGTGTTACTCCCGGTTTTAAATATAACTTCATTTTGAATGTTAGGTAGTAAAGGAGTTAAAGCGGTTGGTAGTAAGCCATTTAGTATTGTCTGAAACATTTTCACATTTTTAATTGGAAATTCTTCATTTGCAGCATCTAATCCATTTTTTTTACTTGCGTTTACTCCCCAAACAATGACACCACCAGAGGTATTAGCAAATCCTGATAATGCTTTTACATAGTTTTTTTTATCATCTGTAGTAATTTTGTCATCTGGACCATTACTTTTTCGCTTGAAATCTAAGTAATCTGTTTCTACTTGTTGCTCTTTAATCATACGTATAATTTCGGTATATCCATCTTTTTTTAAGGTTTCAAAAATTAATTCGGCATTATTCATTTTGGAAAATACTCCTTTTTAAGTGTATATTTTTATATAAGAAGATTAAAACCGTTAAGTTTATATTCTCATATAAATAGAAGAATTGTCGAATGAATCGATATATTCACATTTTGGTAGATAAAAGACAAAAAATAAGAAGAGGTTAATTTGCCAAAAGGATCAATAATCATGCTATAGGATAAAAAGAACCATATTGAAATGATTCTTTTTATATGTAATGTCTATTCGAGTTACGAGAATATTTTTTTTGCGTAAATAGTAAATATGCACATTAATGCGTTAGCGATAGCAATTTTTTCGTTAAAGAAAAGTGCTATGAAATATAAAGAGAATAGGAATGCCATAGAAAAAATTTCTTTTTTTGCATTTTTAATTTGAATTAACATATTAAGTACCTCCAATTAGAATTTTAAGTCAGTATTGTATTATAAGAATTCTTGTCTTGAATTCTAAGAGGTGAGAGTAATTTTTTTAAAAAAATCTTGATATATAAATCTGAAATGTATAATATATAGGTATATTGTTAGTTTATTTGATTCCGTTTATTCCCACACCTTTTTTTGTGTTGTGGTTGAGTTGTAGAAGCAAGTTGCGTCTTGTTTCATTTGTGAAAGGGCTTCTTTGAGCCGATTAGTGTATATATAGTTTATTTTGCTATGCACACTTTTAATCGACTTGAAGAAGCCCTTTTTGTGTTGTTTTCAAGTTTGCAGGCGGGGTTATTTATTATTCATAAAATAACAAATTAAACAGTAGAGGAGATAATAAAATGAAAAAAGATTGTAGTCACTTACAACTAGTACCAACAGTAGAGGAACATAAAGCACGAATGGAAAAAAATCAGAAATCATATGCTGCACCAGCGATGTCATCTGAATCAAGAGCAAGAGTAAATCAAATGAGAGGATGTTTTGAAGCTGAAATTATACTACCAGATGGTAAATTTCAATACTTTAAACCAGACACTCTTAATGAAAAGATGGCCATTCACGAAATAGCTTTATTTATTGAAGGCATCCAAGAGGCAAAAGAAGGCTATGTCATCTTATGGCGCTTTGTCGGGCAACCAAGTTTTTATCATGGGACAAAGATCGTAGCTGAACCAAAGTTTCGTAAAATCATGCGTAAGCTGAAAGATTATTTTTTCGATTACGAAGAAATTGTTTATGAAACTGAAAAATAATAAAGATAGAGGGTTATGAAAGTGAAAAAAAATAATATTTGGATAGTAGTGGATGATCCAAAAGAGCAGGAAACAAGAGAGCAACCCAAAGATCCGGATGATATTTTTTCTGGTATGGATGAGCTATTGGAGATTACAGATGCAGAACTACCATTTTAGTAAAGTCGAGGTAGTTTATAGAGGATAAAAGGAAGAACTAAGTGATGTATATACTTGGATCTTCCTTTTTTTATTGCAAAAAAGAACTTGGAGGGAATTATTATGCGTATAGGAAATGATTTGGCGGCTGGATTTTATCCAACACCATTAACAGAAGGGAAACACTTAATACAGTTATTACAAATGGAATCAGAGCGAGCTTATGCTTGCTTTGATCCGTGCTGTGGAGAAGGGACAATTTTACGAAGTTTTGCAGATGAGGTGAAACAAGTTGATATACAACTTGATACATATGGGGTGGAATTAGATGCAAATCGATATAACAAAGCAAAAGAGCAATTAGATGTTGTAATACGCTCTGGTTTTGAAAATATGATGATTAGTCATGACTATTTTCCACTCATCTTCTTAAATCCACCGTATAATACGGAGCTTCGGACAGAAAAAAAGAAATCAGAGAAAATGGAATTTAATTTCTTAAAGCGTGCGCACCATTATTTACAAGACGGTGGCGTTATCGTGTATGTCATTCCATACGATCGTTTTGCTCAAGATGACATTAGCTACTTTTTAGCTAAGAATTACGAGGAAATGGGATTAATGCGTTTTGGTGATGAAAATGAAGAATTTGAGCAATTTAAGCAATGTGTCTTTATCGGGCGTAAGCGTAGAGCTACGAAAAATGATACATATTTTAATGATCGATTCGCTAATTTTTGTGAGAATATGTCAGACCTAGATTTTGTTAAAGCAAATGTGAATACATTAGCGCAAATGGTGAATCGTAAGAGTTGGGTTATACCTGAATTACGACATGAAAATAAATTGATTTTCACATCTCGCGTGGATTATAAAGATGCATATGAAGGTGTAGGTAAATCAGAGGGGATCTTAACATTAAAAAAACGCTTAAATAGGGGGAACGGTTACTCACTCCAAGGCGAGAAAACAGCTGCAGAGAGAGCAAAGATGCCAATTGCTTCTGGACAATTAGGACTATTGCTGATAACGGGTGTGGCAGATGGATTGCTTGGTGAAGGTGATACACTTCATGCTGTTCGTGGATCTGAAAATGTGTATTTTGAAACTTCATTCGAGAAACTGGAAACAACAACGAAAGAAGTTGTATTACAAAAACGCCGCGCGAAATTTATCACAGCAACACCAACTGGTGAAGTCAAAGAGCTTGTCTAGGAAAGGAAGAGAACTATGTCTGTACTGTTAGGGATTGGAGCACTATACATTGTATGGGAGTTTAGCGGTCGTATTTTACGTATTGCTATTGTTCTTACAGTCATTTGCCTATGTGCATCTCAATTTGGTGCAGGTGAACATTTTGTAGTGTTAGAGCAATTCTCACTATTCCAAGGTGCAGGCGATATGCTACATGCGGCTGAACAATCATTACCGGAGTGGAAACAGTTTATAGATTTTTAGCCAATAAATTGAATGAGTAGGACATGAAACGTATCGAATAAGATGCGTTTTTTATTTTAGGAGGGAAACTTATGTTACAAGAAATAATTAAACAAGATACATTTGACCAGGAACAAACGCCAGCGATGTTTCAATTGGAGACAGGCACTGCTTCACATTCAGCTTTCTGCTTTGCTATGGCAGTTAATCATAACAACCAAATGCAATTTGCAGTGTTAGGTGCGAATGACAGTACATTAAAGTCATTCAGAGCAGCCATATCAATGGGTACTAGTCGTTTGTATTTTGGAGAGGGACAAAAAGAAAAATTACATTATGTATTAGGCAAAAAAATGAATGTAAATTCGAAAGGACAATTTGAGTTTATAAATACACAAATAGTAAATAGAAAAAAGGCAATTATTGCGTTTTCTAAAGAATTAGAAGAAAAGTATATTGTGGCAATTGATGAAGCACCAGAAATGCAAGTAAGAGATTTCTTAATGGCTCCTCCGTATGGTCTCCCAATTTTAGAACAATGGGCGAAGCCAATTTATGAAGAGATGTTAACAAGAAATTTGTTACAACCATTAAATGTGTATTTTGATAGGAATGAATTTACTTCTCTATCTATTGCGCAGGTAGCGTTAAAAGAAGAGGATTGTAAAGAGTTTTTATCAGAAATGATACGTACTGGAAAATGTCAATTCCCGCAAGAGGGTACAGGTGAAAAAATCAATGAAATTAATGATTTAAATGAATATTTACTGGAATATTCGCCTGTCATGCTTGATAAGGTAACAAAATTAGATGAGCCTTTACATCAACCGATGAAAGAACAGGCATTATCTCATTTTGATACATATCAAAGACCTTTATTCCCTGTACAGGCACATGTAGCAACAGGTGCAGCAAAAGCATTACAAGTGCAAAAAGGGATCATTATACAGGGGGAAATGTCGAGCGGAAAAAGCGCAATTATGACAGCGACAGTAGATGGATATTTCCATTTGACAGAACAAAAGGGATATCGTACCTGCGTATTTGTTCCACCGACTCTAACTGAGAAGTGGGCAAAAGAAGAAATACGACACTTAATACCAGACGCAGAAGTACATCTGATTAAACGTACAGAGGATTTAATACGTATTCATCAATCATGGATTCAGGCTGGAAGACCAAAACCAGAAAAACCAACCTTCTTTGTCATTAGTTTTACTACGATGCGAGGGGATTCTATTAAACAGATGCCATTGCCTTATAAGCAAATTGCACTTTCCAAGAAGTCGGAGGAAGAGATGCAAAGATATTATAAGAATGGATATTACTGTCCAGATTGTGGTGCAAAGTTACGTAAAAAAACATCTTCCATTATGGTTCACCAAGCTAATGGAGAACAAAAAGAAGTCTGTCAGTATAAAGATTTTACAGGAAGTGACTTAGATTCGAAAACAAATAAAAACAGTGTATGTGCTGATTGTAATTCAAATATTTGGAGTCCAAAAGTAAAAACCAAATATGCAAGTTTTAAAGATTGGACCAAATATGAAAATAAATTAGTGCAAGCAATAAAAGAGGGAAATAAACCGCTGCAAAAACAACTAGAGCTAGAGAATCGTGTGAAGCCATATGATGCGAAACAAACAGGACGAGCATATCGAAAGGTAGCTACCGTTGAGTATATTCGTAGAAAAATGAAACACTTCTTTGATGCTCTTATCGTTGATGAAGTTCACGAATTAAAAAGTGAAACAGCACAAGGAACTGCTTTAGGAAGTTTAGCAAAGGTTTGTAAGAAAGTCGTAGCTGGAACAGGTACATTATTTGGTGGGCGCGCAAGCGATGTTTTCTATACGTTATGGCGTTTATTCCCTCAAAAAATGGTGAAAAGTGGTTTTGAATATAGTTCTTTAATGGAATGGAATGAAACCTACGGAAACATCGAGAGAACATATTACCATGATGGTGAGGTCACATCTAATATAGCTTCACGCGGAGCGCAAGGTACATTAGATAAAACTAAGGTCGTACCTGGTATTTCACCTTATGTGTTTACTCAATTTTTAATGGATACAACCATTAATGTACGCTTAAAAGATGTTTGGCCAAATCCTGTGGAGTTAATTAATGTACCTACGATTCTTGTAGATATGTCGGAAGAACAAAAACAGGCTTATGAGCATATGAAAGAGTCTTTTGAGAAAGCGATTGAAGGGGCGAAAGGTACACCGGATGTTGGGAAACTATGGCTCTCTTATATTCGTACAGGAAATTCGTATCCAGACAATATGAACCACTATCCAAACTATCACTTAGATAACGCGGAAAAGGAATTGGTTTGGTCCAATAATGAATTCAGATTTGATGAGGATTGTATACAGCCGAAGGAGAAGAAGTTGCAAGAAATATTGCATACTGAAATTTCTGAAGGCCGTCCAACTATCATTTATGTATCTGATACAGGATCTACAGTGAAAGAACGAGACATTCAGCCTCGTTTACAGAAGGTTGCTGAGCAAGTACCTGGTGCAAAAGTAGCTATTCTTCGCACGAATACAGTTAACCCGCCAAAGCGCAGTGCATGGTTAAAAGAGCAAGTAAATAGCGGTGTGAATGTTATCATCTGTTCGCAAGAATTAGTTAAGGTAGGATTGGACTGTGCGACAAGAAGTCGCTAATAAATAGTGCTTCATTATGAAGTCACCTTAGTCATGAAAGGTGTTCCCGCTCGAAGCTGCTATCTGAGTAATCGGATTGTTGGGTTGCATGAGAGTTAAGTGTCCAACGGATAACGTTACACAGACGTTTGAAGGGGCTAGGGAAAGTTTGAGAATGTGTAAGCGTAAAGCTGAATCTTTGTAATCTTCGTCACCGACAACGAGTGTACTGTGATTGAACAAGCTCGTAGATGCAGATAGGAAAGGCTCGACGGTCAAAGAGTCGTATAATGACCCATAGATCTGCCGGAGTAAAGAAGGACACTTACCTTAAACGAATCTATTATTAGTGGAACTTGTTAAGCCCTATGAAGTCCTCATAAATCGTGTGAATCGTTTTAGCCGAGAACACTATGAATAAGGTAATCAAACCGTAAGGTGCGACTAATTCTTCAGAGGGTATAGGAGGTTGGAGAAAGCGAATGCCGCTATATCGAAAGATAGCAGGAAATCATAACTGAGCGGATAGTGTCTTTTGACATAACTTGAAAAAGTGCTGAATTCCTACTGGTCTTCAACACGAAAGAAAGCGGAAAGAGGAATCTTATAAAGGAGGAACATGTTATGAATACTGTCAATATGAAGTCGGCTGTTTCTCCACAGGTAACTCAATGGAACTCCATACAATGGAAGGAAATTGAAAACTATGTGAAGAAACTTCGACAACGAATCTATCGTGCCGAACAATTCGGTAATAAACGTAAAGTGAGAAAACTTCAACGTCTAATGTTGAGAAGTAAGGCAAACCTGTTATTAAGTATTAAGAGAGTAACGCAAATCAATCAAGGAAAACGTACTGCTGGAATTGATGGGATTACTACTAACACACCAGAGGATAGAGTTAAATTGTTCCACTTATTAAAAGGGTATAGTGTTAGAAATATTAAGGCATTTCCAGTGAAAAGAACTTATATTCCTAAGAAAAATGGAAAGAAAAGACCTTTAGGGATTCCAGTTATCAAAGATAGGATATTTCAAAATGTGGTTAAAAATGCACTAGAACCTCAATGGGAATGTCGCTTTGAGTCTATGTCTTATGGATTTAGACCCAAACGAAGTGCTCATGACGCTATGGCAAACCTTTTCCTTAAATTAAGTAGAGGGACTAATAGAGCATGGATATTCGAAGGTGATTTTCAAGGTTGTTTTGATAACCTGAATCATGAGCATATTTTATCCTGTATAGAAGGTTTTCCTTATAGTAATGCAATTAACCAATGGTTAAACGCAGGATGTATAGATAATAAAACCTTCTACAAAACAGAAACTGGTACTCCACAAGGGGGAATTATTTCACCTTTATTAGCTAATATCGCTTTACATGGAATGGAACAGGAATTAGGAGTAAGATACCATTTCCCAAAAAGGGATGGAGCTATGTTATATCCCGATTCAATTGGGATAGTAAGATATGCAGATGACTTTGTTATAGTGTGTAATTCTAAAGAAGAAGCTGAAAGTATGTATGCTAAACTTCAACCTTATCTTGATAAAAGAGGGTTAAAATTGGCAGAGGAAAAAACCAGAGTAGTACACATTACTGATGGTTTTGATTTCTTAGGCTTTAATTTTAGACAATATCCTACTAAAGAAGGTTCACAACTCTTCATCAAACCATCCAACCAAAGTGTCAAAAAAGCTAAAGAAAAGATAAGCGAAATATTTAAATCTCATAGAGGACGTTCAATTGGACAATTAATCAGAAAACTAAATCCAGTTATAACAGGTATAGCAAATTACTGGTCACCTGTTGTAGCAAAAGTAATTTATGGCGATATTGACAGCTATATTCATAAGAAGGTAATGCACCATCTTAAATATAAACATCACCGAAAAGGCGCTAGATGGATAAATAAGAAATATTTCCATCCAGACCATACAGGTGTTAGCCGAGATAAATGGTTACTAACGGACCCTGATAATCACAAAAATCAATTGATTCGTATGAGATGGACACCAATTGTAAGACATGTACTGATTAAGTACAAGAATAGTCCAGATGACGCTAATCTTAAAAAATACTTCGCAAAAAGGGATGAAAAGATATTCAATAGGTTCAATACAAATTCTAAGAGAAAATTAGCGAAAAAAACTAAATATAAATGCAGAGTTTGCAACAACTCATTAGTTGGAGATGAACCACTTGAAAGTAATCACATTGTTCCTAAAGTTATAGGTGGAAAAGATGAGTACGATAATCTTGAATTACTTCATTGTAGTTGTCATAAACAGCACCATGCCCTTTTAGAATGGTACGGGAACGGAAAACAGCTACCTAAAGTACAAGCTTATTTAAAATCTCAAAAGATACCTATCAACAGCAAAAAAGCAGTTAGAACAATGTTGAACACATTTAAAAAGTTTAAATACTAGATTGTTAAGGATAAAGGGAGGCTTGAGCCGTATGTGCTGAAAGGTACAAGTACGGTTCTTAGGGGAGAAAGAGTTGGTAACACCTCTGACTTACCCGACTGCTGGCGACACCAACACTAATTTTCTACCAACTATCATTTAGCTTATTTACGTTGAACCAAGCTGCAAGAAGACATTGGCGCATTGGTCAAACAAAGCAATGCAGAACTTTCTATCTTGGATACCGAGAAACATTCCAAGAACAGATGGCGCAATTAATTGCCCAAAAGAATAAAGCTGCTGAAGCAATGAACGGTGATGCAACAAGTGATGGGTTAAATGCAATGCTTGGTGATACTGGGGATCTACAAACATTATTAATTCAAAATATCAAGAGTGGGAATCAGTTAAAGGGTTCAACAGAAGAATGGACACAAGCGGCATCGGAAGAATCTAAGCGAGTACTTGCAAATATCGGTAAAGTAATTACACCAGTGTTTGAATCGATTGAAATTCAATTTACAAATTGGGTGAAAACATTACCGAGTACATTTGATGTATCGTTTATGGAAGATGCGAAATTTGTGCAAAAAGCTATTGAATGTATCAAAGAAGAAAAAGTAACTGGCGTTGTTGTAAAGCAACGTAAACTTGAAATTGACGGAAATGTAGAAGATATCATACGTACTTTAACAACACTGAATACCGATAAGCGTATGCTTGTACAAAAACAAGATATTGCATTATGGGAAGAATTGATTGTGAAAGTAGATACTTCTCAAAAGAAAGGCAAACGAAAAAGTAAAGTAATTGAAGGACAATTTGAGTTTGATTTATTCGGTTAAACGAGAGGGGAAAATTATGTTTACGAAACTTCTTATCGCATTAATTTGCTATATGTGTTTTGTAGTTTACAAAAAAAAGAGAAACATGGTGATAGAGAAAAAGAAAAAGGAGAAAGGACCTGAACCGGTGGAACGACCTGTTTATTGGTGCCCGAGAGAAAATAGGCCTATAGGTAGGGAACAAGAACGTGTTACTGTTCCAACAAAAGAAATTACTTTAGAAAAGGATGTAGCAAATATATACGATTTAGTTGCTACATCTATTCGAATCAATGTAGGTGAAGAAGAAAAAACGTTAGAGCAGGACAAGGAAGTTGCAAAAGAAGTGGAGTATGTTGAAGAATTTCATCATGCTCCTGCTTCTGAAGCAGTATATGAATTTTCTTTTCCGAGTGATGAGGATATACCAGAGGAAATATTAGAATATGAGGAGATATTTCAGGAACTAGAACAGTTGCCAATACCAATAGAAACAGAACAGAACCTACCTTTTACACAAGAAGTATCAAGGGTAGATGATATGAATGTGGTCAGTTGGACTGCAAAAGTAATAGGAAGCGAACAAGGACTGACGCGCGTACTGAATATGTCGGATAACAAACGTTATTGGATCCATACAGAGGGAGAAATCTTACCAGAAAATCAACCATTGTATATAGAATTACAAATTGATTCACCGTATTCTTATACATTAGTTGAATGGAGTGATAGACAACTAGGGAATATATAAAACAATTTCCTAGTTGTATTTTTATAGATAGATAGTATGAATGCAGCATTTATCCACTCATTTGTACAAGGATAAAACATTTTTTTATTTTTGTACAAATGAGTGGGACAGAATGATTCACCATATAAGGATATTCGACTATAATGAGACATTGTACGTCATTGTAATATTAAAATGTTTTAAGATTAAGTGATTAATAATCTTAAAACAGGAGAACCGAGAACTCTCCGCAATATTACAATGCTTAAAATAGATAAAATCCAAACATGAGGATTATATGAATTAAAAAATATTTTTGAGTTAAAAAATAACAATTTTGAAAGGTGAATGTAAATGAATATTAATTCCCTAAGTAACAATGTAGTAGAAAAATTAGAACAAACGGTGCGCTATGAAAGGAAACAAGTTGAGGTATTACGTGTAAGTAAAAGTAGCTCAAATGTACATGCTTACATGATTTTCCCGGAATTCTCAGAGGTTAAAATTTCAAATACCGAACTGGATGAATATATAGAAAACCTGTCAACAAGCGTGAAGTATGTCATTGATCGCAAGTTGAGTCAACAAGAAATTGAAAAGCAAAATCATTCTTTCATTATGAAGTGTGCAGTTGAGGAAGATGGTGTGATAGATGATGAAACACTTCATTTTAATACGACGTATGTTAAACCACCAACAATTGCAAATAAAGTATTTAAATTGGTGTGTGGATTAGGAAATCGTCTAGATAGTCTAAAAGAGTTACATATTACAGTATTAAATAATAATATTAACCGAATTGAAATTGAATTTTACAATGAAAATGAAACATACATTGCAGTAGAGAAGGAAGAAATTGCGAATGCTATTATGGGAGCATATACGAAAGCAAATATTTATTATGCAGCAGATCTTTATTATGTTGCGGAAGGAAATCAAATCAAATTAAAGAGCATTAAACCAAAATTAGCGGGTGATGTGTGATGAAACAAGAAAAAGGGATGCTTGGAGTCCTATGTACGCTTGTTTTAATGATTTTACTACTTATACCCTTACAAGCGGCTCAAGCTTCTGTAAAACCAGGTTTTAATGAAGGAAAAGGGAGCGAACTTTCGTCGTCCTTTCAAAAGGGATTAAACAATCGAGCAAAAACATCAGAGAAAGATGATTCATTTGGTTCATCAATCATTCAAAAGATTGAAGGTATGTATGCACCGACTTTTAAAACAGGTGTAAATATCTTTTCTATTTTGTTTGTATTAGGCGTCATTGTTATGGTTATGGCATTGATTACGAAGAATGGTCAATGGATGAAGTGGGCAACTGGAAGTATGATTTTTTCATTTGTTAGCATGATGTCTCTGAGACTAGGTGTGTACTTCTTGTTCAGTTCCGATGTGGTTTCGTTTATGAATATTTTTACGGATTTTTTAGACCTGTTTAAAGCAACAGCACTTATTTTCACACCATTTATGTTAATCGCAGGTATTCGTTTAAGAAGAATTCACGAGAGTACGAAACAGCCCGAATATTACCGTTGGTCCAACCGTGTCATAACGGGATCTTGTTTCCTGTGTATGTTAGCTGTACTCGCTCCATGGCTATTTGCTAATATATAAAGAATCATATATAGAGATAGAAGAGGTACTGAATTTACATTCAGTACCTTTTATCTACCTATGAGATTTCTTCTTTCGTATTCTGCAAATATTTCCTCTGATATTGGAGATAATATGCCACTTAAGTACACAGCTGTATATAAAAAGTACTGTTTGTCTCTTGTTTGGATGGTAAGTGTTCCATATTCCTCGTTATAGGGGACAATTCGTTCAATTTTTAGTTGTTTTTTGTCGCAAATGATTGTCTTAATTGCATAGAGGTTATGTGTTCGTAATCTTTCAATATGCAAGCAAGTACGCTCTAACAGATAGAATATGATTGTCATTTGCAGAATGAAAACAATTTTTAGTAGAACCGGTATATTTGCAAAACAGACCAGGAAAATAGAAACTAAGAAAATATTTAATTTCGAAAACCATTTTTCGAATTGTAGCATTGAAAAAATACTTTCTTTCGTTTGAAACACCTGAAATCTTGTTATGAGGAATAATATTATGAAGATTTCTTCATAACTAAGCCAAATTTGCCATTCTGAATCAGAAATCTCCATTGCTACGTAAATGATAACAGTAACGAAAAGGATTGGAACCAATTGCACGAAGCTAAATAATATCGTATGTTCTATCATTCTCTTCTTATAAATATGATTAGTGATTGAATCCAAGTTTTTTAACTCCTTCTGCAATTTTCATGATGACACCACCAATAAGGAGATGGTATTCACCAATTCCTTTTTCATTTACATACCAACACATATAGTGCCTAATACCTTCTTTTGCACCGTGATCATGTAAAGGGAAAGGAGAAGCATATTTTTGTAGGGAGGAATTAATATCAAAAGGGACTTGTTCTGCAAGAGCAAAGCGTTTCTTTGAGTCATTTACAATCCAGCAACCATAATTTGCTGCTCCATACCATATTGCATCTTTAAGAATAGGGTCAATAGAAGGTTGTTCTGGATAATTTTCAGCTAGTATTTGTGCTTTTTCTTCACGAAGTCGTTGATGAATATGTGAATTCAATGGTTCTTCCGTTCCGATTTCATAGGTTTCCTCAAAATTCCCACACTCATAAGGAATAAGGGGACTATTTGAATCAGCTGCTAATTGTAGACTGCAAGAATCCGATTTTGAAAGATAGTATACACAGTCTTTGCAGGTGAAATAGTTTGAAAAAGCTGAATTTGTTTTTTGATCTGTTACGGTATTATCTACTACAAGTTTTAACATATCTATCACAATCCTTTATAGGCTATTTCTAAATTTAATATAGACGTATCATATCATGCTTATTTTTAATTGTAAATATTTTCCATTTAAAAATACCCTAATTTATTTTGAAAGGAATGTTTGTTTTGAAAAGAAATCGAGAATATATTGTTTTGCGAAATTCTATCTTAATAGGTTGGTTGCTTACAATTATCGTTATAGGTCTATCTATCTATTTTTCATCTATCGTATATTTACTAATTGGTTGTTTCATTTTATCGCTAAAATACGGATTAATGGGTACCGTCAAGAATGTGGAAAAACGTTTGCCTACCTGGGCAAATTTTGGGGTTATTGAAAAACCAGTAAATCGAAGAGTGACAAGACCGTTTCCGTTTAGGGGTGGGCTCATTGTTTCATTAGCCTTAGGATTTGTAGAGATGGTGATAAAAGGCTTATGTATCTCATATTTTATTTTAGGATTAGAAACATATATCTATCGTCTAATGCGCAAAAACGTAAGAGTGTGAAAAGGAGGATTTTACAATGAAAGTATTGATATTCGAATTAGTTCTCATTGTAATTCTAATTCCATTGAATATTGTTGTGAAAAAACATGTACCAAAATGGAAAGGGAAAGTCGGAGAAAAATTAGTGAAGCGTACATTGAGCAAATTGGATTCAGAAAAGTATTGCGTGTTACATGATGTTACGGTTCTCACTGAGTATGGTGATACAACTCAAATTGACCATATTGTTATCGCAGAAACAGGTGTATTTATTATAGAAACGAAGAACTATGAAGGATGGATCTATGGTACTGAGAAATCAGCAAGATGGACACAAGGTATCTTTAGAAAGAAACAATCTTTTCAAAATCCATTAAGACAAAATTATAAACATATGAAAGCAATTGAATGGATAATGGAGCAACAGCTGCCGTCCATCTCAATTGCAGCGTTCCATCCAAAATGCAGTCTAAAAAGAGTAAATGTTCAATCTAAAGATAAACATGTCCTATATTATAACGATCTACAAAAATGTATTGAATCATATACTGAAGCGCAACTAACAAATGATGAGGTCCAGCACATCTACCAAACTATATTGCGAGCAAACATTACGGATAAGGATATTGAAAAGAAACATGTGAAATATTTACATAATAAGTTTGCTAAACAATAAGAAATGGAGAAAGAGACATGTTATATGTAATAGGGTTCTTAGTAATCTCCATAGTAGCTATTCGTCTTAACATGAAGTATTACAAGTTAAAAGGGGATTCGAGCGATTTTATAATGAAAAGGAATGATTAAGTTTTCTTTACTTAAGCTAAGAAAGAGTGCATATCTCTTCTTAGCTTATTTTTTATAAACTGAGGATATATGATATATACAAATTCGTAATTAAAGAGTTTATAGCAGTCGATCTATAAAAACAGAAAATTCAGTATTTACTTGAGAAAATACAACTATATTAATTTAATAATTGAAAAATTCTTACTTATATAGGAATATTATTCCAAGGGCCCCATATTGGATAAAAGGAGAATATTGTATGTTAAAAAAAATTAGAGTATCATTAATTGTTCTATTTACAAGTATTTTATTACTACAATCTCAAGCATATGCCGATTCTTTAGATGATGGACAATTAGTGTCAGAAGAAACTTTTATTATATTAAAAGATGATAAAAATGTTGAAGAGTATACTAAAAAGCTTAAAGAAAATGATAATGGCCAAATTGAGAAACTAGCAAAATCTATAACTACTAATACAGAAAAAAATAACAATACACATAATTCAGGCATTATAGATAATAACGGCCCGGAGTCTTTAGCATTAGATGGTGTCGCGACTATGGCTTGTTCGTACAAAAAATCAACTGATGATATTGTATGTAATTGGACAGGTACTTTATTTTCAGATTTTATCAATTATTCATACATGAAAGTAGATTGGTATATAAATGATGGTTGGTTCTATGTTAATAATTTCAAATATCCAGTTAATGGAGCCACAAATAGTATTTCAAATCAAGCAATTATGGATGTAGGTGGATTTAAAGGGACGTACAGCGCTCATTTAAATGGATCAGTAGAAGGTAGATATGGTCTGTATACACTGTCTAGCTGGTCTAAAAAAATATATATACCTTAATCCAAAAATATAGAAAACAATTACAGAAAAGTCCTATATAATTGTTTATATGTAATTATATAGGACTATAATATTTAAAAAAATATTAAATCGACCGTAAAGAAGGAGGAAATATATTTTGTTTGATTGGATAAATGAAACAGAAGAACCGCAGTATAATTTCCATATAGATAAACGAGAGTTTTCATTTGAAAATATAGAAACTACAAGCACGTTAACTACAATGAGTCCATTATGCCTACTTTTCACTTCCCCTGAATTAAAATCTACAGTTGATATATATCATATTTTCCCGATTGCAAATGAATATTCATTAGGTGTTGTATTGAGTGAAATTGTACCTCATTATAAAGAGGCGAAAAAGAAGATAATAGATGGACAAGTTGTAGAAATACATACAATAGGATTAAAAACTAATTCTAAAGCATTATTAGAAAAGCTTTCGAATTGTATTGAAAATGAATTTGCGTTCGATTTGTACAAAGAAGACAAACAGACACGACCAGTAAACCGTAATAAAGTGAAATTTTATTCGGTAGATATTAGTGCGATTAAACCTATATCTTTTAATGGAATAACGGAAGTTCAACGATTTATAGAAAATACGTACTTTGCAAAAAGCGGAAACATTAATTTCGCACCTAAAGGATGGAAATTAGACTCTTCTTTAATAGAATCAACTACACTGCGCTTATTTGCTACATTTGCAAATAAAATTGTTTTAGTTGTGAATGAAGAGGATCAAAGTGTAATAGGTTTAGATATTTTTGGATAAGTGAGTATGTATCGTTTTCCATTTTACACCAATAGGAACTGATAATGAGTGTAGGACGAGCGCACTCCTCTTGAGGTGAATTTCATTTTTTTAGTCAATTGCATAAAGTAAGTATTATGCTATAATTGAATTAATCCAATACTAAAAAATCATATTGCAAAAGGACACACCTACGCAGAACCATGGCGTAGGTGTGTCCTTTTTTGGTTTAAGGAGGAAAAAATATGGGAAAAACGTTATTTATTGCTGAAAAACCGAAAGTGGCCAATGAAATTATGAAATCACCACGATTCCGTCACTCGCAAAAGTATACTGGCAGCAAACCTTATTATGGCTATTATGAAAATGACCATTATATTGTCAGCTGGTGCCGTGGGCATATTCTGGAATTAAAAAATCCAGAAGAGATGGATCCAAAGTACAAAATGTTTAGTTTAGAGCACTTACCTTTAATTTATCAGCCAGCCTATAAGGTAAAACAAGAAAATGCTGAACAATTACAAATCCTTGTTAAACTGCTGCAACGCCCTGATGTTGATCATGCGGTGAATATTTGTGACGCGGACCGCGAAGGCGAGTTAATCTATAGGGAAGTGTACGAATATGCAGGAGTGAATAAAAAGCAATCTCGCGTATATAAATCCTCTTTTGAAGCGGCAGAACTTGAAGCAGCACTCAATCGTTTGGAGAGCGCGTCTAAATATGATGGACTGGCGTATTCTGCTAAAGCTAGGCAGTATCTAGATTATCTATTAGGGATGAATATAACCAGGGGATGCACCACAAAATTAGCACAAAATAAATTCTTATTGTCATCTGGCCGTGTACAAATGTGTTTATTAAATGAGATACGCCAACGCGAATTAGCAATTGAAAAATATAGAGAACAATCTTATTATCATCTGCAGCTAATAACAGATTTAGGACTTACACCGGTTATGAAAACAGAAGACCAAGTGTTAAACCCATCCCCATTAAGAAGTTTGGGAGAAAATTTGAAAGGGCAATATCTTGTAGTAGAAGAATTTAAAGAGGGAACCAGGAAGAAGAATCCTAAATTGCTATATAACTTAACAGACCTGTATAAAGATGCCCATGCGCAATTGCAAATTAATGCTGAAACTTCCAGAAAATACATTCAGACCTTGTATGAGGAAGGTTTCATAACCTACCCACGCTCATCTTCTAGGCATTTACCTACAGAACAAGTGGATCGTGTAAAAGGTGTTATGCAGGCACTAGCAAAGAGTCAGTATTCTTTACTGGTACAATCCGTCGATATTGAAGCAATTGATGTGAAACATAAAACATTCAATGATGAGCTTGTATCAAGCCATTTTGCTATTATACCAACGACTAAACAATATCAAGAGGAAGGTCGTCCAGAGATTGAGAAACAACTATATAACCTCGTAGTAAAACGTTTTGTAGGTAATTTCATGCGTCCTGCAGAATACCTGGTAAGAGAAGCGTCATTTATTGATACGATGGGAAATATCTATCAAACAAAAGAAAGTGTACTTCGAGAAAAAGGATTTCTAGAGGTGTTTCAAGAGGAAGTAGAGGAAGAAAGTGTGGAAACATTTAAAATTCCTATCCTGCAGAAAGGACAAGAACTTCAAATCTCTAATTTTGAGTTACTGGAATCCAAAACAAAGAAACCAGCTCTACACACAGAAAGCTCAATTCTGACTTTCATGGAAACAGCAGGTCGGAAAATAGACGATGAACATTTAAAAGAATTAATGAAAGGGAAAAGAATTGGAACCGTTGCAACCGAAGCAACCTTTATTCCAGCTTTACATGAGAAGAACTATATAGCCATTGAAAAAGGAAAAATTACTACGACTCCAATAGGCCGCGCCTTTATTGAGAAATTTCCTGTTCAGCAAATTAAAGATCCACTATACACAGCTGAAATGGAAGGGATGATACATCGTATTGAAAAGAATGAAATGAGTTATGAGGATTTCATAGCACAAACAAATACGTTTGTAGAAAAAATAACACAAGAGATTATAAGAATTCCTGACACGGTTTCGTACAATCTAATAGAAACCTGGAAGCAACAAATTGAAGTATGCCAATGTCCTTGCGGAAATGGAATAATTTTAGATAGAGGGAAATTTTTTGGATGCAGCAATCACCCGAACTGTAACATGGGATTACCCAAAAGAGTAAAGGAAAAAACGATTCCTGCAGCACAAGTTAAAAAACTATTTGAAGAGAATAAAACGGACATTATAAAAGGATTTAAATCTAATGGTAAAGAGTTTTCTGCTTATCTAGCATTTGTTAACGGTGAAGTCAGCTTTAATTTGCCTTCAGTTGAAGAATTATCGCTAGGTCAGTGTCCAAAGTGTCATAAAGGACAAATCCTAAACCGTAAAACGTTTTTTGGGTGCTCAGAATATCAAAACGGATGCGATTTTATGTTGCCGGCTAAGATTAAAGGCAAGAAATTATCCGATAGCCAGATTAAAAAACTAGTGAATAATCATGTGACAGACTTCATCAATGGTTTTAGTGGGGAAAAAGGAGAATTCACAGCTGCGATTCGATTAAAAATGGATCTTAGTATTTGTTTTGAATTTCCTACTGCAGATGATCGCACGGTAGGTAAATGTCCATTATGCCAGAGTAGAGTCATAATGGGGAAAACAAACTATCTATGCGAACAATACAAGAAGGGCTGTGATTTTATTGTTTCAGGAATGATACTTGAAAAAAGAATTACAGCCAGTCAAATCAAGAAATTATTAGAAAAGAATATGACGGATACAATAAAAGGATTTATATCGAAAAAAACAGGGAAATCATTCGATACAAAATTAACATATGACTCTACACAGAAGAGAGTCACGTTTATATATGAGAAGAAGAAATAATATCGAAAAATCTTAAATTTCATATATAAAATTAATTAGAACTATGGTATGATAAAAGTAGCAAAATACTTCTAAAACTATCTTGCAAAAGGACACACCTACGCATACACATGCTATAGGTGTGTCCTTTTTTATTTGTTCGAAAAAGGAGAGGTCGATATGTTTCAGCGCTTTGCAGGTGGAGAGATGACATTATCCATACCTTCATCAATTGAAGATGAGATGCGTAAATATAGAAGAGTGAACCATATGAAAGAGATAGAAAACATATGGTCCGGTCAAGATTCAGCGGGCCCTTTATTAAATACTGAAATATTACGCGATATACGAAAAAGATTAGAAATGGGTAAATTGCAATTACATAATAATGAGAAAGTTGAAATATTGCAACTCATTAATGCTATTTTACTACTATCACAATCGGTAAAAGTAGAGTATTGGAATATAGGTTATTTTTGTATGGTTTCCGCGAATGAAGAACAGTTGCATGAGGAAGAGAGGACAACTGTTTTAGAAATGCTTAATAACTACGAAGGGATATTATACCCTACATTATCTGAAGAATATCGGCACCAGGAACTCGACGCACTTGAGTTTTATACAGAAAAAGAGCATATGGAATATGAAAAATTTATTACTAAGTATTGGAAAGTAAACTATGCAGGGAAAATAGAGATGGGTAATTTATGAGAATCAAAGTGGAGTGCTTATTATGATTAAGTTTTTAATAAAAGTAAGTATAATTTCTTCCTGCATTGTGGGGTTAACAGCATGCAGCTCGACGCAAACGAATGATTCAAAACCTGCCCAAACAGTACAAAAAGGAATACACCAGCCCGTAGAAGGGAAAGGTATTGTTGGTATTCCAGAAGCTTATAAAGGGAAAATAAAAGACTTAGAGACTGTTAAAGGGAAGGTATTACATATAAAGGACGGAGATACGATAGACGTGAACGTAAAGGGGAAGAAACAGACGGTAAGGTTACTGTTATTGGATACCCTGAGTCTGTATCTCAAAAAATCCCTCCACAAAAGATGGGAAAAGAAGCCTCTTCCTTTTTAAAGAAACAGCTAGAAGGGAAAAGCGTAACCTTGGTTCATGATCGGGGAACAAAAGAAGACAAATACGGTAGGAAATTGGCTTATGTATTTTGTGATGGAATACACATCAACGAATTAATGATCAAGTCGGGTTATGGGATTATAGCCTATATTTCTAGACCTAATACTACATTTCTACCTGAAATGCTAGAAGCAGAAAAAGAAGCAAAAGAATTAAAGGCTGGTGTGTGGAGCATTAAAGGATTTGTTGATGAAAAGAACCGGCATTATAACCGTAATGATGCAGCTTAATGCCAATACTTATTCAAAAAGGAGGTTTCATTAGTGAATGGGAACAAAAGAAATATGCTCTTATCTTTTTTTATTTCATCTGTATTCATTTTTCTAAGTTTATTGCCGTTTAATGGTAATGAATATGTATATGTTATCTCGAAAGTTGGAGCGGCAGCTGGTGTAATAAATATTTTCATGATGATTGTATTCTTGTATTTTCAAAGCAAAAGAATGAGACATCTATTGAATTAATACTGTATAAGCGCCAGTTTTCCTTACTCATATACAAATGAAAAGAGTAAGGAAAACTGAAAGGGGAAGATGTAGATGAGTCAAATACCAGGGTTCTTGAAGTTTGTTTTAGCAAAAGAAAGACGATATGTATATTTGGCTGTAGCAGAAAAGAAAAATAAACGAGTAAAAACACATATTGTATATGGATTCGGTCCACTAGAAAAAGCATTAGAAACTATGTATGGAATGCGTGACGATTTTGAGGTTTGCTTTCCGCTAGAGTTAAAAGATAAGGGATATGATTGGGAAGACCTAAATGATTGGATACTATCCATTGAAACCGGTTATTCCAAATACGGAAATAAGTTAGTGACATTCTAAATTGATAATAAGTGAGGTTATATCACATGCTTGATATAAAATCTTTAGAACAGTATTTTCGTTTTTCTAATTCACCAGGTATTCAGTATGTCGGAACTTATTGTACGGATTATTCCAGAGAAGAATATAAGCATGTAAAAGATTTTTTACGAAAACTCATAGATTGTCTTTCACATGTTGAACCAGCATACAGTCATGAAACTATATTAAGATTTTTACAGGATGAAACATATCAACACGAGATGCTATCACATGCAAACTTTCAGTCGGTGTTCGATGAACAAGCAAAGGATTCTATTATCCATATACTAGCAACTAAATCTGAAGTAATAGAAACAGTGAGTACCCGAATGAAACAGTTAATAAATCGAATAAGAAAGCCGTTGTCTCACGATCATTATGTGCTACTAGATTTTATTCAAAAGACAAGTACGTATTTTATACCGATAGATGATGGACATACGTTTGAGGCTATGACTAAGAGTGGACATTTAATTTTGGTGATATGGACTAGCTTGAATGGACTCCATTCGTCTCCATTCAATTCTCAGGGGATATGGCGCCATATAATGAGATATTTATCTATTTATCCAAAAATGATTTTCTGAAATTAAGAGGAACGGACTTAGAAAAGTATGTAAGTAAAAGATTTTTTGATATGGCAAACCATAACACTACTTTTGAAGTGGATTTCATGAACATGGAACACCGAAAACAAATTGAAGCGTATATGCTTGGGGAAAAATATAGTATGCAATTAAAATCGTGTGAGGGGAACAAAAATGGAATTGATTCGTAAGTACCACATCGTTATTGCCTGGATGATAGCTACTAGTGCAATGTTAATTAGTTTGTTTTTCAGTGAATGGATGAAGCTGCCGCCATGTGATTTGTGCTGGTACCAAAGAATGGCCATGTATCCATTAGTATTAATATTGGGGATAGGAATGTATAGAAACGATCCTCATGTCAGCACGTATGCATTTCCATTTGCGTGTATCGGTTTAATGTTATCTGTATATCAAATTACAATTCAAGCGTTTCCTGTTAGCGAGATGAAGATTTGTTCAGTAGGAGTTTCTTGTACAGAAGATTACTTAAATTTATTTGGTTTCATCTCGATACCTATGCTATCATTTGTTGGATTTTTAGCTATTATAGTATTTTTATATATAAAACCGGATAGTAAGTAGTAGTCAAACAGAATGATAAGTATGAACTTTATAAATTTAAACACAAACAAATTTATTTAAAATCAAAATAATAAATATTAAGGAGTTAATAAAAATGACAACAATGCAACTAAATAAAGAAATGAACAAAATTTCAGAGGCAGATGTAGAATTACTTAAGATCATGGCTCACCCAGTTAGGTTACAAATTGTAAAAGAGTTAGAACATCGTAAGATTTGCAATGTAACACAGTTAACAGAGCTATTAAATATACCTCAATCTACCGTATCTCAGCATCTATCTAAAATGCGCGGGAAAATTCTTCGTGCAGAAAGAAAGGGATTAGAGATGTATTATCATATTGTGAATTCTAAGGCGTGTCAGATTGTTAGTGTGTTAGGTTTATAAATAACTTAAATTAAATAGCAGATTACGAGAATAAATATGAAATAAGGGAAGCTATGCCAGGCTGCCCTTATTTTATTTGTGATTTTGCATATATTTGTGCGAATTTAGTATAGCAAACATTTATCTTCCATAGTTAAAAGAACCATTACAATTTTATACAATAAGATTTCCAAAAATTATTGATGGTGTAAAAATCCTTTCCTTATAAAATGTATAAATTAACATATACTTTATAAGCTTTATATTAATTTATACATTTTGGTATAGGGTACTTACTTCATTAACATAATGATGATGTTTACAGAATTCAAATAACTAAATGCATTATTTAAGGTAATTTTAAGGTATTTTCTTTCTATTTAGAATTGATTAAATTTAATGTTCGTTATATAGTGGATGTGACTTAATTCAAATGCTGTAATATAGCGTTTGATAGAGTACAAAATATAAGGAGGAGGTGCGAATGAAAAAGCTATATGCTTACTTGATAATTTTTCTTATCGGTATTATCTTTTCTTTTTTATATAATGTCCAAACGAAAGAAAATTCTACTAATAATAAAAAAATCAAGGTGGCTATAGTAGATAGTGGTATTAAGGAAGATCATCCTGCGTTAACTGGGAAAATAGTAAAACAATTCAATGCGATTAATCCTAAGGACTCTAATAAAGATGTATTCGGACATGGTACTCCAATTGCTGGTATAATTCTCAATCAAAATACCGAAAATACGTCAGAATTATCAAATAATATAGAACTGTATGATGTTAAAGTTCTAAGTGAAACGGGAAAAGGTGAAATAAAAGAGTTTATTAAGGGAATTGAATGGTGTATTAAACAAGATGTTGACATTATGAATATAAGTTTTGGTGTCCAAGTACATTATCCAGAATTAGAAAAAGCGATTAATAAAGCTATTGATTCTGGAATTATTGTTGTAGCTGCTTCTGGTAACACATTTGGTTTTGGCGTGGATTATCCAGCTAAATACAAAGATGTAATCTCTATTTCTTCAGTTGACAAGAATTTCAAAAGGCCTATTTCAGCGGCGAAAGGGAAAATAGATTTTGTTGCACCTGGAGAAAAAATTTTATCAACTGATAAGAATGGAGGCTATTCCGAATTTAGTGGCACTTCTTTTGCTGCGGCTTATGTTTCAAATTACATAGCTGAATTGTTAGCGTCCGAATTGAATTCTAAAGGAAAAGATATAGACCGCTTTAGAGTGAAAGAGTTATTAATTAATCTTTCAAAAGATCTAGGTGTTGACGGCTTTGATAGTAGTTACGGTTATGGAGCATTAATAAAAAAAAAATGAGGTGTATTTATTGAAGAAATTTTTAAGTTTATTATTAGCATTGACTATGACATTTATGGTTTTTCCAAAGGATTTAACTGTACAGGCAGATGAAGCAACTCCAACAGTAATTGACTTAGATACTGCTGAAAAAGAAATAGAAGAACAGTATAATATGCAAGTTTCTGAAAATGTATTAGTTAATATTAAAGAAGAAAATGAGCAAATGCTTACGCTTGAAACAAGTATAGAAGAAGAAAACCTCAAAATTAATGCAGAAGTAGATTTGAATAAAGAGAATCACGAAATTACAGTTTTAGGTGCAGTTACAGATGAGAATGGTCAAATTTCTAATTATGAATATGATATGAAACTTCATGCAATTAAAGATGAAGTATTTATTGCAACTTTAACAGATACAAAAACAGGTGAAGAATATTTGTTGGATTCAACAAAATTAGAAGCTTCTGCCGCTCCACTTGTACCTATAATTCTAGGATTAATAGCTAAAAAGGCTATTCAAAAAGCAATTAAAGATTACGGTAAAGAACAAGTAAAGAAAGCGGTCCTATCGCAACTTAAATGGCCAAAAACTATTAGTGGTAAAGATCTTATTAAGATGCTTAAAAAAGTAGGATTTGAGGAAGTAAGACAAAAAGGTAGTCATGTGACTATGAAGGGGCCTAATGGTAATACTTTTACTGTTCCTTTGCATAAGGAATTAGCCAAGGGAACTTATAATAGTATTAAGAAATCAGTAGAAAATGCTATAGTCTGATAAAGATAAATAACAGGTGACTTTATGTCACCTGTTATTTATTTCTTTAAATTTATTTATCGGGAGGTAAATTCTTTTACAAGGGTAATTTCATGTAGAAAAACCTTACTAGTTACTCCTTGGATAATACAATTACCCCATTCAGGATGATTATATAAATAATTTAAATCGAAAATTTTTTCCCAACTTTTCTGTATTGACTCGGGTGATAAATCAAGATTGTTATCTTCTTCTGCTTCAATGTTGCAGTAAACGCCATCCAATACAAAATGCCATGCTTCAAAGTCGGATAAAAGGACTCTTTCATCATCAATATCAATTTTTAGTAAAACACCGCGTTCTCCCTTACCTAAATGTCCACATCTCCTTAAGTCCGGCCTATTAGTCCATAGCCATATAGGATAACCTTCTTGAGTATAGTTTTTAACTCTTAAATTCATTTGTTGCATCATCCATTGATACGGTTCTATAAATTCGGGCCAAACATGATCATATGCACCAGTAAAGTAACCTATACTTTTAACTTCATTCCACTTCTCAACAGATTGAATAGTCCAAAATATACTCATAGTTCCTCCAAAAGTTTAAAAGATTAATAGTATTCTTCAATGTATCATTTCACTTTAATATATAACATTTATGTGTCTTTGCCTATTCAAATTGAAAAGAGATATAAAAGAATGCCTCTCCAAATATATGAATTTTATCTAAAGAAGACCAAAGAAGCACAATCCTTAACCAGTGGGATTATGTCTTTTTCAAGATTTGAAAAAAGCAGATTGGAAAATTTGTATTTGAAGTAAATATTAGACTGAAAAAACCGGTCCAGTAAGTTAAGGACTCGATCTTTTCAATTTGGAGTTAGCCTCATTAGAGAGAAAAAATACTACTTTTAAATGCCTGAAAGGAGCATGTTTATTTAAGTAAGTCATGCTTATTTTTTTGAGGGTTTTTAATTTCTTCAAAAATGTTCTCTTGTTTATTTGGATTATAAGACTCTAATGAATCAAACCCATAAGCCTGCATAATCATTTTGAAGTCTTTGATAGTTAATGGAGTTAATTCTTCATATAGTTCATATCCCAATAAACCGTTTGGTTCTATAGTTGCTGTTTTAATATCCTCTATACGTGAGATTCCATTGTTACGTAATTTCATTTCTAATTGATCTACTGTCATTCGTAAATTTTGTAAGTTTTTTATATGTAAGGTACCATTCTCTATGATGATTTTAGGTTTTCCTATAATGAACCTTTCAAATGTGTTGCATTTAAGTTGTAAATATTCTAATCCGATAACTGTAATCACGAAAATAATACCGCCTATGACAGCTTTTATCATACTTTTATCTACAATCGGTTGCACCATAATGGTACCAATTGAAATCATGATAAACGTTTGAGCCAACGTCATTTGTGAAATAGATTTTCTTCCAGCTATTCGTAATAGTGTAATACCGCATAATACTAAAAGAAAGGATTGCCCAATAAAATACATGTTTTAGCCCCTTTAATACCACAATTTTAGGATGGATAAGTTCTAGTTGCTTTATTAACGTGTATGATAAAGTTACTTATATACTCGTTTACATATAATTATGGTACGTATTATGGTTTATTATGTATTAATTTTAAATCAAGCCGAAAAAACAATATTATTAACTATCCGAATTTTTAATATCACAGAAAGAGCTGGAAGTAAAGGTTAAATACGGACAGATTTTACACAATATAATTCGAAATTTGAATATTTCATATATTTTTAAATTAAATGGTTACTTAAAATGTTATTATGATACAATTAAGTAACGTCATGGGGTTGAATTAATGTAGTAGTTCTCATGTGAGTATTATAAAAATAATAGTTTTGATAATAGAACGGAGAGATATATGTGATAGAAGAACCTTTAGTGAAAGTAAGTCTTGCCATTATGAAAACGAAAAGTATTATTTTCTTTATTGTTACTTCAGTTGTATTTTTTTAACAGCTACCTATTTTTATAATAAGAAGCTTCCGAATCATAAGTATCCAGAGTTGGTAGAGTTTTTGAAATATATTTCTTAGAAGAAACATTGAATTAGATACGGTTATAATTCTGAAAATTTAGTCTTTAGAAAGGGGAGGTTATATTGAAAATCAAAGAAAGTGAATTACCTGGTATTGGTTATAAATTTCAAGTTGTTACAAAAGAGAACGAAAAAATGGTGATAGTCATTCATGATGATGGTCGTAGAGACATGTATCATTTGGATTCAGATCATACGGAGGGTATTTCTAGTATTTCGCTACATGACTTAGAAGCAAGAGAAATCGCAGCAATATTAGGTGGAATGATATATAAGCCAAAGGCGTTAGAAAATGTTGAGATGATTTGTGAAGGTTTAGCAATTGAGTGGTTTAAAGTAGAGAGTACAGCTCTAGCAAGTGGAAAAACGATTGGTGATCTTCAAATAAGGAAGTCATACAATGTGACCATAATTGCTGTTATGAAAAAGAATATGCGAAAACTACTTAATCCAGGTTCAGAAACTATTCTTGAAGAAGGGGATATGCTCGTAGTTTCTGGTAAGAGAGAAGAAATTAAAAAAATAACACATGCGTTATTCTCAAATAGAGAAGGGTGATATTAAGTTGACACTCTAATTTTGAAGTAGGTACAGCATTAATTTTAATAGCCAGCGGTGCATTGGTTGCGGGAAATTAAAATTCTCATTAATTCCTTTCCTAATTGTTACTGGTGTGTTAGTGTGGCCGCATGCACCTCTATTAGGTGTTATCGATTTCAGATTTATAGAGAGCGAAAGTGTCATCTCCTCCTTTGGAAGAATCAGCGTTCTGTTTCTTTTTTTATATAGGATTAGAATTTACAATGAAAAACTAATTAAATCAGGCATTCTATTACGATTGATGGAACAGCCTAAATTGTAATTAACTTTTCACTTGGATTATTATACTGATTTATAATAGGATTCCCGATACTGGAAATCTTAATTATTGCGTGAATTATTCCGATTGCTACTAGTGTTATTGTTGCAAAAGTGTTAGTTGATTTAAGAAGAACTGGTAATAATGAAAACGAATAAATTTTAGAGATTATTAAGTTGGAAGATATATTCCTTACTGCATAATTAGCAGTCGGTTCTGGTTTAGTTCTTGGCGAATCATGAGTGCCCTTACTTCAATTCGAATTGCCTTAGGATCTATGCCTCTCTTCTTTTAGGATTAGTTTTCTCTGAGACAGAGGATAGCGATCGATTTGAACATCTTGTCGTTCCATTTAGAAACTTTTCGGAGCCATTTTTTTCAGTTTCGGATTAAGTCTAGATCCTTTTTCGTTAGGTGGAGCAATATAGTTAATGTTAAATACTGTTCTTCTTATAATTATTGGTAACTTTGTAGCAGGGAGACAAGCTGGATTGTCTCATAAGTCATCGACGGATACAGGTTTGACAATTGTATCAAGAGGAGAGTTTTTAGTTATTATGGCCAATATTGGTATAGCGGGCGGACTACTTTCAGTATTAAAAACATTTTTAGCATTATATGTGCTTAGCCTATCTATAATTAAGGGATTTTCCGTTGTTACATACAGGAAATAAGTATAGAAATTGTTTGAAGAACTTAATAAATATTTATTAAGTTAATTATGGCATACTGAATAAAAAATAATACGTATTAGCAGTACTTAAAAATAAAATAATCCTAATAAAGTACAATAATAACTTTATTAGGATTATTTTAATGTCTCATAACGAGTATAAAGAGGTGATTAACAATATGACAACATAGAAGGCTATATTAACTAATGTATTATTGGAAGAAGCTTTATATTGGATTCATCTCGTAAAGAAATATGAATTTCGAGATTATGATTAATGGTAGCAAAGAAGATAGTGTCTAAATCATCAATTCCTTGTTGTGATAATCTTTGAAGTAACCACGTTGTTTCTATGTTAAACTCGTGTAAAACTGTGTCACAAATCCTTCCTTCTATAATGATTGGAAAAGAAATAATAGGATTTGCTTTCTTGATATTCATATCTTCGCGTGTAATTGTATCTTTTGAGGAGGTTTTTAGTACACTTAATGAACCGTTTCCTTCAATAATTGCTATTTCAACGTCTTGCACATTAAATACACTTTTTTCTCTTAACATTTGGAGAAGATTGTCTATGGAATAACGTATTTTTTTTAAGTTTTGATTTAGTATTTTTCCGTTTTGAATTACAATTGTTGGTTCAAATGTAAGTAACGCCCCTAATTTCCGGTTGGATATTTTCCAGCTGGTAACAATTTTTTGTAAAATACCAATTGCAATTATTGTTATGACTGTTGGAAGGTGATGAATATCAGGATCAGCTATATCAGCCCCTACAACGGCGCCTAATGTTATGATAATTAAAAAATCAAATACAGGTAATTCTCCGATTGCTCGTTTTCCCATAAATAATGTGACAAAGAGTAGTAATGGCAAGATAGTCACTACTCTTCCTAATACTAGAGCCACGTCTTTTAATAGTTCTAACATGGATACACCTCTCTAAGGACTTTAAATAATTTTTATTTGTTATTACAATTCCCATCTTTGAATAATAAATACTGAGAATTTCGATTTTATAAAATAGAGATATTGAATATTGGATTGTGAAGGAGGGGAATATGTATTTGTGATAATACGTTCCTATGCTAAATTAAATAGATGCAGCTTATATTATACAGTTCAAGAGGTTTAGCACTAAATATTAAAATTATTACGTATAATGTCATTGAAAGTGGTGAAAAATAACAATCGAAATAACAAATAACTTATTTCTTAATTGTGAAAACTATACTTAATTATTTAATATTAAAATATATCAATATAATGTTGCTTTATCCTTAGCTTTTGAGGGAGAAAATTCTAATTCAATTCATATGTTTAAAGAGTCTTAAAAAGGAAACTCTAAAAATATTGTACAGTATTATCATTATAGATTCTTTATAATTCTGAATGATAATATGATTTAAATATTGTTCGGATATTCTTTTAATGTACATTTATGTATGATTAGCATTGAAAATTCAACATTTTTTTAAAATGGATAAATGAAGAGGAGTTAGCTATGAAGTCTAAATCGACAAAATTCAGTATTTGTAATAGCGGGAATTTTCAATCACCTATTTGTATTGAACCTGATTATGCTATGGAAATGGAAGATAAGGGTGATATTATACTCAATTATGATAGCACATTTTTATCAATAAATGACAATGACAATGAAAAGAAACTTAAAATTTGTAATGATGGAAGCGGATATGCTATTATAAATGGAAGAGAATTCCAGTTAAAGGAATTTCATTTTCATGTTGGTCAAGAAAATGAAAACGAAGGTGGAAATGAACACGTTATAAAAGGACAAAGTTATAAAATGGAGCTTCACTTAGTACACAGAAGCCAAGTTGATAGAATAGCTGCTTTCAGTATTTTCTTTAAAATCGGGTGTGAAAATGCTGCTCTGCAAACAATCTTAGAACTCATAAATAAAAAAGTAACATCTCCAATAGATATTGATATTAAACAATTAATACCATCAGAAACAGTATATTATCACTATTTAGGATCTTTAACTACAGGTAATTGCGAAGAAAACGTAGAATGGTATGTATTTGAAACGTCAATAGAGATGTCTCAAGAGCAATTGAACATTTTTAAAGAACATTATCATTATAGTGTGAGAAAGCCTCAGAAATTAAATGAACGAAAAGTATTAAAAAAGAAAGTTAAATTACTTTACTAATAATAACATTTTGAATAAAGAGATATATTGTAGATTCATCTACAATATATCTCTTTTTAGTTTCTATAGCCGTCATATAATTGAAAATTTCAAAGAAATCATTCTTGGCTAGAACTCGAAGTTGTGACAGTTATTACTGTGTCGTTTATATTTTGTTACATACACGTGTATGTAAAACTAATAGTTTTTAGACAATACAAAATGAAGTTAAGGGATACTATGGAAAAAGTAAAAGAAAACTATAATAATAATTTGGGACATTGTAGAAAATATAATTAATTCAATTTGCTGAATAGGTTTATAAGAGGGAGCATCGCATGTCTATTGAAATAAATTTTTGATGAGCACAGGGGAATATACTTTATAATAAGAGAAAAGATAGGGAGTGATGACTCTGAAACTATTAAAATTTTTTACGATCTTCTTAATTGGCATAGGGTTATTATGCGTTAAGTTTCATTATGTTTCTATCTATTATCCTGAAATTAAAATGATTCTGTTATTAATATTAATTGTAATCTGGATATGGAGTATTGTTCAAGTAAGTAAACACCTAAAGGATGATTGAGGAGAGCAAATGTTTTGAGATTTATTTTGTAAATAAGTATAGTTTCGGTTGTGTAGTACAAGAAATAAAGAAAAGAAAAAATTTACTGTTAAAAAAAATTAACCATATATTTTATAAATAGATCTTCTACATATTTGGTTGTATTACATAACTGCTATATTAAGCTAAATTTATGAATTTAAATCTCAGATGAGGATGTTCCTAGTTGAATAGTTCTTGAATATTTTTTGTAGATCTTGATAAAGAAGGAGAAAATAATCTACATCGTTTTATATCTATGCAGTTAGGGAGAAGTAGTAATCTCACCTGCTTTCCAATCGTGAGGTAAATGAAGAACGATAATCAAACGTTTTAAACCAGCTATCGTTTCAAAAATACGTCCCTGACATGTTTTTAACCGTTCAATGGGGGGGATATTTAATATCACCGTTTAAAGAATCCCCGACAGGTTTTGTGAAATTATAGAGCTCAGTACAAAATGTGCTGTAGTAACTAAACATATAATTTGTTCCACTGTTTTTGTGTACGGAAGACTTTTCATAAAAGGAATATCTAATATTACCTCTTCTGTCCTCTAATTTTAATTGATGATTGAAAAGAACAGATTATCATAGTAAATTCCTCGCTTCAATAAGAGATATCAAGGGTATATACAAACTGAAGAAACTAATTATGCAGTTTTAATATTGTTTTTTGGTTATAGAAAATAAGTATAGAAATAGAAAAGAAAAACACCTATTTTCATTAATAGGTGTTTTCTTGCAAAAGGATCTTATAAATTAAAAGAAAGGTATTTCATTATTTTAATTTTATTCTTCTAAACCTCATAATCATGATCACAGTCTCTGCAATGCTTACGTTTGCAGCAGAAATTACTACAATCAGGTGAGTTTACAGAAACTACGTTAATTTTATTGATTGCAATACGTGCTAATCCAGGGAAACAATCAAAATCCGAAAGAATGATTACATTGTTACCTTGGAACCCTTGGAATGTTGCACTTGTAGGTGGTTGACAATCGTACTGAATAACAAGACAAGTTCCAGGAGTTAATGATCTTAAAAATTGTAGCAATTCTGGGCTACCGTTATTGTTATTATTTTGATTTTCTTCTCTTCTAGGCTGTTCTCTATGACTATTACATCTGTTAAAGTCACAGCCTCCACCAAACCCAAACCCCATAATATGACCCCCTTTCGTTCGTTAATACATCTTATGCTCGTCTGAAAGGAATTGTGAGGGGATATAAGTCTAGTTTTATTAGGATTTTTTATGTAGAGAAAAAATAGGTTTAATATTTTGTGTTTTTTGTTAATTCTAATGTGATTTCTCTTTTTCTCATAACCTTTGATTGAGGAAGAGAATAGGTGGGTGAATTATAGAATGAAAAATATAGCATAAATAGTATTAAGAAAGAAAGGGATATTTTTTTAGAGTCTCTTTAATAATTAATTTTTGTAACGTATGAAGCAGCTTGTATATTTTGAACATTAGTTCTGTTTTTTATGTAAAAGGGGCCAAGAAATAGCTTGTAGTTTTATTTCTTGGCATGGGTGTTTGGAACATTTGGATGCTGTTCCTTACATTATTATATGTTTGTACGAAGAAAAGGTTTATTATTATTGTTTAATTTAATAAAGAAAAACACCTATTTTTAATCAATAAATGAATTTATAAATTTGTATCGTTTATGTTTTTTATGTTTATAGAAATGTGAAAAAATTGCTCTTTTTATGGTAAATAAAGAAGAGCACACTTATTAGTGTGCTTTTATATAGAAAGGTAGATTCCTATGAGCGGGGAACCTCCATACCATACTATATGCTTGTTTAATTTAAAGGTGAATTTTTTAAAAATAAATGAACGAATATTAATTAGGGTTTGTTGTATATAATTCAAGCTTTCTCAGTCAAATGTACGAAGAAATGAACAAATTTGTCTATATAAAGTAACAAGAGATAAAAAATTTGAAAAACTGCTCATATACAATTTGAAACGATATTTATAAAGAGGTAGTGAAAGGGTTATTATAAGTTTTTTTTTTAACATATCAAAAAATATATTAAAGGTTACATGAAAGTAAAACAGAGTGATATATATCACTCTGTTTTACTTTCATACCGTGGGTAAATTATAGGTGAAGCTATTGGTGGAGTTTAAGGATTAATAAATCCTTAATAGTATACTATGAATAGTGCGTAAATAAGCTTGTACATTTTGGAAAAATTTATTTTATTTTTATGTAAAAGGGGCCAAGAAATAGTTTGTAGTTTTATTTCTTGGCATGGGTGTTTGGAACGCTTGGATGCTGTCCCTTACAGTATTGTATGTTTGTATTTATTAATTGGTTTGTTATTATTGCTTATTTCAATAAAAAATACAAATGAAAAACACCTATTTTTATTAATAGGTGTTTTTCTTGCAAAAGTAAGCTTATAAATTAAAAGAATTTGTTTTCTGATTTTTTAATTTTTAGATATCATATTCATCACAAAGACTGTGATGATGATCGCATTTTTTACGTTTACAGCAGAAACGGCTGCAATCAGGAGAATTTACAGAAACTACGTTAATTTTATTGATTGCAATACGCGCTAATCCAGGGAAACAATCAAAATCCGAAAGGATGATTACCTTGTTACCTTGGAACCCTTGGAATGTTGCACTTGTAGGTGGTTGACAATCGTACTGAATAACAAGACAAGTTCCAGGAGTTAATGTTCTTAAAAATTGTAACAATTCTGGGCTACCATTATTGTTGTTATTATTTCGATTTTCTTCTCTTCTAGGCTGTTCTCTATGACTATTACATCTGTTAAAGTCACAGCCTCCACCAAAACCAAACCCCATAATATGACCCCCTTTCGTTCGTTAGTACATCTTATGCTCGTCTAGAAGGGATGGTGTTAGTATATGAGTCTAGTTTAAGAGTAAATTTTTTATTTAAATTAAAAAATCTTCCATTATGTTATTTTTTCTGTGTTAATTAGCTTTTTTTGTTTACTTTATTATGATTTGAATTTAGAGTATACTACTAATACATAACCCAATGTGTAGGCTTGATAACATATAAAAAACCAATTTCATTGTATAGAAACTGGTTTTTTAGGTGTGAAATTTATTACTATCTGACAGCCTTAAGGAGGTTTGTCTCTTATATTTTATCATAACCAAAAAAACAGAAAATTCAAACTGTTATCATTTAAGTTTACCTCAATTATAAATGTGAAAAATGTTGATAAATGATTATTTTTGTTTTTTTCTAACAAAAAAGTTAATTTACAGGTTACAATGAAAGAGAGATGGGTTTTGTTTTTGGACATTAAAATGTATATTTGACAAAACAATGTTGTTTGTAAAAAATAAGAAGTCTCTTGTAGAGACTTCTTATTTTTTATTTACATCCAAAACCATTATTGATAAGGATTTAAATTTATAATTTTGTTATGAAAAATAAGCATATCAGTAGATTTGATCGAGCTAAAAAATGGGGCGTTAATATATCAAGTCCAAATGGATAATTTTAAGAGGCGAGAAAATGTATGACTATATTGAATATAACAATTTAAATTATTATAATCGCCCGATTCCTCCAATGTCTGTTCCTCAAGGACGTACGACTTACCTAATACAATATCTTGGTGGTGGAGGACTTGAATAAGATTTCCTAACATCCGCTTTAATGCAAAAATATCATCATTTGAAAACTAATTCAGTAGTATTGGAAGCAAAAATGAAAAAGCAAGACTGCATACGTATGGGTGTAAACGAGTAAAATTCTATGTTTCAATTTTACAGGACTTTTTTTTATTTAATAGATAATAAAAAATGAAAATAAGAAGAAAATCTATACTTAATAATTTAAGCTGCATATAAATATTAAGTAACTTTTATTTGAAATAATATAAGACAAGCTTAATAAAGGGGTATTATGTATGGAGGAACTTCGAGAGCTAAAAAACAAACTCGAACAATTAAAATTAGATCAAAAAGACATACAACGTGAGATAAGAAATTTAGAGTCAAGAATATTAATAAATGAAAAGGAGATTATAACTATTAATAAACAATTAGAAAAAATAAGTGCTAATACAACGTGGATTTTGCGTTTAATTGTAGGTGGATTGTTAACAGGATTACTTGGTATATTAATGAAAGGATTTATGTAAAAACCCTATTTTTAATTAAAAAAAGAAGTCTAATGACTATATTTGACTTCTTTTTTACTAATTCTTATGTTTGTATAAAAGATAAATTAGTATTTAAATTGTGGTTCTGTTTCAATATAATAAGCATTTCTTACATGACCTATCCAATTAGCAAAAAATTGTCTCCATGAAACACTATTAAAAAATGAATCTATGGATTGAGTCTCGGAATTCCATTCTAAAATTAAGAATGGGGCATTTCCCAATTGCCAAACGCCTCTGTTATTATCAGTTCCAGTCTCTCTTATTAATAATAAGGGAAGTCCGTATTGATACCCCATGGAAGGTTCAATTTGCGAAAAAGGAGTTCCTTCCCAAACTGGTTCTGTAGGTTGGAATGCTCCCACATTTGTTCTAATCCCTTGGACAAAAAATCTTTGGAAATTTATCGCAACTAAACCATAACTGGATAATATCATTCGTCGTATACTTGTTAATGGAGTTTCAGGATATAGATCACTTCGAGGAATTGTAGGAGGGAATAAAAGGGCTTGCTCAATTTCTAAAATGAGTCGATCTAAAAATTGTTGTTGTAATTGATTTAAGGTATTTACTGTGCTTAAAAATACAGGTATTCGAAAAGCCTGATCAATAGCTTCTTGTAATTTTATAGAAGTAAATACTCCTTCGTTAGTGTTTACATAAGGTTTACCATTGGTAGTTTCCATTAGCATAACTCCTTTATAATATTATTTTATTTTATTAATAGTATATACAGATTTATAATAATAGATTGGATAAAAATGGTAATATTCTATAGGAAATGAATTTAAAGGAGAAGTAAGAAATACATGTAAATAGATTCATTTTGCTATTAATACTAAGAGGAAGAATTATAGAATTTTACTTTTATTCCGCGGGTAAATTATAGGTGTAGCTGTTGGTGGATTTTAAGGATCAATAGCTCCTTAATAGTATGTAAATAAGCTTATACAATTTGAAAAAAATTATTTTAATTTTATATAAAAAGTGCCAAGAAATAGTTCGTAGTTTTATCTCTTGGCACTGGTGTTTGGAACATTTGGATGCTGTCCCTTACAGTATTGTATGTTTGTATTTATCAATTGGTTTGTTATTATTGCTTATTTCAATAAAAAATACAAATGAAAAACACCTATTTTTATTAATAGGTGTTTTTCTTGCAAAAGTAAGCTTATAAATTAAAAGAATTTGTTTTCTGATTTTTTAATTTTTAGATATCATATTCATCACAAAGACTGTGATGATGATCGCATTTTTTACGTTTACAGCAGAAACGGCTGCAATCAGGAGAATTTACAGAAACTACGTTAATTTTATTGATTGCAATACGCGCTAATCCAGGGAAACAATCAAAATCCGAAAGGATGATTACCTTGTTACCTTGGAACCCTTGGAATGTTGCACTTGTAGGTGGCTGACAATCATACTGAATAACAAGACAAGTTCCAGGAGTTAATGTTCTTAAAAATTGTAACAATTCTGGGCTACCGTTATTGTTATTATCATTTCGATTTTCTTCTCTTCTAGGCTGTTCTCTATGATTATTACATCTGTTACAGTTACAACCTCCACCAAAACCAAACCCCATAATATGACCCCCTTTCGTTCGTTAGTACATCTTATGCTCGTCTAGAAGGGATGGTGTGAGTATATGAGTCTAGTTTAGCGTGGATTTTTTAATTAACAAATTAAAAGGAACCTGATGTGGGAGACAGGTCCTTTTAAAACCATGCATACGAGGAAATTTAATGTCACATATAATAGCAATCGGGTACCGCCACATGCCCATCAACTTAAATAATTTTATCATCATACATCACGTTACTGGATTTCTCGTTCGCTCGTCTCTTGGAAAATGACGGTGAGGTACATTTGATGTTCTCTAGTCAAAATTTCAAATCTCTCATCATGAGGTGCTAATTCAACCATAAATACATTTATAAGATAAGAAATGTATACCCGTGATTAAATAAATACGACTGTTCATGAAAAATAAAGGAAATCGTGATTTTTCATACAGTAGCAACCAGGAACCTTTTTTCTGGAACAGGCGAAATATTATCGCTGAGATTGTGATTTCAAGGGAATTATGGCGTATGTGTAGCAATGGAACCGAATCACGCAATAAGTATTAGCGGCCATCAAATTTGAAAACTAAGAACAGAATATACATAAATATTTGTAATTAAGGCGGGGGATAAGGAAGAATTCCCTAGCAGCTTTGGACAAAGTCCAAGGTTTTGTGTTTTGCCATACTAGTTTGCATATCCCTTACAAACATCTATCCAATTTAAATATTTTGAGTGTTTTTCTAGTTCTTTTATTGTTAATTCGATAGCACTATTTACACTACCACAAGCAGGAAAGACAGTTATAAATCTTTGTAGTGATACATCCAAATAAACTTCTACATCTTTATTTACAGCAAACGGGCAAACACCACCTATTGCGTGACCAATTAACCCTTCCACTTGGTTTGCATCAACCATTTTTGCTTTAGCCCCAAACTGTTCCTTGTATTTACGATTATCAATTTTTGCATCACCTGCAGTTACTATTACTAAAACACGATCATCTATTTGAAAAGATAAAGTTTTTGCGATTCTTTGAGGTTCACATTGTAATGCTTTTGCTGCTAATTCAACTGTTGCACTAGATTCTGTTACCTCAATGATTCTATCTTCCATACCATATTGTTTGAAATAGGAAATGACTTTTTCTAATGCCATTTTACAGACCTTCCTTTGCATAAAATTTTCAATTGTGTTCGTGCATATATGTTGACTACCTACTGTCACTAATAATTTATAATTAAATTTCCTTTTGTTTTTGGATCGTTAACAGGTAAATAAGAATTGCGGTAGAAATTGTCCATCGAATTGTATTAAGTAATATTGGTAGTAATGTTGGCCAAAAAAACGTCAACAAATATAGGTATTTGAGACAAAGGGACTTTAACTTTAAATAAGTTGAAAATAGCTTGCAGGGTTTCTTAAAACTCATCTTTAAATCAAAAACTCAATTCAGATTATGTTTTTGATTTTTGAGAATCTCTTAGAGTATAACAAGGTTAAAATGAGCGTGATCTCCCCTATAGGGTTTAATCTATATGCTTACTTGAAGAATATAATGGACAGGATGCTATTGAGCATAAATTAAAAAATTCATGAGCTAACCAAGCTAATACCCTTTATAATAAGAGAAATGATAGGGAGTGGTGACCCTGAAACTATTAAAATTTTTATGATCTTTTTAATTGTCATAGGATTCTTATGCGTTAAGTTTCATTATGTTTCTATCTATTATCCCGATACTAAAATGATTTTGTTGGTAATACTAATTATAATCTGGATGTGGAGTATTGTTCAAGCTAGTAAATATCTAGAGGAATTATAGGGGCCTAAAAAATAAAAGACAAGCTTTACGTAATTCAGTATTGTAGAATAATAACAGACAGATAAATGTTTTTTTATGATATAAATATAAAGTAGTACTTAAATTACAATACAAATTAGGTTGCTAAAACAGATACTGATTGATATATCAATTTATTAGGGATTTGGCGCCGTGCTACAAATATTTTATAAACACATAATTAATGAAAAAAAATAAAAATATGGCTATGAAAACCTTATATTTATTTTTCACCGTAGGTATTTTTGCATGTTGAATATACAAAAGCATAATTATACTTGTCATTACAAATAAAAATATATGATAATATTCTATAATATATATCACTCCTTCTATTAAAAATAAAATTGTATTTTTTTGTAAAGCATACATTGACATATGAATAACTATAATTTTGAAAGTAGAGTCTTATAACAATATATACCTGCTATTTTTTAAGATGTAGAAGGTAGTGAAAAAAACACATGAAGTAGATAAATATCATGTGTTTTTTTCATTTAGATTACGTTTTTGAGGAGAGTGAATGTTTTGAGATTTATTTTGTAAATAAGTACATCTACGGTTATGTAGTACAAGAAATAAAGAAAAGAAAAAATTTATTGTCAAAAAGAAAATTAACCATATATTTTGTTGGAATTGATAATAGATGAATAAAGAAACAAAAAAATTAAAAATAATAATAGGTTCTCCGTATTTATAAATCCATTTCATAAATAGACCTCCTACATAGTTGGTTATATTACACAATTCTATTTATATAATGGAGTTACCTTTTAAAATCACAAAAAAAAGCGACATAAACCTAATAAAAAACACAAATTTGTAACGTGATGTATGATGAAAAAATTATATTAGTTTGCTCGTAAGGTTGAAAATACCATCTGTACAATTAAAATGTTATCTGAATAGGGAATTAATGTAAATGTAATAAACATGAGAATAATAGAAGATACACCCACAGCTAGGTTAATACTTAAGATTGTGAGTGCTTTTTAGGAAGTGGAAAGGGTGATAGAATTGTATAATATATGAACGAAGAAAATGTGATTGCAAAGTCGAATTCTAATTTTAACAAAGGATACCAAATAAATATAATAAGGAACAAATAGAACATACTCTTAATGTTATTGAAAGATCGTTTATATAAAAAAAGTGGAAAGAATGATTGGAATTAGCAGAAGTACATTAAAACCTTTGAAAAGCTAAAGTTGTAGAAAATAAGGGTGAAAGGTGACGTTTAATGATAGATGATTTTGTTTTAATGATTTTGGGAGGACTGTTACTTTTGATTACACCAGGAGTAATTGTTTGGTTTTTACATAAAAATGGAGTAAATAAGAAAAGTTTATGGACAATGATTTCTCTTGCAGCAGTGCTTTTTATATTAGGATTATATATTTTGATTACCAGTGCTGTAATAGGAAGCTAATAGAATTACAATAGGGATATGATATATGAAGCAGATGTTAATACTTTATTTTGAGTGTAATATAATAATACTGTAGCTTATAGGAATCCAGCTACAGTATTATTAAGCTAAATTTATGGATTTGAATTTCAGACGATGCATTTCTAGTTTTGTATAGACTAACTTTAGATTGTTTGAAAATTTACACCTGAAATAAACTCTACAGGAATTCGTTTTTTTATTAAGTTACATGGATTGTAAGTAAGGAAACAATTGTACAAGATTCCTCATATATCAAGCATTTTTTCTTCTGGCTTCAAAAGTAATGATTTGATCCGCAGCCGATGGTTGTTTTCCATAAATATAATTAGCAGAGCATGTAATATCAGAAAAACCGGTATTTTCCAAAATAAGCTTAAATTCCTCGATTCCATACCAACGTAATGCAAAACGCTGCAACTCGGTTTGGAGTAACTTTCCTTGACTCCATTTTTCATATTTCATGTAGGATATAGTAAGTTGATTGAGCCAATCCATTTCAATTGCCTTACTTTCCAGCGTAATTCCATCTCCGTTTGGTAGAGAAAAAGTTGAGGTAGAAATCTCACCTGTTTTCCAATCGCGAGGTAAATGAAGATCAATAATTAAACGCCCACCTGGAAGAAGATGTTTATAAAAACATTTCAATGCGTCTAGAGAGTCTTCTCGTTCTTCAATTAAGCAAAAGGAACCCGTAGGAATAATAATCGCTTCATAATTAAATGGCAATGAAAATTCCTGTAAATTCGCTTTATATAAATTAGGGTTTAATCCTCTTTCTTCACAACGTTTACGACAAGAATTCAACATTTCTGGAGAATAATCAATGCCATCAAGTATATATCCAGCCTCAAGAAGTGGTATAAGCAAACGTCCTGAACCAACTGCTGCTTCAAGAATACGTCCCTGACAAGATTTTAACCGTTCTTGGTAATATTCAATATCACCGTTTAATGAGTACCCTACAGGTTTTGTGAAATCATAGAGTTCGGTACAAAGTGTACTGTAATAACTAAACATATAGTGTGTCCCTCCGTTTTTGTGTACGGAAGACTTTTAATAAAAGAAATTTCTAATATTAACCCTTCCGTTTTCTAAATTTAATTGATGATTGGAAAGAGCTGACTGTCATAGTAAATCACTCGCCTTCAATAAGATATAATAATATTATAACTGAATATTCTTTTTATTCAACTTTTATTTATAAAAAATAGAAATTCATATAAGTTTTTAATTTTCTTTTTAATACGGTGTTATTCTAGTATCATCGAGCTAAGATATATGTATATTAGTTCTGGAGAAAAGTAGTATTTCTATTATTTTAGAATCTAAATGTATTGAAATAACATTTCGTTTTAACTCTACAACGAATAACTTATCATTCCTATCTGTTGCTAATATTCGTTGAGGATTTGGATAAGTTTCGATTTTTTTGTTATTTTTCTTAGTCCTTACTAGGGATAATTAAGTCGTAAGATATTAAAAATGAAGAAGAATTTTTAATTGACCGTCAGGAGAAGAGGGTTCCTATTTTTGGGTATTTTTTAGTGTTGTTATTTGGTTTTGTTTTACATTCAGTATATATTAATTAAATGTTTTTTGGGATATTTTCATATTTTAAGCAAGAATATTTTTTAGTAAATAGTATATTGATCTCGATATTGCTGATCCGATTACATTTTTAGTTTTATTCACAACAGACAGTACTTATAACTTTGATAAGTATTCAAACGAAGAGTATGATGATTTAATACATAAAGCCAAAAATGAGTTGGCCGGTGATGAAAAAGAACGTTGGGAAGCGATGAAACAAGCGGAGAAGATCTTGCTTCAAGATGTAGCTGTGGCTCCTTTTTATCAAATGGGGCGCTCATACTTACAACGTTCTTCTATTAAGGGTATTGTGACTACTGATTTTGGTGGGGAATTTAATTTTAAATGGGCGGAAATTAAGAAGTAAGGGAAAGTGGCTTATATCAAAGTCGCTTTTCTTCGTTTTATTTTTAGATGTTTTGTAGGTAAGCACGAAAATTGATAAGGTGGTCACAGTGGTGAAGACAATCAAAAGAGAGTATTTGATGATTGGTTTAGCCTGGTTCAGTTTATGGCTGGGTAGTGATTTTATAGTTAAAGGGTTAATGAAAATAGACATGTTTGAAACAATGACAAACGGTAAGTTATTGGTGAGGGGTTATGTGAATTTAATTATAGATTTTTTGTAATAGGTATTATTATCTTCCTAACTAGGGATGAATGGAAAAAACGTTTGAAAATTACAAGTAAACAGTTCGATACATTTCGTTCGTGGTTTATCTAGTCCTTTTGTGTTTTGCCATTGTACATGGTGAACTTACCCATATACCTATTTATATAATTATGGGGCTGGTCACTTCTTATTTGTATTACAAAACGGACCGAATTATTGTTCCAATTATGACTCATGTTTTAGTGAATTATGTAACGGTTATGAACCTGATATAAAAAGAATCCCTACAATAAAATGTAGGGATTCTTTTTATATATTATAACGCTAGTTTTTTTAAGATGTTTCCAAAATCTAAAATGAAACGCTCCAATTCTTTGCGTCTTATCTTGATTTTGTGTTCACGCTTCCTTAAATCGGTATCGTTTACTAAAATCCTACTATAAATATTCTCATTTAAAATGATAGGTTGTTGTTTGTTGGGATTTTGGTTTAATCTTCTAGAAACTTGTATGTATCCCATTGCAAATACGGTTAAAGTTAATCGTTTAATTTCTGCAAAAACAGTTTCGCTATCGTCTAAAATATTCTCCATTTCGTGACAGAATTCATCGTTGATAGCTGTTTCACATTTTATTTCGAAGAGTATGTGTGCGTATTTGCTAACTAGGTGCATGTTTGAGTTCCTCGTTTCGTTTGAATAAGTGTTTGTTTTCATTTGTATACTTTTCCTTTCAGTTTTAGATTGATTACTAACAGCAATCAATGTAGTAAATTAGTTAGATATTAGTGATTCAGTTTTTAATAGTTTTAGGTTGGTTTTGAATGTTTTTTAATCTGTTTATGAAAAATTGGATAGTTTATAGGTGTGTACCGTACAGTTAGCAATTATTGCTTTTTCGTTTTGATGGAAGATTAAGAGGTCTTTAAGTAGATATGCAAACACAGATAGATGAAGTCGGACAGGGTTTGTATGGAATGTTTCACATGTTGACGGTTTGAGGTCGTTAACGGTTTTACATTTGTTTCTAGACTCTGTACATGTGAATTTAGTTTTGGGAATAAAGAGCGTTTGGGAGAAGAGAGGAATACATTAAATATTGATTTCGGTTTATCTATTGGTAGTAAAGAACAGAAAAAAGAGCCATAATCCCCAATGTTTGGGATTATGGCTCTTTTAAGATGCGAAAAAGATAACGATAGAAGATTAGTGACAAGGTGTTTGTACATAGAAGAGACTTGTCACTATAAAATTATAACATAAAAAGATTTTGATTAGGGGCAGTAAACCGCAAACGTGTTGCATGATTATGGTTTCTATAACGAACATAGCCTGAAGGAGACTTGTATCTTTAGCTTAGTATAACTTAATTTGAAGGAATATTCAAAACTTAATGTCGATTAATTTCAGATGTAATTCCCACTAATTTTTAGTTGTAAATTGCATATAGAAAGAGAACTGACGAAAAGAGTAAATAAAATATGCTGATTCCTTAAAAAGAAAGATATCGGTTTAATTATTCTTTATTTAAGTAAGTCGTGTTGATTTCTTTGAGGCTTTTTAATTTCTGTGAAAAGATTATCTTGTGGATTTGATTCATGGGACTCTAGCGAATCAAATCCACAAGATTTCATGATCCGTTTGAATTCTTGGGTAGTTAAGGGGGTTAATTCCTCATATAATTCATATGCCAATAGACCGTTTGGCTCTATAGTTGCTGTTTTAATATCTTCTATACGTGAGATTCCGTTGTTGCGTAATTTCATTTCTAATTGATCTACTGTCATTCTTAGTTTTTTTAAGTTTTCTATTTGCAAGGTACCATCTTCTATGATGATTTTAGGCTTTCCTATGATGAACCTTTCAATTGAGTTGTATTTCAGTTGTAAATACTCTAATCCAATGCCTGTGATCACAAAAATAGTACCGCCTATAATAGCCTTTGTTATGCTTTTGTCTACAATGGGTTGAACCATAATTGTCCCAATTGAAATCATAATAAACGTTTGAGCTAATGTCATTTGTGAAATGGATTTTCTTCCAGCTATCCGTAATAGGGAAATTCCACATAAAACTAAAAGAAAAGATTGGCCAATAAAATACATGTGTTCTCTCCTTTAATGCTCTGAATTTAGAATGTATAAGTTCTATATACGTTACTATTACACAGGATAATGTTACTTATGTATATTTCTGCGCATAATTATGGTGCGTGTTTTGGGATGTGAATTTTGGTTAAATAAGAATCCGATATGGAGGAGAAAATATTTAAAGAGTTAAATTTGAAATTTAATTGTTAGGAGGGATAGAGATGTCTTTCAGTATCAATAGTATAAGACGTGCAGGTCTTGATTTAAATCGTAGTATAATATGGTATCTTTTTGTATAGACTCATAGTCTTCGTGCAAGCATAATTTCATACCTGGTTTATAGTCACTAAAACTTATTCCGATGAGGAAAGGTTGTTTCATATTGTACCTCCTAAATGTTTATACGTATTATCATACAATTGAAATATTAAAAAAACTCTTTTATATTTACTTTATCGAAAAATAAATTTTATCTGTTGTCCTGTTGAAAAGTTTTATAATTCTAACAATGATACGTTCATAACTTAATAGATTTAGCAGCACTCTTTTAGATGTTTTGGAATCAAGAGGACAAAAACATTTATCAAAAACCTCAGAAGGAATAAAAGATGTTATACAGTGGATTTTCAGAAGAAATCACCCATCTAATCAAGGGAAAAACTATTTGATATACTCAATAATTCTTCTAATTTCCCTATACAGCGTTAAAATAAAAATTATAGAACATTTTCATTTAAAAATCCACATAAAAATTATTATTTTATATAAAATTCAAACAAAAAGCCATTGATATCTATTGATGATATCAATGGCTTTTATGTTATGCGTTTAACATTTCGTATGTTTTGTAAAAAAATTTTTCAATCTAATACATCCATTGTGATTTTAATATCATTTTTACATTCTATTTCAATCGGAAGGAGCCTAATGTACGACTTTACAGCAAAATATATCAACTCACCTAAGCTTGAGAGGTTTTCAATATCAGGATCATGCAAAATAAGTTGCTTTCATTCTAAAGGTGGGGTGCTTTTCTGTTCTGTGATTGCTGTTCATATGCATAGCCCAGCTTTAATAATTCCTTTTCACCAAATGCTTTTCCTATAAATGTTACACCTACGGGTTTACCTGTTGAATCATATCCAGCTGGTATTGATAGTTCCGGATAACCAGCAATTGCTGATAATATCACTTGATCGTTATCGATCATTACAAGGGCATCTAGTGCCTTTTCCTCTAAATATTTATCTAATTCTTTTTTTGCATTTATTCGAGCTTTATTGACAAGGTTTTGTAATGTTTCATTTTTAATTGAAGAGTCCGCGGATTCTTCAATTAATGATTGTTCATATTTAACATTTCGTTTTTTATCTTTGTTATTAAACTCAATTACATCTTTTAATGATTTTACTGGTATATTTTTTTGTTCAGTAAGATAAGTATTAATACCATGCTTAAATTCATGTTTTAAAATCGTGGGAAGATCTGAACTTACTACTTCTTTATTCAAATTTATATTTTCCGTTAAGATAGCACCTGCATTTTGGAGATCTTTCCTTATTTTATCTAAAACATCTTTTCTGCCCATATCATCTTCTTGATCAGAAGAGAAAAGGATTCCTATTTTTTTCCCTTGTAATCCTTCTACTAGTAAATCTTTTGTATAGTCTTTTGTTTCTTTATCATTTACTTTTTTCATCATTACGTCTTTCTCATCAAAATCTACCATTGTGTTCAGAAGTATTGCAACATCCTTTACTGTTTTAGCCATCGGACCAGCTGTATCAAGCGTTTCTGATAGCGGAATAATACCAGTCCTACTAATAAGTCCTATAGAAGGGCGTAACCCAACTACTGATTGATAAGAAGCTGGAGCGACTATAGAACCGACCGTTTCTGTGCCAATTGCAAGAGGAGCAAAGTCTGCAGCTACCACTGTAGCAGAACCTGAACTTGATCCTGCTGTGTCAAACACGAGAGGTTCATAGGGATTTAAATTTTGTCCCTTTTTTCCACTATAGCCACTAGGCATTTTATTAGATAAGTAATTCGCCCATTCTGACATATTCGCTTTCCCTAAAATTAACGCTCCTTGTCTTTTTAAGTTTTTAATGATAAAAGCATCCTCATCAGCTATCCAATCTTTCAATACAACTGTCCCTGCACTTGTTGGCATAACATCAGCCGTTTGTATATTATCTTTTACAATAATCGGCATACCATATAAATTAGATTTCTTATTTATAGTACGTTCTTTATCTAATTTACGAGCTTCTTCAATTGCATCAGGATTAATTTCTGTAATAGCATTTAATGAAACTCCATTTTGATCATGTTCTTTTATTCGGAGAAGATAAACACTTACTAACTCTTCATACGACAGTTGATTCTCATCAACCTTTTTTTGGATTTCATCTATAGTTGCATTTACAATATCTTTTTCTTTCTTTTTTATATTTTCTATATTTATTCCTTTTAATTGATTATTTAGGGGTGATAACACACGTTCTTTATCATAAACAATCCGCTCTGCTTGTTCTGGAATTTGTGAAATAACTGTTTTGTAAAAATAATAACCACCGGCAGTTAATAATACAAGAATTCCTCCTGCAATTGCCAATATTACTTTCATCCATTTCTTCATGTTGCTTCCTCCTATATCAAATTTATATGTCAACAGACAAAAGAGTTAATAATTTAAGCATGTACTGTATATTAAAAAACTAGAGCTTGAATTGTCACATACATAAATGGTAGAAGAACTTTTTAATAACTAACAAAAAAATCTCCTTTTAAGTTTTATATTACTACTGGATTACTTTATCCCTAGTTTTTCTTTCACTTTTGTAGGGATTTCATCTTTCTTAACCTCTTCCCAAGACTTTACTCCTTTTTTCTCAGAATAATATATTCGTAAAAATGCGTCTTTACGAATATTTTTATCTGCTTTAAACTCTAATGTTTTCTCTTTACCTTTTTCATCAAACCCAGGTAATTTATATTGATAATTTGTATATCCATCATCTAATTTGTCTTTTAGTTTTTCACCGTCCATTGTAATTTGAACATAATATTTATCTGTTCCAATACGGCTAAAGTTACAACCTGTTAACATTGTTGTAAAGACGAGTAAAATACTGATAATTACTATATATCGTTTCATTTCATTCACCTCATTTCTATTACTATTATTATTGTAACTCCTTTTCACTAAAGAAAAAATACAACAACATGACAGTAATATTACAATTTTGTAAGATAATAAAAAATGTCCTTTTAAAACAGATTAGCCGATTTCCTGTAAAACAAGTAACCGGCTATCTGCTTTTTTATGAGGGGTGTTGTCTTTTAATAGTGACAGTTATTAGTTTGGATTACTTTGAATAGAATAAATGTTCTTGTTTTATTTTGAAAACCTTGAAACGTATGTTTTTAATAGCATAAATATTTAATCGAAAGGAGTAATAAACTCGTGAAAAAAAGAAAATATTTACTTACTTTTATGTCTACTGTTTTATCTGTAGGTTTGTTATGTGGTTGCAATGGCGTTGATGAAGATGAGCCAGATCCAACAGAAGAACCTTCTGAAGAATAATAATCAATAATAGGATATAATATAAGATTTATCATTAACGTAATATTAGCTCCTAAAAATAAAATAGCCAATCGAAGTAGAATAATATATATAGTAGCATTTCAGAACTCGTGTACTTTTTGTTCTTTTTAATGATCAATATTCTACCATGCTATTTAATTATTATGATTGTAAAACAAAAGGTTTAAGATAGACGCTATATGTCGTTCATTATTTAAAGATGATTGTTCATACGTAATTTTCAGAATTCGTATAATGTTCCTTGGACATGTCGATAATGGATATGGAATGAAAGGATGATAAGTATGAAGTGGCTTGTAATTGGGATTGGAATTTTGTCATTGATGATTTTGTTTATATTGTTTTTGAAAATATCTTTGAAAGTTACTTTCTTATATACAGAAATAGAAAAACAGTGTTTACTACAAGTTAAAGTATGGAAATTTAAGTATACGTTCAATGTGTTAGAGAGAATAGAAAAGCAGAAAAAAAAGACTGGACAAAAAATTGAAAAAGCGGAAGAAGAGGGCGGTATTGAAAATAAAGTAATGGCACAGATTGATAGTATGGGAGAGATAGTAAAAAAGTTGCAAGAGATGCATTCTGTACTTAAAAAAAATCTAAAAAAAGTTAAAATCAATCAATGGAGATGGCACTCACAAATTGGCACAGGGGACGCAGCTAGTACTGGAATCATCACAGGTTTTGCGTGGTCAATAAAAGGAATGGTTGTCGGAGTTGCTGGAGAATATATGCATATTATTGATATACCAGAGCTTGAAATTACACCTGTATTTCAAGGGAAAGGTTTCGCATCTAGGTGTGAGTTAACAGCGTCATTTCATATTTATCGTTCAATACTAACTGTGTTTATGTTACTTATATTCATGAAACGACAACAATTTGTAAGCACAGAAGAATCAGTTCAAACATAATGAGTGACAATAAAAAAGAGAAATTTACTTATTTCGTTCATTCTCAGCAATTTTTTTTATGTTTTTTACATGTAGTAATTATGATAAGACTACATTTGAAAATGAAAGAGTGCCTTTCAAGGTACTCTCTGCACAAAATTAATATTGAAAAAGAATATCACATGAATGTTTCGTTTGTACGTATTAAGTGGTGGTGTGTATTTAAATAATAAAGCAGCTAGCTCAATTAACTAACTGCTTTATTGTTCAACAAGAACGATATCCACAACACGTTGTAACTTAAGGTTACAGCTATAGTATGAGCAGAAGCAAAAATGTTATACAAGAAAGCTAAATAAAAACTTTAGTAAGCACAACAAAGCAGCTAGTTAATAAAACTAACTGCTCGTTGTACAAAAGAAACGCTGCGCTTACAGAAATAATTTGTAACCGCTGGTTACAAAAATAGTGTATACGAGATTAAAAATGTTATGCAGGGTTATAACAAAAGTTCTTGTTACGAAATATTCAGTAAATTGTCAATCGAGTACAAAAGGGAAATTATATGAATTTTATTTGGGAATCTTTTATTTTAATTTTGAGTGGTATTCTTTTATTATGACTAGCAGGTAGAAAGTCTATTTCGCAGATGACATTAGCACAAACTGTAGTGATAATTTCTATTGGTACAATTATTATACAACCTATTGTAGAAAAAATGTATTAACTGCTATTGTAAGTGCACTTATATTTGTCATTTCAGTAGTTATTTTAGAATATCTACAATTAAAATCTAATTTCATCTGTGCGAATTTCTTCTCCATACTCTCTGTTTTCAAGCGTATTCGTATTTTAGATTCAACTGCATTTTCAACTTCTAGATATATATTCACCAATTTATCCTGGGGTGGGAGGATGCAACCATACAGGTCCAGGTAAGCAACATGACCGAACCTATAGTTCCCTGTGACACCAAATGATTTATGTATCCGTGATTTAGGGGGGGTACTTAAAAGATCTTCAACAGATACAAGATAAAAAGGCTCACCATATCTCTCGTATTAAATCAAATACAAGTATTTATCAAAAAAATCCTACCCCTGATTATTTTCAAGATGGAAAAATAAAGAAAGGTACAGAGTATATACAGATAGATATGGAGGTCTTAATGAACTCTCTTCAATCAGGACAAACATATGAAATATCCGACGCTTATGTAGGAATGACTGATAAAGTATCAACTCGTGTGATTGTTTATCGGATAACAAAAAACAATTCAACTATATAAAAATTTCTTTTTTGTGTGCAATTCATTAACATACATAGACTTAAAGGAGACCTGACTCTTTAATTTAATATAACTAAAAATGAAAGGGGATTCAAAAACAAAATACGTTTGATTTTATAATTATAAATTAAGTTGTATGGGGGCGTTGAAAATCCCAATAAAAATATAGTTGCTTTGTGGAGGTAAAAACACAAAGCAACTATATTTTTTTATATTAGAATTTATAATTTAATGAGAAAGAAATCTTAACACTAGATGTACCTGTTCCAGAACCCACAATTGCAATTGAATTTATATCATTCATCGTAATAGATCTACATTCTCCTGGTGCGACGACAAATCCACCAACAGCGGTTCCATTTACAGTAAGAGCCGCTGTTGATCCCACTCCAACTGCACCATTATTCTCCACCATAATTGTCCCATTTATCACAAATGTAGTACTATCATCCCAAATAGGTAAAGCAGTTCCATCCGTATCATCTAGAATAATAGTACAACATACGGCATCATTTACACAACATAGTTGTTCAGTACAACAATTCCCTATTTGTGCCAATATTCATTCCCCCTAATTTTATAAACAAGATACACTATTGTATGTTTCATTTTCAGATTGTGTTTGGACCATTAAATTTCTGGGTTAAAAGAAATTTCACTAAGTGTACATATTATGACACTCGGATGATTGTTAAGGCTGCTCCAACTGAACCTCCGATTGATAACAGTGTAGCAACTAAAAGAATACTACTAAATAATTGTAGTTGAATTGTATCTCCAGCAACTAAATTAACAATAACATCATTGTTAAAAGTAGATACACTGATAGCTGGTCTTAATATAGAGGAGGGAATAGGAGTAGTATTGTTTAATAAAACTCTTGAACCAGCACCGATACCTACTGCAGCTGTAGTATTAATTTGATAAGTAATATAATATCTTCCTGATTGTGGTACTGTAAAAGTGGTATTTGTCCCATTAACTGTAAAACCATCTAAATCTTGATTATTAGGAAGAGGAATACTAGTAGCTCCACCTAATGCGACATTAATGGCGCTACCAATTGTATTAGAAGCAAACATGGAATTAGTGGTGACAGTATCTCCGGTAGGACCAGTTATTCCAGTAGGACCAGTTATTCCAGTAAGGCCAGTTACTCCAGTAGGACCTGTTTTCCCACTAATACCGCAACATCCGAGTGGTCCAGTGAAATTTAGTTTGTTGGCCAATTTATAAACGCCCCTTTTTAAGGAATAGTGCAATTAATTTATTAATAGTGTATGTCCTTTTTTAGATTGTGGTCATGATTAAACAGAAAAAATATAATTTTAAAAATAATATTTTTCTTTGTAATAATAATTAAGTTGTATTTGTATAGTACCAGCGGCAAATTTTTGTGGAGTGGGGATTTTAATATATTCTAAATCTGATACAGTAATTGATTTACAACGTCCCTTCGGGATGAACAAATTATAAGTTTTGGTTTTAGTATATAAAAATATTTGTAATTCTGAATTTGTTCCAGAGTTATAAGAACTTGTTATGGTGGCTGTATTATTTCGATATTTTTTACTTTTTTTCCATATAATTCGAGATGGACAAGTTTGTGTTAAACAATAGGTTAAACACAAACTATTTTTTATCACTCTTGATTTTATCAAACAATCAAAAGTTGGAATGTCTACAAAGGTCAAGCCGCATAAGTCAGCAAGATTTACAAATAATTGATTTTCTGTATGAAATAATTTTTCAACACAACAAAATGTATTTAAGGGCATTTTTTGGGTGTTTTTATTTTTTATAACTGGAAATGGAAATAATAATTCAAGTAAGGCACAATTCTTTTTAGTATCTACTGCTTTAACTGTAAAAAAGGGAGTAGTGAATGGGCCATTCTTACTGTTACCTGTTAAAGTAAATAAATTTCCATTGTAATTAAATAAACAAAAAGGGGAAGTAGTTGGCCAGTTTGTAGAATGAGGAGGGAAAGGGATTTTTATAATTCTTTCTAGTTCTAAAGAAAGCCATTTATTCATATTTAAATCATTCCTTAAAATGCTAACTGTGTAGTTATGAAACCTAAATTTCATTAAAAAACAATGATAGGTACAAAAACATCGTAAAAACCACGATATTTTTGTTATAGTATATGTTATTCAAGAAATTTAAGCACAAATAAAAAGAGAGATTAATATTAAAGTCATTCAAATTAAGATGTAAACCAACATAATGTTATGAATGTTCTGTCAATAATAAAATTTTTATTTATAGAAGAGACTTGTCACTATGAAAATTATAGCATAAAAGGATTTTGATTAGGGATATTAAACCGCAAACGTGATGCATGTTTATAGTGAATAAATTACAAAACCAATTCCATATATAGGAATTGGTTTTGTAACGAACATAGCCTAAAGGAGACATGTCTCTTTACTTTAGTATAAATTAAAATGAAAGAAAATTCAAAAACTAAATATTGCTGGTGAAGGGATCTGTAAGTATTGAATTCTTTTTTGTTATTTTGTATACTAGCTTTGAGTTTTTCTTACAGTCAGCAATTTTTCATTCTATGCAACAATCTAATTTTGTATTGTATGTTGTTATAAAACAGGCTCTTATGTGTATTTACATAAGAGCCTGTTTGCATGTATGTTACTCTTTTATGTACAATGAAAGAAAAACATCTTATGAGATGGGGAGAGGAAAACCCATGTCCAATCAACAATTAGTGAATTTGCGTATTGATTTTGCTTTTAAACAATTATTTGGTACAAGTGGTAACGAAGATATTTTAGTTGCCTTTTTAAATGCAACGTTACAAGATTCGTTAGAATCACCTATTATTTCTTTACAATTAGAAGATCCTCATTTACATCGCGAACATGAAGAGGATAAATTATCAATACTAGACATTTCCGCTACATTAGATACCGGCACGAAAGTAAATATAGAAATACAAATGAATAACACCCATAATATGATAAAACGTAGCCTTTATTACTGGGGAAGACTATACACATCCCAACTTCAAAAAGGAATGCCGTATAGTGCTCTTCATAAAACCATTACAATTAATTTGTTGAATTTCGTTATGTTTCCTGAATATGATGCATTTCATACAACGGGAATCTTATGGAATCAACAACAAAAGAAATTGTTGAGTGATGATATCGAAGTTCATATTGTGGAGATTCCGAAATTGATGCAACAGTGGCGAAATGAACAAGTCAATCCCTGGGAAGATACATTTGTTCGTTGGTTATTATTACTCCCAGCAAATGAAGATGAACAATTAACCCAAACATTGGAGGATATTGCCATGAATCAAGATCCGATTTTACAAAAAGCAATGGATAAATGGGAGCGTATGAGTCAAGATTCTTCTTTTCGACAAGCCTATGAAGCAAGGGAAAAAGCTCTTATGGATGAGGCTGCAAAGTTTGCTCATGCAGAGCAGCAAGGAATTAAAAAAGGAATAGAAGAAGGCATAGAAGAAGGGAAAATGCAACTTATTCGTGGTATGCACAAAAATGGAATGCCAATAGAAGATATTGCGAAGTTTACAAATTTGCGCATAGAAGAAATACGAAATATTTTACAAGTCTAAAAGATGAAAAAACAACACCTACAAATACTGTAGGTGTTGTTTTTTAGTGGCAAAGCTCTTAATTTAGCATGTGTAAAAATATCTGCCTACCCCATATTTTGAATTCACCATAAAATCTGTATCATTTAATGATTTTCGAATTAACTCCTTTTTATATGGTAAATGGATAAAATTGGTTTTGTGAGGAGAAGCTGCGTTGGAGTATCTAAAAGAATACCTTATTCACAACTTAAGAGATATGATTGTAGAACGTACACAAGAAGGAAAAGCAATTGCAAAGTTGAATCCGGATTTTAAAGAAGGACGTCCAAAGAAGTTTACTAAGAAACAAATAGATCATGCACTTGATTTATTGAAAACGAAATCTTATAGAGAAGTAGAAGAAATGACCGGAATTAGTGTGAGTACCTTGCAACGAGCTAAAAGAAAAAAGGAAAAGGGAAATGATGAGGGGGGAGGAAGATAAATGAAGAAAATAAATTTTGATACATTAATATTGTTAGTGGGGTTTATTTTTTTAGTTATGTATAGTTTTTGGGCATCTGGACGATCAGGGGAAGAAGTTATAAGTGGATTGAAAATGGTGTTGTGGTGGATTGGTTTTGTATTAGTGATAGTAGGGACAATAAGTATAGGGATTATTGTCTTAGGGAAGATTCAAAAAAGGAGTTCTAAGGAATAAATTGAAATAATGTGTGTTGGAAAACGACAATTTAATTGATGCTAGGGGAATTTGTTATGAGTAAAAAATTCAGTTTAACTGAGGAAGAGGAAAAACAATTTAATCAATTTCTTGAAACAGATGGATTTGCAGAAGCATTAGCAATTGCTTGGAGATTCGGATCAAAACGAAAGGATAGCTTTACTATAAGAAATAAACAACAATGGATTCCTGAACGCTTCCGCCAATTAATTATTAGAAGTAACACAGTAAGGTATAATGAGAGATTACCTGAAGAAAAAAGTGGTTTTTGGGAGGTAGGTATAAACATTAATCATCCATTTTTACAAATGATTAAAGAAATGGGATGGACACCAATTTCAAAAGGAAATCGAGTATTTCCAAGAGGAGCATTTAGTGAAAAGGTATTTGTTAGTGTGTATATTCGCTTGTTACATGAAGTCAGCACTATGAAAGGGAAATATAAAAAAGGAATTTATATCCGTCCTCGTTTGCGTATACATGGTTCTGTTGATGTATTAAATAATATTGTTCGTGTGCTACATAATGAGTTAAATGTTGGAATGAAGAGCGTACAAACAGATCATAAAATACCGCAGGCAAAAACAATTTATTATCAATCAAGAAAAGAAATTCCTAAGATTTTAGAATTTGCAGGAGCTGTAGAATCATTAGAAGAATTTTATCAATTAGAGTTAGGGTATGAAACTGAAAAAGCTTTGATAAAGATGTGAGTATAAGGATAGGTAAAAGGTAATTTGTATTAAAGGTGGTGGTGGGAATATGTTTATGATGTTTAGGGCGTGTCAGGTTATTAATACGCGTTATCTTGTTAAGACATATAGGGGGTCTCGCCACATCGCTATCAAGCTAATAAATGCGAATACCCCCCAAAAAAATAAGTTAAATATCCATAGATAACTACCTTACAATCAATTACATCTTTATTGTTTAAAGGGGGATTCAGATTGGTTAAAAACTGACCTTTACAAATAGTTATTTTAATACTTGGTGTAAGTTCTTCTACATTAAGTACGAACGGATACTTTTCTCCAGTTATAGAATGGTCTTTAATGATTATAAGTATTATTATTACTGCAGTATAGGTCGATTACTACACGTCTTTGTATATCAACCTTAATATTTTTCCATTTTCGCTAAATTAGCTAATAGAAACTCCTCTGTTATTCAATTAAAAGGCGCTTTAATTGAATAAGTTTTTGAATTACGATTCAAATTAGAAGTGATATAATTAAATAAACGATACCGTCCATGAAATTCATATTAAAAATAACCGGTTATGCTGAGACCGAGGACATGGATGCAGGAGGTTAACCGATGACACAAGTACAAATACCCAACCAACGAGTAGAAAAAAAGCGCAACTTCAAATTAGTCAAGTTTATAGGGATTGCAGTTTTGATGATTGTGCTAATCACGGCTGCATTCACCATTTGGACACCTCAGCCAAGCATTTGGGTGCTCCAAATGCTTGGCAGCAAGAATAATCCTGAAAATTATGGCTCCCACCCATCCGATTTGCCCGCTCTTATGAAACAAACTCGGGTTCTCTCTGACATCTCATATCCATCCAAGTACCAAGAAAATAAATTGGACCTTTACCTTCCTCAAACTAATTCGAAGCCACTGCCTGTGATCATCTTTATCCACGGTGGAGGCTTTATTAATGGAGACAAGTATATGCCTGCGGATTATTCAAGGGCGCTTGCCTCGGAAGGATTTGCTGTAGTATCCATGAATTACGAGTTAGCGCCAGGGGCTACTTTGTTTGATCAGACGAAGCAGGTCGGCGAGGTATTGTCTTATTTGCACCAGTTAGCTCAAAAATACCCCTTGGACCCATCGCAGGTGATCTTGGCCGGTTCCTCAGCGGGAGCTTTCTTGGCCGGGGAGTTTGCCCTGATTCAAACCAATTCCGAATATGCAAATCTCGTGGGAATCCCGCAATCCGTATCGACGAATACAATCAAGGGCTTATTACTATATAGCGCCCCCTACGATATTACAGCATTTCAGCACAGCAATCTAAAACCCGTGCAAAAATTCATAATCAAACGTATGGGCTGGGGCATTTTGGATGATAAGAACTGGATGGACAATCCGAAGTTTGATGTCTTAAATCTGTCAAAGTATATCACTAAAGACTTCCCTCCTGCATTTGTAACCGACGGCAACACGAATTCATTTGAAACACAAGCCAGGACTTTCGTCGCTACACTTCAAGAAAAGGACATCCCAGTTACTTCTTTATTTTTCGATCCCAATGAGATAAAAGCTGGTCACGGCTATCAGTTTGATATGGCCTCTCCAGCCAGTATACTTAGTCTGAAGCAGACAAAGACGTTTCTGAAGGGGATCACTTCCTCTAACTAATCTTTGAGGTATTTGCCCGAACAATCTGTTTTATAAAAATCATATTCTTATATTAAAAGAGCAACTCCATTTTGAACAAACTTTATTCTAAAACTACAACCTTCAAATAAAATAATTATATTTGAGGTAACACCACATCGTCATCGAGCGAAAAAATACGCTATTCTTTCTGTAGAATCATAGGAAAGGATGGCGTTTTTTATGTTTGTTTCTGTGTCTAACGAATTACAACTATTTGCTCAAGAGATTCAAAGTGTACTATCTCCAAATGCTTTACGGGATCTTGCTAGAGATGTTGGCTTTGTACAACGAACCAGTAAGTACCAAGCAAAAGATTTAGTAGCTTTATGTGTATGGATGAGCCAAAATGTAGCTATGACTTCTTTAACTCAGTTATCTAGCTGTTTAGAAGCATCAACAGAAGTACTCATCAGTCCTGAGGGACTGAATCAACGGTTTAATAAGGCGGCCGTCCAACTTTTACAACACCTACTAGCCGAACTACTAAGCAAAAAATTGGCCGCATCTATGCCGATTTCTTCTCCATACACTTCTGTTTTCAAGCGTATTCGTATTTTAGATTCAACTGCATTTCAACTCCCGGATATATTTTCATCGGTTTATCCTGGTGCGGGAGGATGCAGCCATACAGCGGGAGTAAAGATACAGCTTGAGTATGATTTATTAAGTGGACAATTCCTTCATATTCATACAGGTCCAGGTAAACAACATGATCGAACCTACGGTTCCCTGTGTGCCCCAACTGTAACAGCGAATGATTTATGTATCCAAGATTTAGGTTATTTTCATTTGAAAGATCTTCAACATATACAAGATAAAAAGGCTTATTATATCTCACGTATTAAATCGAATACACGTATTTATCAAAAAAATCCAAACCCTGATTATTTTCAAGATGGCAGAATTAAGAAGGGTACAGAGTATATCCAAATAGATATGGAGGTTTTAATGAACTCTCTTCAGCCAGGACAAACATATGAAATATCCAACGCTTATGTAGGAATGACTGATAAAGTACCAACTCGTGTGATTGTTCATCGACTAACAAAAGAACAACAACAAAAACGATTACACGATCAAACGGTAAGAGAAAAAAAGAAAGGAATGAAGTATTCTGCTCGTAGTAAACGACTTAGCGGTATCAATGTATATATGACAAATACCCCTATAGATATTGTCCCAATGGGACAAGTACATGATTGGTATTCTTTACGTTGGCAAATCGAGATTTTATTTAAAACATGGAAATCATTCTTTCATATTCATCATTGTAAAAAGATAAAACGAGAACGATTGGAATGCCATTTGTATGGGCAACTGATTGCCATTCTACTTTGTTCTTCTACCATGTTTCAAATGCGGCAATTACTTCTTATGAAAAAGAAACGAGAACTGAGTGAATATAAGGCCATATATATGATTAAAGACTATTTCCTTCTTCTATTCCAAACTATACAAAACATACTAAGATTAGTAGTGTAGACCAAGGCAGTGGTTCGCACTACTATTTTTTATATAGTAGAAGTGAAGAGAAGGTCGTGGGTGTTTTGGGATCCTGAATCCGTATACAAAACTGACCTTCTTCACTTACCTTATTTGAATCAGTTTTTAGTATGTTGGTCTTCGAGATCGTGTATAAGAAATGAGAATAGATAAGTGTAAGTTGAAGACTTCAATCCCACCTGAGGAGGAGCTATATGAAACACGTTATTGCATTTGATGTCAGTATGGGTAAAAGCTATATGGTCATTTATAATGTACAAAAACAATGCGTATTCGAAAGTGAAATCAAGCATACTAAGCCAGATTTTAAAAAGCTACAAGAAAAGATACATAAGGTTACAGATGAAAACAAGGTTACAGATGAAAACGGCGAATCACCTGAAATTGTTTTCGAATCAACAGGAATCTATTCCAGGCAGCTAGAACGATTTATGCAAGATAATCAGTATACATATTGTTTATTAAACCCATTAGAAGCCAAGCTACAATGTGATTCCTTACGGATTCATAAGACCGATCGAAGCGATGCACACCGATTAGCTCTCACTCATTTCACAGTTACCCGAAGGGTATCTAATGGAACTAATAACTTATTCCATCAGTTAAAATCTCTTTCTAGATTGTATAGCGAACTGGATAGTGAATTATCGATAATTCGTGGTCGTATGCATAAAGTAATCCAATTAACATTTCCTGAGTCGGAGAGAATATTTACCAGTAAATCTGATTTGTTTTTAAATTTTGTTCAACTATTCCCCCACCCAGATTATATTTTAGGTCTTTCAAAAACCATTATAAAAAATCGTATTCGTGCCAACACCAATAAAAAAATATCAAATATTACAGCGGAGAAAAAAGCGATTCAAATACTTGAAATAGCGAAAACTTCCTATCCTGCTGTTTCTCAGAACGATGTTCTGTGTGATCAACTCAAATTATACGCAAGGCGCTATCAAGAGCTTCTTCACCAAAAAGAATGCTGTATTAACAAGATGGTATATATAGCCGAGCAACGTGCAGAATACGATATCATTCTCAGTCTTCCTGGGATTGGACCGAATACTGCAGTACGCTTGATGGCTGAAATAGGAGATATTACTCGTTTTAACAATAACAAGCAACTCAATGCATTTGCTGGTATTGATATACGCCGTTTTCAATCAGGTAAAACCTTTTTTAAAGATAAAATCAATAAACGTGGAAATAAACATTTGCGGAAGCTCCTTTTCCTCATCATCCAGAACATGATTAAACAACGACGTTACGGACAAAATCACATTGTTGAGTATTACGATAAATTAAAAACGCAACCCTATAACAAATGTCATAAAGTTGCGTCCATTGCATGTGTAAACAAGTTCTTGAAACTCCTCTTTCACCTTATTACACATGATATCCACTATGATTATCGGTTAACGGCCTAATATCATAGTTTCATTCATCATATCATATCTCACCCCTAGTAAAAAAACGAGTATATATTAGGGGTTTTTGGTATGCATGATAACAAGTACTTGTTCATTCTGATATTCACTCCAGTAAAAAACTAAAAATACAGGTTGACTAATCGTAAGAAAACACCCAAGAGCTATCAAAGGTATTACTTCGCCTGTTCAATCTCCTACAGCAAAACGGGCGAAAATTCCATAGGTATGAGAAGAAAGCAGTTTTTGATATATTAGGTGTCGTTTATAATTGTACTATGTCGGACAATCAAGCCGCTTAATTCAAAAAAGTGAAACCCGTTAGGGTTTATTTCGTATGCAAATCTTTCAATCACCTACACTTGCCCTTTAGAAAAAAGGAACAATCTCGCCTAAAATTGACTTTGTATAAGCTTAGCTTGATAGCGATGTGGCAGTACCCCATCACCATCAAGCTAAGAAAAGCAAATACCCGAAAATGAGAAAATTGACGTCTCCAGATTAAAACGTACAATTTTCTCGTTTTGGGGGTATTTTAAAATTTCAACTTGATGATGGGGTATGCCCTACTAAACATAAAGTTCGA